>CAYRFU010000020.1:8338-35723 GCA_964423525.1 uncultured Burkholderiales bacterium | reverse complement strand
CTCAACCAAAGGAAAGAAAGCAGTGACGGTCGTCGCTGATTGTCAACACGCCCTACTAGTTGTAGTTGAAGCGCAGTTCGTAAGAAATGCGGTTCCACTGTTTGCTAGCCGCGATTTCACCCTGGGTGGGGCTTTGAGAGTTGAACAGTTGAAACTCAACGGTTCGGGTTTGGCCCGGTCCCAGAGTGCCCACCGGTCGAGTCACGGAGGTCAGTTCTTGAAGAGAGGAGTCCTTAAAGATACAGATCGCTTCCAGGTCTCGGGCTGGCAGGGAGCCCTGATTGGTCAAGGTGGCAACCACTCGAGCGTTGTTGCCGGTGGTGTATTTCTTCTCCCAGACCACCTCGATGAAAGGACGTTCTGCAGAGGCCGCTGCTGGTTGCTCTGGTCCGGCCACGGCCGACCCGATACTGGCGCTGGCTACCTTTCGGGATGGGTCGTAGTTATAGTGGCCGTTGGTGGAATTGGCCACGTCCTCCAGGGGAACATAGATGCGACCTTTGTACCACAGAGCTTTGCCGGTCACTCGGTAGCCGTTGACGAAGACGGTCAGGGCCTCAGGCGCTTTGGCCAGAACAGGCAGCGCGATGGCTACAATAGCTAAGAGGCTGAGAATTTTTTTGGTCAAGGGCGTCGCTCCTACTAGGGTTTTCTCATTATAGCCGTCGAGGTGCGATGAGATCAATGAAACCTCTTGTTTTGGCTTCGTCGAGAGGGAAAACTTGAAGGATTTTCTAGGAGTCAAGCGAAACGAAAATGGCTATGTCTAAAAAGGTGTTGGGCGGTCGTTTCCAGTTAGAGGGTAAGCTCGGTGAAGGCGGGATGGGTTCTGTCTACCGGGCTCTCGATCTGGTGTCGCGAAAGTCCGTGGCCATCAAGATTCTGCGGCGCGACCTGAGCGAGTCTCGTCACGCGCGTCGTCGTTTCGCTCGCGAGGCCCGGGCGGCCCGGATGCTCAATCATCCAGGCATCGTCAAAGTGCTGAAATTTTGTGACGAGAACCGTCCCTACATCGTGATGGAGCTGGTCGATGGCATTTCGCTGCGGCGCTTTGTCAGAAGAGAGAAGCCCGATGCGGATCGTCTTTTAGCTCTCCTTGAAGACCTTTGTGATGCCCTCGCTCATGCTCACGACCGGGGCATCGTGCATCGTGACATGAAGCCGGACAATATCGTCGTCTCTAAGGGTGACAAAGTCAAAGTTTTGGATTTTGGCTTGGCTCGGGTAAGGTTGCCCGAGATCTCTCATCTGACTCGCTCGGGGTCAGCTCTGGGCACCTGTAGCTATATGGCCCCCGAGCAGGCTTCTGGGCGACCGGCTGATGAGCGCAGCGATCTTTACGCACTCGGAGTGATGCTGTATGAAGCCCTCTGTGGCAAGATTCCGTTCACGGCTGATGACCCGGCTTCCATTCTCTACCTCCACGTGCACGAAGACCCCAAGCCACCCCGGATGCATAACCCCGATATTCATCCCGAGGTCGAGTCTTTAATCCTGACGCTGATGGCTAAAGATCCCAACAATCGCCCTCCTAATGCCCGGGCTTTAAAGCAGAGATTGGCTCAAGTCCGCAAGCTTCTGCGGGGCGAATCGGCTGAATCGATCGAATCGGAAGAAGTGATTGAGAAAACGGGGGGGGTGGGTCTTCCCCGGGCTCTGCCCGACGCCATTCCCAGGGAGCCGGCCGACGGAGATCCTGTCAGCGTGTTGGCTGCCGATGTGCCCGGTTTCACGGTGCTCACTCGTGGCCGCAGTCCTCTCGAGGCTACCGAACTCGAGGCCCGTCTGGTAGAAGAACTTGAGAATTCTATCCGCAGTTTTGATGGGCGTGTTCTCGACCGCTACGGAACCCGCATTGTGGCCGCCTTTTGTGGCGATCAGCATGGCAGCCGAGCCGTCAATTCTGTCTCGGCGATGCGGACCCGGGTGACCTCCGTCCTGAGTCGTTACAGTCTGCAAGCCACGCCGACCGTCTCGGCGGGCGTGTTTACCGGCGAAATCCCCAATCGACAGCCCGGCGATTCCTGGGAGGAAGTAGCTAAGCAGGAGCTGATGCACGGGGCTTCCCGGTTAGAGCGCCTTTCTCGCAAATTGCCGGACGATACTCTGGTTTCCGAAAATTGCGTCAGTCAAGACTTTCCCGTCGAGCCGTTACGTTCGCTCTTCGTGCGTGGGAGACGAGAGCCGATCCGAGTCTTTCGGGTGCTAACGGCAAGTTGACAATCGCCCGGACGGGCGCTAACCTGAACCAGAATGGATATGCTTCTTCTGCGGTTGTTTCCCGCTGCTATCTTTGCCGGTGGGTTGGTCTTCCTCGGCTTCGAGTTCCGCAGTTACCGTCGCGAGCGAGCCACCGGGCAGGTGCGGTTCACGAAGACGATCCGTCGTTCTCTGGGGGCCTTCATGCTTTTGATTTTGGCAGCGATGGTCTATTTTGGGGAGATTCCCAAAGACCCATCCCAAGACGCGGCTGCTACCATCGCTCAGTTCCAATACTGGGTATCAGTATTAGGGCTGGCTCTCTTTTTAATGGGTCTAGCGATTTGGGATGCCCTCGATGGGTTTCGACATCTGCGAGGTTACCTGGCTCGAGTTGAATCCGAGGAACTCGAGCAGCTGCACCGCCAACTCGGAAACTTAGACGTTCCCAGCAACGGAAAGCCGGTTGACCAGAGTTAAGGTCTGTGGCCTAACCCGGCCAGAAGATGTCGCTATGGTGGTGGCTGCCGGGGTCGACGCTGTGGGTTTCGTGCTAGCCAAAAGTCCCCGCCGCGTTTCGCTTGAGAAACTGAAAGATTTGACGGCTCTTGTTCCCCCGCCAGTAGCTCGCGTGGGCGTTTTTGTCGATCCCGGCTGGCAGGAGGTCGAGCAAGCTTTGAGCTGCGGGTTAGACTGGGTTCAGTTTCATGGTCACGAAACAGTAGAGTTCTGCGCTCAGTTTGAGAGTCGGGTAGTGAAGGCTATCCGAGTTCGCACTCCTCAGGATCTTGAGGTTTCATCTTTCCAAGAAGTGGTCTCGGCTTTCCTTTTTGACGCCTACCATCCCGACCAGGCCGGGGGGACCGGGCGCAGTTTCAACTGGGAATGGCTTCGAGGACGCTCCTTTAGTAGACCCTTCTTTCTTTCCGGAGGTCTCAACCCGGAGAATATCTCGCAAGCGATCTCTGAAGTGGGCCCCTGGGGAATCGACCTCTCCAGTGGGGTCGAATCGGCTCCAGGACTGAAAGACAAGAGGCTGGTCGAGCGTCTGATGAGGAAGGCGCGCACCGGCTGAGCGCGAATCAGCCAGAATGAGCCTGACCGTTCCTGTGAAAGTCAATCCCTCCCGAGTGCCCGATGAACGAGGCCGTTTTGGCGAGTTCGGGGGCCGTTTTGTGCCCGAAACTCTCATCGGGGCCCTGCAACAGCTCGAGCAAAGCTACCGAGAAGTCTGTGAGGACGACGGTTATTGGCGAGAGTTGTCTGAGATTATGGCCACTTTCGCGGGTCGGCCGACCCCTCTCTACAGAGCTCAACGGCTAGCCGACCTGTGGCAAGTCGACCTCTATCTCAAGCGTGAGGACCTCAATCACACCGGCTCCCACAAACTCAACAACTGTTTGGGCCAGGCTTTGTTGGCCCGACGGCTGGGCAAGAAGCGGATCATCGCCGAGACAGGAGCGGGCCAACACGGAGTAGCCACAGCCACAGTCTGTGCTCATTTCGGTCTGGAATGCATCGTCTACATGGGCTCAGAAGATGTCCGTCGCCAGTCGCTGAACGTCTATCGGATGGAGCTATTAGGGGCTCAGGTGGTGCCCGTCGAGTCCGGCTCGAAGACCTTGAAGGATGCTACCAACGAGGCCATGAGGGATTGGGTCGGCCACGCCGATGACACTCACTACATCATCGGCTCGGTGGTGGGGCCCCACCCTTTTCCTATGATGGTCCGAGACTTCCAGTCTGTGATCGGGCGCGAAATCCATCAGCAACTGGGTCAGGATCCGGACCTGGTTGTCGCTTGTGTTGGAGGGGGATCGAATGCTGCAGGTGCCTTTGCCCCCTTCGTAGAGCGGCCGGGGGTGCGCCTGGTTGGAGTGGAAGCGGGCGGTGGCGGAGTGGGTTCCGGGCAGCACTGTTGCTCTTTAACCGAGGGTCGACCCGGCATCCTGCACGGAGCTAGAACCTTCCTCCTTCAACAGGAAGGCCAGGTGCAAGCCACTCACTCTGTCTCAGCCGGTCTGGATTATCCTGGAGTCGGTCCTGAGCATAGCTACTGGATGACCGAAGGGCGGGTGGAGTATGACTCGGTCACGGATCAGGAGGCCCTGGAAGCTTTCGGTTTGGTGGCCCGCACCGAGGGCATTCTCACGGCTCTCGAAACGGCCCATGCTTTCGCCTGGTGCCACCAGAATCTTCCTCAACTCGATCCGGCCACCAAGGTGGTGGTCTGCAATTCCGGTCGGGGCGATAAAGATGTGATGGAAGTGAAAAGACTGCTCCGTGAAGCTTGAGACTCCGACGCTGATTCCCTATTTCACCGCCGGTTGGCCCGATGACGATGGTTTTGTGGAAGCCGTCAAAGGAGCCGGCCAAGCCGGTTGTAGCCATTTTGAGGTCGGCTTTCCCTTCACTGATCCGGTAGCCGACGGGCCGGTCATTCAGAGGACTTCGGCTGAGGCTCTGGCTCGAGGTGTCAACTACCGTAAGAGCTTGGAGTTAACGCGGCGCGCCACTGACGAGACAGGTCTTGGGGCTGTGGTGATGACCTACGCTAATCTCGTTTGGCATCCCGGACCCGAGAAGTTTTGCCAGCAGATCGCCGAGGCTGGAGCCGAGGGCTTGATCGTGCCCGACCTCCCCCTCGATGAGAGTGAAGAACTCGAGCAGATCACGGCCGCCGCCGGCATCGATCTCGTTCAGCTTTGCTCGCCCACCACCCCAGCCGAAAGGGCTGCCCGCTTGGCCGCCCGCACAAGAGGGTTCCTCTATTTGGTCTCGGTGAAAGGTGTGACCGGGGCGCGCACCGAGCTGCCCCCCGAAATTGAGGAGTTGATCGAGCGAGCCAAGCGAGAGTGTTCTCACCCCGTTTGTGTCGGTTTTGGCATCTCAACGCCTGAGCAGGCCGCGCGAGTGGCCGCTAGCGCTGATGGGGTGATTGTAGGGAGTGCCCTCCTTAGGCAGATCGAGAGCCTGAACGGCCAGGGTGTTCAAGAAGGGGTCTATACTTTCTTGAACTCGTTTCGTCAGGCTATGGCCAGGGTGTAGTCGACTTCTTCAGAGGCCAGCGAACCCAGGGCTAAAACCCGATCGCCAGGGCCCTCCAGACTCAAGCTGCCGTCGACGGGAATGCGCCGAACCCGGGGTCCATCAAATTCGAGGACCTCAGCCGTCAGCCCGTCCCCGCCTTCGAGCAACAGGCTCAGCGAGCGCTCGGGCAGTCGATAGTAGCGGGCCCCTGTCGGGCGCAGGCTGTTTTGGTCTACATAGGAGTCTCCCTCCACCAGGACTTCGCTGGGGGCCGGGGGATCAAGAGTGGCGTAGTGAAGTCCAGGGGTGGCTACCCCACGGGCGTCGCAGTAGTTGGCCACGACCCAATCCTGATAGAGTCCTTCGAACCGCTCCGGCTGACCCAGGTTCTCCAGGCTTTCATTGAGGGAGGCGATGCCCGTGCTGGGGTTTTGGGCCAGGTCCTGGATAAGTCCTTTGCCATAACGTTCGGTGAGGTAGCTCCCAAAGAGCAAGCAGGCTCCGTAGTCGACGTAGGTTTGGCTGACGAGAGGTCGGTCCGGGTGAGCCTGGTGGCGAACCACGTGGCCGATATCGGTGTGGTAGCCGTTGATTTTCATGGCCACTTCACCTAGTGTCTCACTCAACCAGCTTTCTTCCAGGGGGTCGTGCTGATGATGCAGGAGATGCTGATGCTCGTGGGCCAAAACACCCATCATGTAGTCGGAGTCGATCCGTCTCGCGGCGGCGTTGAGGTAGACGATCTCTTTTTCGTTGGAACGCTGCCCGTATTGCTCCTGAGCCTGTTCATCAAGGAGAGTATCAAAAGGGTTGAAGTAGCCGTCCAGGACTGTGCCCCGGAAACTGGCCATTTCGGTGACCAGGATATAGACGCGAGGATCGTCGTCCAGGCCGAGAGGAGGCTCCCCAAAGTAGGTGTGGTTGTTCTCGGCGATGCCGGCCCGGGGGTCGACCGAGCCGGGCGGAGACTGACGATGGAACCGTTGGTCAATTTCAAAGACGTCTTCTTCTGAAACCAGGCGTCCCCAGACTTCATCATCCACGAAGATATAGCCGTGCTCGCCGACGGCGCGACAGGTGGCCTTGACGAGCTTGTCCCCGGGAGGCATGACCGACATATCCCAGGTGTGGAACTCGCGTTTGGTGCCGACCGTCACGGTCTCGTCTTCTTTGCAGCTGGGAACGTAGGTATCGGCTTGAGTCAGCTCGGTGGGAGCGGGGGAGAAATGGGTTGCTCTGACCGAAGGGGCCGGGGGAAGAGCGCAGATTTTCATCAGATTACCTCAAGGACAGCCGCTTGGAGCGGCTCTAAGTTGATGTTGAGACGACCATGTTGGATGCTAAACTCGCGGCCCGTCAGACGGTCTCGTAGGCGGGCACCCTCAGCAATGGGGCTCTCCGCCCTGAGAGGGATGGAACGGCTGGTGCCGTGTTCACTGTTGTGAAAGACGGCGATCACCTCTTCGCCTTCGTGGGTCCGAGAGAAGGCGTAAACGCTATCGTCTTGCCACATTTCGCGCTGAACGCCCTGACGCAAGGGAGTCAACTCGTTTCGCATGGCGGTGAGGTTCGTGAAGTAACTGCGCAGTTCGGGGTCGCGGTCGAACTCCATCATGCGCCGGTTGTCGGGGTCGTGCCCTCCCTCCATACCGACCTCGGTGCCGTAGTAGACCGAGGGAACTCCACGGGCGGCCATCAAGAAGGCCATGGCCAGCTTGAGTCGTTGGCGCTTGTCTCCCACAGCCGTATGGGTGAAACGAGGCAGGTCGTGGTTGTCGAGAACGGTCACTAGCTTGGAAGGGTCGGGGTAGTGGGAGTCTTCGGCCAGTCGGTTAGCCAGGTGGCGCATGCTCGCGCCCCGGCCAAAGACATCGGTCATCGTGTAGTATAGAGGCAGGTCGAAGACATAGTCGATCCCGTTGCGCTGGTAGTCGGCCACCACTCGAGCATCGCCGTGGAAAACCTCCCCCATGACGAAGAGGTCGTCACCGCAACGCTCTTTAAGGGCCGGAACAAAGTCACGCCAGAAGTCTTTCTGAATGTGCTTGACGGCGTCGAGACGAACTCCGTCGAGGCCCAGTTCCTCAACCCACATGGCGGTGTTGTCAAGAAGGTAGTTAAACACCTCTGGGTTCTCCTGGGCCAGGTCCGGCAGTCCCCCCAGGTCGCCGTAGACCGACTGGAAAGGGTCATCCCAGTCGATGATGCGGCCGTTGTGGTGAAACCAGTCATGCTTATCGGGCTGACTGACAAAGGGGTGCTCGGGGTGAACGTGGTTGAGAACCACATCGAGCACGACCTTCAACCCTCTTTTGTGCGCTTCCTCAACCAGGGTCTTAGCGGTATCCCAGTTGCCTTGATGCTCTTCGATCTGCTCGTGGTCTTTGATCCAGTAGCCGTGGTGGCCGTAGCCATGATAGTCGGGCAGAGTCAATTCGGTGGCGTTGTCGGCCATCGGACTCAGCCAGACGGTAGTCACCCCCAGGCTCTTGATGTAGTCGAGTTTCTCGATCAGTCCGGCGTGATCACCACCATAGAAACCGGACGGGTGGTCGCGCCGGATTTCAGAGTTATTGGTGGGGTCACCGTCGTGGAAACGATCGGTCAGGGGGAAATAGATGATCTGGTCTTTATGCCAGTCGACGCGGGTGTCACTTTGGTCTGATTCTGAAATGGCTGGAGCCGAACTGGCCACAAATCGATCTTGGGGCAGAGTTGTCTCGGACTCGGCGGTCAGGGCTTGACGGTAGGTCAGTGAAAACGAGGAGAAGGGGGGGCGGACAGCTGTGATCATGGTTTTCTAAAAATATGTTTCCACCACCCGAACTTTGTGAACTCAAGGTAAACGGTTGGCTCACGCAGAACGTTGCCGAGTGCTGATAGTGGTGATGGAAGAAAACGCCTCGGTGAAACAGATCGGGGCTGTTTTGAAAAGGATCGAACAGAAGGGCTTGCAGCCCCACTTGAGTCGAGGCGAGCGTTACACTCAGATCGGCTGTCTGGTCGAGCCGGTTGATGAAGAGTTGCAAGCCGGTCTGGCTACCCTCGAAGGAGTCTCCCAGGCCTATGTCTCTTCAGGCCCTTACAAGCTGGCCAGCCGGGATTTTCAGCCCGAGTCCTCGGTTGTGCGGGTAGGCGGCATTCCTATTGGTGGCAAGAAGATCGCCCTGATCGGGGGGCCCTGTGCGGTCGAGTCTCATCAACAGCTTTCGGAGGTGGCTGAACTCCTTAAAGAGACGGGAGTCCCATTCATGCGTGGCGGCGCCTTCAAGCCGCGAACCTCACCCTATAGCTTTCAGGGCTTGGGCAAAGAGGGCTTGGAACTGTTGAGGGAAGCGCGCAACCGTTACGGTGTTCGAATCGTGACCGAATGTATCGCTCCCGGTGATGTCGCGCTGGTGGCCGACTATGCTGATATGATTCAGGTTGGGGCCCGCAACATGCAGAACTTCGCATTGCTGCAAGAGCTGGGCCTGGCCCGGATTCCCGTCTTGCTCAAGCGAGGGATGATGAGCTCGCTCAAAGAGTTTCTGCTGTCAGCGGAATACATTCTCTCCAATGGCAACAATCAGGTGATGTTATGCGAGCGCGGCATTCGCACCTTTGAGACGATGACCCGAAACACCCTCGATATCGCGGCTGTCCCGGTGCTCAAGCGACTCTCTCACCTTCCAGTTATCGTCGACCCTTCCCACGCGGCAGGCGACCGAGAACTGGTTCCGGCCCTGGCTTACGCTGGGCTGGCGGCGGGGGCCGATGGATTGATCGTCGAGACTCACCCCCAACCCGAGAAATCTGTTTCTGATGCTGACCAGGCTTTAAGCTTTCAGGCTTTCCGTGCCTTGGTCGAGCAGCTCAAGGTGTTGGCTCCCGCTCTGGGACGCGAATTTTCATGAATTTTTAAGCGATTTGCCGTAGGCTGGGCCGGAGTGGGAACTCTATCTAGGGCCGTTCGTGAGAATGGTCTGAGCGAGGAGCTTATGGGCAAAGTTAACTCAACCACCATGCCGTTTGTCTATAGAACAGCTCATTTGCCAGCGTGGCGGGTGGCGGCTATGGCTTTTGAGCCCAATCGTGGCCAACACCATCACGATGACCTCAGGTCATTTGCGAACTCCGTTGTCGATACCTATGGATTTGATCGGCATCCCTCCGAGGGCGAAGGGACTAAACACGCTGGTCTAGGGGGCCATATCAGTGCGGAGGGCGTGGAGCTTCAGGCTAAGTTGAGTCTCAAAGCTCTGAAGAATTCCACCGACGCTGGTCGAGGGGTGGGGACCTATCAGTCGGTCGATGTTGTAGCCATTCAGTCTGGGGCCGAGGTGGCTGGCGTGAAAGCCACACCGCTAGCAGACCTGAGCGCTGCTAAAGTCAAAGCTGTGGCCGCCAAAGCGGGCGCAACGACGGAGGCGGCCGACGCGACCCATGCTGCTCAGGCAGCGGCTAAGCTCACCGGTTGGGAAGCCGGCGCTCTAATCGGGTTTGCCGGCGTCTCGGGCTTGATAGCCGCCCCTCTGATGACCTACCTTGGACAGAGAGAGGTGCGCGAGAGCCTGCGCCTGGGTCGCGAACAAGGTTGGATGAAAGAAAAGACTATCACCACGATGGCCGAAGGAGTCGGAGCTCTTACGGTTGGGGCGCGCAGTCTGGCCGCCAGCGCTACCATGCTCGGCATGGCTCTCAGTCATCCCACCGTGGTCGCCGTCGGAGCGGCTGCAGCGACCACTCTGGCCCCGCTCGGGGTAGTCCATGGGGCTATCGATGTCGGTCTTGGGGCGCACAAGATTTACAAAGGCAAACGGGCCAAAGGAGCCCTGGAACTAACTTTCGGGGCTGCCATCATCGCCACGGCTGTGACGGCTGCGGCCTCCCCGGCTCTGGCCGGGGCCGCCCTGGGAGTAGCGGGGGCCGCCCTCGTCGGCAAGATCGGCTACGGGTTCCTCTCCCGCCGAGCTGAAAGCAAAGCTCAGAAAGACCCTGAGCCTAAAGCGCGGGCGGCTCCGGACAACGATGCAACTCTTCGCTGAGCACGTAGTCTAGGACCTGATCGTCGAACTGGTCGAAGAAGAAGACCGAAGCCTCCTGGGGGGTGATCTCACGGATCAAGCGCCACGGCTGGGCTTTGCCGTGCCAGAACTGTTGACGGAGCAGAAAGTAGCCCTGCAGAGTGTCGGCCCACATAAAGCTGGTGTAGTTGTCCTCATCTTCTATGGCCGGCTGGCGAGTTCGGCATTTGCGCACATGGAGCGTGAGTCCCGAGTGAGTGCAGATCAGGTAGGCCGCTTCGGTGGTGACGAAATCGAGTATTTCGTCGTCTAGCGGCTGGGCTTTAAAGTTCACCGATAGCTTCCTCTAGCAAGGGATCCATAGCCGGGGCTTCGCCAAGGAGGGAATGATTCCCAGTTCTGAGAGCGAACCGGGTCGAGGTGACCCGACTTCTCCTCATCATCCTTTTGACCTGGCCGGCCTGGGCCAATCCCTGGAACGAAACAGAACGGGAACTTTGGAGCGTCTGGGGGGACACCCCCGGCGCCCGAGTGATACCCCAGACGATGGCGGTGGTCGAGCAGTTCACGGACCGGGCCAAGAGAGCCCCACTTCAGCATCTCGTCGACCATCTCGAGGAGAACCGAGGGCTTAAGTTTCGCTACTTCGTTCCCTGGCACGTCAAGAATCGAGAACAGTTAGGCGTCTTTTTTCGAGAGCAGATGGACAAGTATTATCCTCCCTCACAGGCTCGCATCGACACCGAAATGCTGGAGCATTTGGGGTTGGTCCCGAAGGGGTTCGAGATCCGCAGTTTTCTCGAGGAGCTCTACACCGAGCAGATAGCCGGCGCTTACGACCCGATCCACCGTCAATTTTTTGTGGTCGATATCCGAAAGAGCCTGACCACTCAACTCCTTTCGGGAGGCCAGGACCCTTACGAGATGCTGATCTATCACGAACTCGACCACGCTTTAGGCGATCAGCATTTCGATCTCGATAAGCTACAAACTCAAGCTCTCAAGGCCCAGAATACTGATCGGATGATGGCCGCCAGTTCTTTGTTTGAGGGCGACGCCACTCTGGCCATGTTCGATCATCAGATGCGTCACAGCGGACAGAGTTTGGATGAGGCGAATTTGAGTCTGGCCGAAATGGCCGATTGGATGGCCGCCTTCCCGATCCCCTTGCCGGGGATGGGCAGCTACACCCGGGCTCCTCTCTATTTTAAGAAGGCTTTGATCTTCCCATACTACATGGGGGCTGATATGGTGGTGGCCGGCCGACGGCTGGGAGGCTGGCCTATGGTCAACAGGATGTATGACCAGCTACCCCAATCGACCGAGCAAGTGCTTCATCCGGAGCGCTATCTTTATGTCAACGACCCACCTGTCGAGATCGACCTGGCTTCTCTACCTGAAGAACTGGAGGGGTGGCAAGCTCTGTCTCGCGAGGATACCGGGGGGGAGTTCCTGGTCCTGATTTTTCTGGAGCAGCATCGGGTTCCTCACCGGGAGAGGGCGGCAGAAGGTTGGGGCGGGGACCGCTACAAGGTTTACACACAAGGCGAGCAGAGCTTTTTTCTTTGGGTGCTGGACTGGGATTCGATCCCAGACGCCGTCGAGTTCTGGCAAGCTGCTCAGAAAGGCTTTGGTAACGCTCCTGGTCAGTGGCGAAGCAGCCGCAGAAAGAAACGAGTGGTGCTGGCTCACGCCTTGCCCGCTCAACTCTGGCCGAAGGTAGAGGCTCTCTGCTACGCTGCGCCAGCCCGCAAATCTTCAGGGAAAGTCGGTATATGGTAGTTTTTCTCATCTTTCTTTTGTTGCTGGTCCCGAGCTGGGCCGACTGGGACATCGAAAAGGCTCCCGGCACCTACCAAGAGGTTCCTCTTGAGCTCACCGAGGGCACCTGGATGAGCCTGGACCTCTCTCCAGACGGTAAAACTCTCGTGTTCGGTCTGCTGGGAGACCTCTATACCCTTCCTCTAGAAGGGGGGGAGGCCAAAGCTCTGACCACGGGCTTAGCCTGGGATATGCACCCCCGCTTCTCGCCCGACGGGAGTCAGATCGCCTACACCTCTGATCGCGGAGGCGGAGACAACATCTGGTTGATCGATAAGAACGGACAGAATCCGCGCCAGGTCACGGAAGAGAACTTTCGTTTGCTTTCCCAACCGGCTTGGACCCCAGACGGACGATTTTTGGCAGCTCGCAAACACTTTACCTCGGCTCGATCTCTGGGGGCCGGGGAGATCTGGCTGTATCCGCTGATCGGGGGGCCGGGCCTGCAGATGACCACCCGGCCAAATGACCAGAAAGATGTGGGAGAACCGGCTTTCTCGCCCGATGGTCGCTATCTTTACTATAGCCAGGACACCACTCCGGGCCAGGTTTTTGAATACAACAAAGATCCCAACGAGCAGATCTATGTCATTCAGCGCCTCGACCGAGAGAAGGGCGAGACGGTGGTCTATCTGAGTGGACCAGGAGGCTCGGTCAATCCGACCCCTTCGCCTGACGGCAAGTGGCTGGCTTTCGTCCGTAGAGTGCGTGGCAAGACGGTCCTTTTTGTCCACGAGATCGAATCGGGGCGGGAGTGGGCCCTCTACGACGGCCTGGAGCGGGATATGCAAGAAACCTGGGCCATCCACGGCGTTTATCCGAAAATGGCCTGGACTCCCGATTCGAAAGAGATCGTTTTCTGGGCTCAGGGCCATCTCTATCGAGTCGGCTTAACCGGGCAAGCCCCCACCAGGATCCCCTTTCAAGTCAAGACCACGAGGAAGGTGGCTGAGGCTATCCGCTTTCCGGTCGAAGTGGCCCCCCAGCAGTTCCCCGTGAAGGCGATACGATGGCCCCAGGTATCACCAGACGGTCAGCGCGTTGTCTTTAGTGCTCTCGGGTATTTGTGGGTGCAGTCTTTGCCGGGGGGAGCTCCCACGAGACTCACTAACCAGACCGACCACTTTGAATTCTACCCGAGCTTCAGTCGGGATGGGCGCGAGATTGTCTACACAACCTGGAACGACAAGACTCAGGGTAGTGTGAGAGTGGCTGACCTCCAAGGTCAGAGCCGAGTCTTGGTCGAGAAAGGGCAGTACATCGAGCCGGTTTTTTCTCCCGATGGTTCTACCATTCTCTATCGGAAGCTGGGACGCTCGGACCTCCTCAGTCACTACTATGCCCGCGAGCCAGGAATCTATAGGGTCAGCAGTCGAGGTGGCTCTCCTAAGAGGGTTGTTGGAGACGGAATATCTCCTCATTTTGGTATAAGCTCGCAACGGTTCTACTATCTTAAAGGAGGCGAAACGGTCTCTCTTCATAGCGCCGAGCTTAACGGTTCGGACAGTCGCGAACACTATCAGGGCGGGGAGTTGGTGACCGAGATTCGGGTCGCCCCCGATGGTGGTCACGTCGCCTTCCAGCAAGATTTCCATCTCTACCTTTTGCCCCACGTAGAAACGGGAAGAGCCACCGATCTCTCGGCCGGAATGAAGTCCTTACCGGCTGAGAAGCTTGACGTTCATTCGGCCGACTTTGTCCACTGGTCCCGAGGTGGAAGCCAGATCCATTGGGCTCTTGGGCCTGAGCTGTTCTCGCGATCGGTTAACGGGGGCCGGGTTGAACAGCGTTCTCTCTCTTTTCAGAAAAGCTATGACCGCCCCTCGGGAAAGATAGCCGTGGTGGGTGCCAAAGTGATCACCATGAACGGTCGCCAGGTGCATGACCCGGGGACTGTCGTGGTCGAGGGGAATCGGATTGTGGCCGTCGGACCTTCCGAGCAGGTGACCGTGCCACCTGATGCCTATAGAGTGGAAGCCAGGGGCAAAGTGGTGATGCCCGGTTTAGTAGACGTCCATTGGCACGGCTCTCAGGGCAGCAATCAGCTGATCCCCCAACAGAACTGGCTGAATTACGCCAGTCTGGCCTTTGGTGTCACCACTCTCCACGACCCTTCTAACGACACCGCCGAGATTTTTACGGCCGCCGAGATGGCTCGAGCGGGGGTGATCACCGCGCCCCGTATCTATTCTACTGGAACGATCGTCTACGGCGCTAAAGCTCCAGGCTACTACGCTCCGATCGACGACCTGGAGGACGCTCTTGGCCATTTGACCCGGTTGAAGTCGTGGGGAGCCATCAGTGTCAAGAGCTATAACCAGCCTCGTCGGGAGCAGCGACAGCAAGTCCTTGAGGCGGCTCGTCGGCTCAAGCTGATGGTGGTTCCTGAGGGGGGCTCTCTCTTTCAGCACAACTTGACCATGGTGGTCGACGGCCACACCGGAGTCGAGCACTCCGTTCCGGTTCCCAAGGTCTACCAGGATGTTCTCTCTCTCTGGGGGGCTACCAAGGTCGGTTACACGCCGACTCTGGGAGTGGCCTATGGGGGAATCTGGGGTGAGAACTACTGGTATGATAAGACGAACGTTTGGGAGAATGAGCGTCTTCTCAGTTTTGTGCCTCGCCATATCGTCGACCCTCGCTCCCGCCGACGAGTCAAGGCTCCTGACGAGGAGTATAATCACATCCGGGCTGCTACCGTGGCAGGCGACCTCGACAAAGTTGGCGTCTTAGTCAATTTAGGAGCGCATGGCCAGCGCGAAGGCTTGGCCGCCCACTGGGAGATCTGGATGTTTGTGCAGGGGGGCATGAGTGAGTTCGAAGCTCTCAGGGCGGCCACCCTCAATGGCGCTCGCTACGTTGGGCTCGACCAGGATGTCGGCTCTCTCGAAGAGGGTAAGTTGGCCGACCTGATCGTGCTCGACGAGGACCCCCTGGCCAACATCCGGAATACGGAGTCGGTTCGCTACGTGATGCTCAACGGTCGTCTTTACGAGGCGGCCACCATGAACGAGATCGGGCCTCAAACCCGTCCCCGCCAACCGTTCTGGTGGGAGGACTAGCTCCGGTGGTGGAGTTGGAGGAGGCCGTCTTGCAAGTCGTCGTGAATAACCGGTAACCGGCCCAGGGCGGTGGCGGTCTCGCGGACCCAACTCGATTGCGACGAGTTGGCTAGCCAGTCGACCGCCCGGCTGGCCACGCCTAGGCCGTCGTCTTCCCTCATGAGAGAGAGGCTTGCCTCGACCACTAGTCGGTCAGGATTGGCTTGACCCAAAGGACCCACCACTCCCGAGGCGATCTGTATTAGGCAGACTTCCAGGGCTTGGGTCTGGCTGCCGTCGGTTCCCGTCAGGGCGCTGGCGGCTGCGACTTTGGCGCCGTGCACACCATCTGTTGAGGCGACTTTGGTGAGGGTCTCTCGAGACCATTCCCGAGCCAATCCGTCGGTCTTGCGGCCCAGCTTTTGGTAGAGGTCGGTCGCTTCAGGGGCTACCATCTCTTGTTCTCCCACGCCTTGGGCGTAGTGGCGATCGTGGTCGCGGCGTGCTTGGATTCGGCTGACCGTTTGGGAGGCTAAATAGTGAGCTTGAGCTTCAGGTTTCATAGCTCCAAAATAGGTTAAAAGGGTCGGCTATAACTCATTTCTGGGCTTGGTAATGTTAAACCGCTTCATCATCAGTCGGATGGGCACTTGCTCGTCACCGATGATGAGAAGGTCCCCTTCCTCTTCCAGTCGGAGGGGGGTCTCGGTCTGGCCTTCTAAGAGGGAGCCGGTCAGGCACAATCGGGCCGCTTGCTCAGGGGAGTGGCCCGCTTCCAAAGCCTGGTAGAAGCGGTCGCTGACCTCCAGGGGGTCCTCACCTTGTAAGGTGGTTAAAAGGCGAGAAAAGACTTCTCTGTCTTCAAACCGGCTCTCTAGAAGCTTGGTCGGAGTCCATTCGCCTTCCTGGCCGGAGAGGGGACCCAGCCTTTCCAGAGCACCGAAAACCAGCCGAAATTCGTCTTTCTTAAAACGCTCGGTCAAGCGCTCGAACACTTTCAGGCTGGCTTCAGGGGGACTTCCCGCTTGAACTCGGCAGGCCCAGCCCTGGTAGGCTTCCAGGACCTCTTCGGGTTGCTCGAACCACGGTTTGGCTGCCTTGGTCAAACGCGCTAGAGTATTGAGCCGCTGATGGAGGTCGGTTTCCCCGACCGGCTTCTCCAAGAGATCGATCAGCTGAGCCGGCCAGTCGCGCTGATAGCCCATCTCAGCACAGCGCAGATAGACCAGGCGACGTTGGGGCTCGTCGAGCCGGGCCGACAGGAAGTCTCGCATGGCAAAGGTGCCGAACCAATAGGCTTTTTCGCCTTTGGGGAGCGCTGTGGCCAGGCTCATGACGCTTCGGTTGGCCTCGTCCCAACTCCAGCCTCGCTGGTGAAGGGTCACGATCGCCTCATAGGCATGGACCTTCGTTTCCTGGTAGCGGAACGTCTCTTTGTTCTGGCGGCTGAGAAAGCGGCGAAAGGTGCTGGTTCGTTGGCTTTGGGTCACTCCGGGAACCTCTTCCAGGACCATCTCGGTGAAACGCCGAGGGTAGTCCCCGTAGTATTCCTGGTCGGTCATCATTTGATAGATCTGGCTTTGAGGCTCTTCCCAGAGACGTAGGGCGGTATAGTCTTCTAGCCGTTTTTCTACCCTGGGGAGAGGCCAGTCTTGGAACGGTTTCAGAAAGGTGTTGAGGTGACGCTCGGCCTGGGACTCGCCCAGTTCTTCTCGGGTCGACTCGAAAGCGTTCAAAGCCACGGCTTTGACGCGCTCGCGATGGGACTCGATCTTGTTGAACCCGTCCAAGGTTTGGAGGAAACTCCAAGACCGCGATGGCGCGGTCTTGGGGCGAAGTTGGACTGGGTTGGGGGGAAGATGAGACGGTATCACCCTTCGACTTTAACGCCCCTCCGTCACAGACTTGTTAAACCCGTGAGGCCTGTTGAAAACAGTAGGTCAAGTTGCGCTGATGAGCTTCAGCGTAGAATCCTTCGAGGGTCTCGGGACCGGGGAATCGTTGAGCGAGCTCTTCCAGTGAGCTACAGGCTTGAGCTAACCTTAAGCCCTCGTCCAGGTAGGCCGAATTCCGGTTCAGGAGTTGGTCTCCGCGGTCGGGCGGCGCGTGATTGGCCAGCACCCATTCGGGTTTTTTGGCAGCCATCAGCTGAATTGACTTCAGCAGTTGCGAGACGGTGGTGTCTCCCGCCTGGCTATCCTCGTCGACCAGGGGAATTGGGTCTTCCAGGCAATCTCCCGGAAAAAGAATCGAGAGCTCCCGAATCCAGAGGGCCAGGTGGTCGGGACGGTGCCCAGGTGTGGGAAGCAGCTCGAAAGTGAGGTCCCCACCGTCGAGAACGGTGGGACCAGTCACGAGAATGCTGGGGGGGACCAGTTCTACCGGTCGGTAACTGGTTGGACAGTCCTGGATTTTTTTGGCGAGTTCAGCCGGACCAGCGACCTCTTTGACCCGCCGGGCGCACTCCCGGCTTCCTACGATCGGCTCTGGGAAGGCCATGTTGCCAAAGTAGTGATCCCAGTCGGCGTGACTGTTGACGACCAGCAAAGGCCGACCGGAGGCGAGGTTCAGGGCCTGTTGTCGCAACCACTGGCCGCTCTTAGGTCCGAGCAGAGTGTCGTAAACGACCACAAACCTTTGACTTTCGACCAGAAAGCAGGCAACCAGGTCACCGCATTCGACTCGATGGATGCGAGAGTCCCAGCCCAGATTCGCGCCCAGCTTGACCTGGTAGTCTTCTTCAACGATCAAACCGGTGCTCCTAACAGGCGATTGACCATATCGCGCAGGGAGGCCGCCTTCAGAGGTTTGGGCAAAAAGGCGTCGGCTCCGATGTTCTCGAGTAGACCGACCTCTTCGGGAGTCATCGAAGAGACCAGCAGCAGGGGAACGTGTTGATATTTTTCATGAAATTTGACCAAACGTGAAATGGCTAACCCGTCGAGATTGGGCAGGACGATGTCTGAGATGACCAGGTCTGGGGGGTCTTTCAAGATAGCAAGATAGAGCTCCAGGCCGTCGGCGAAAAGGCTTACGTCAAACGATTTGTCCCGAGCCAGGATGCCCCGCACGAATAAGGCCATGGTGGGAGTGTCCTCGCCCAAGTAGATTTTTCGCACCTCCAACGCTTTGGCAAATGTTGCTTCGACCCTTTCCGGGGTGGAAATCTCGAGGTCGGTCCCGAAAACAGTTTTGTGCCAGAGTTTAATTACGCCGCTCGAGATGAGAGTGGAAGACGGTTTGCGGGGCGTCTGGAGGCAGACGACCGTAACTCGGCCATGGAGATTTTGTCGGAGCGGTTCGCGATTGTGACCCGCATCGATGAGAATACGCGCACTGCCTGGATGTCGTTCGCTACCCCGATTAAAGGGGAGGACCTTTTAGGCTTCAGCCAGACGATGGCGGCCATGCTTGATGGGGGCATCCCTCTGAAGAGGGCTCTCGATACCCTCTATGGCGATATCGAGAACGCCGCTCTGAGACTGGTCATTATGGACCTATCCTCTCAGCTCGGTTCCGGGGCGCCGCTGTCCAAAGCCCTGGCCTCTCATCCCACCGTTTTTGACAAGTTCTTCGTCAACATGGTCAAAGCCGGCGAATCGTCAGGAGAGCTTCCCGTTATGCTCAACCGGGTGGCCGACTACGTAGAAAAGACGGAAGCCCTCAAAGACAAGGTTAAGAGCGCTATGACCTACCCGGTGGTGGTGATGGTTTTCGCAGGTTTGATGGTGGCCCTCATTTTGGCCTTCGGGGTTCCCTACCTGAGAGAGCTCTACGACGGCTTAGGAATAGCCCTGCCTATGCCGACCCAGGTGGCTGTGGTCATCGGGGGTTTTATGGGGGATAACCTCACCTTGCTCATCGTGAGCACGCTGATTCTGGCCTTCGGGTTGCGCCTGGTGCTGATGAGTGAGTGGGGTCAATCCTTGATCGACCAAATGAAACTGACTCTTCCTATCCTGGACGAGCTTTTCACGCTGCTCTACACGGCTCGCTTCTCACGGACCCTGGCTCTGCTCTACGCCGCCGGCGTACCCCTACTTGAGGCGCTAGAGTTGACCGGAGAAAGCGTTGGGAACAGGTTGATCTCGGCCGCTATCGAGAAAACGAAAGCCGCCATTCAAGGGGGTCGCAATCTATCGGAGTGCCTGCGGGAAAACCCCTATTTCTTGGACGCTGCCATCGGTATGGTGGCGGCCGGCGAGGAGTCTGGCAAATTAGAGCGGATGCTCAACAAAGTGGCCGACTTCTACGAACACAAATTCTACACCAAGATCGATGGGTTGGCCTCCAGTTTGGAGCCGATCATGATGGTATTCGTTGGCATTGCTATCGGCGGTATCATCATCGTCCTGGGCATGCCGTTTATGAACCTGGCTTCCGTCTTTTGACCCTCCGCCGACGGCCTGGCTCACCGTCACCGTTTGACCAGGCTCTTGCCGTAACGGTCGAGATCGCGCTCTACCAGGTCACGAGCCGAACGGCCGTCAAAGCGCTGGCGATAGAAGGAGATCGTCCACTGGGCCGCCTCCTCGAAAGATAACAGAGGCCGCCATTTGAGCTGGGCCCGAGCCAGGCTGGAGTCAAGGTGGAGACAGATAGCTTCGTGGAATTCCGTGTCAGACTCGGTCTGATACCCCACTCCATCTCCCCAGCCGTCGACCAGAAGCTCGACCAACGACCCGACAGAATGCTCCGAGTCGGGTCCAAAATTAAAACCTTGCGCGAACTCGGTTTTGTTAGAGCCCAGAGCTTCGGCTAGCAGCAGATAACCGCACAGGGGGTCGAGAACGTGTTGCCAGGGGCGGGTTGCTAGTGGATTTCGGAGGGTAACCTTCTCGCCCTTTGAAAAGGCCCGATAGGCGTCAGGGACCAATCGATCTTCAGCCAGGTCACCGCCGCCGATAACGTTGCCTGCTCGGGCCGTAGCCACTAGCTTGTCAGCTGCCGCGAGAAAGGAGCGGCGATAGGCATCGGTGACCAGTTCGGAACAAGCTTTACTGTTCGAGTAAGGGTCGTGGCCACCCAGCCGGTCGGTCTCTCGGTAGCCCCACACCCAACTTTGATTATGGTAGCATTTGTCGGTCGTGACCACCACACAAGACTGCACCGACTCGCAATGGCGCAGCGACTCGAGCAAATGGACTGTGCCCATCACATTGACGGCGTAGGTGTCGACGGGAGAGCGGTAAGACTTGCGCACTAGAGACTGAGCGGCCAGGTGGAGAACGATTTCTGGCTGGAACTGCTCCACCGTTCGGCTCAGACTAGCGGCATCGCGGAGGTCGCCAATGCGGTGGTTCATCTGGCCTTCTAGCTCAGAGTCAAGAAAAAGGCAGTCCGGCTCGGGTAGCAAGGAGAATCCCTGAACTTCAGCCCCAAGACGCAGGAGCCACCAGCATAACCAGGTGCCTTTGAAACCGGTGTGCCCGGTCACGAGAACTTTCTTGCCAGCCCAGAAACTGGGCCGGGGCAGTCTAGCATCCACGCAGTGGGCGTTCGCACAATGGCGAGGCACTCCTTCGGGCAGGGCACACTCAACTTTTGCCCAACCATGGGGTATGGGGGATGCACCTGATACACCAGCCAACCGAGGGGCTAAAGCAGTGGCCCTTTCTCTCCTTCTCTATCCTGGGGGCGGCCAGTATTTCTACGGCGCCAAGACTCGGGGTCTCGTTCTGGGAGGGCTTTTCACGGTGGCTTTCGTGGGCTTTCTTTATCACCTGATTTCCAACCTAAAGAATTTTTACGAGGTGTTGACCCGTCAATTGGAGCTGGCCGATATTACTCCGGCCCTTCCTCACCTTGGCGGTTGGCTGGCCGCTTCAGCCATCCTCTGGCTTGTCACTGGGATTGACGCCTTCTTGGTGGGCCGGGCAGCCGCGCCCGTCAGCGTCGCTGAAACTCCGGAGAGCCCAACAGAATCCCCACCACCCGCTCAGGACGAAACGAACGAGGACGGGCCCGCTTAGAGCGCAAGGTCTTTTCTTGGCCCCGATGTTTGCTGCGAACTCTTTCGGCGAAATCGGGGTCTTCCAAAGAGGGTACAAGCGACTTCAGAAGCTTCTCCAGAGGCCGTCCGGGTAGAATCTCTTGAGCTTGTTGACGAAGAGCTTTGCTGGCGTTTGTCTCAGCTTTGACTCCCGATAGGTCGACGCGAACCCCAGAGATGTGATTCTCTGCCAGATCGAGACCGAAGGTCATCCGTGCTACCAAGGAGCCAGGGTTGATCCAGTAGTCGGCCCGGTCCGGAAAACCGGTAGGGGCTTCATAGGCGTAGAGGGGTTGACCCATCTGCTCCACGCGAGTGAGCAAGACCTGAAGGTTGGTGACTTCCCCATCCAGGGCGCGCACGGCACTGATGGCCACTTCGAAAGGGGTCTTGACCTTCTGGCGGCGCGCTTGCCAAAACTCGGGACTGGCCACCAACTCGCGGAGCAGGTGGGCCACGTTGCCGCCTGTCCCCAGGAATCGGCGAGCCAGGCGGTCGACCAGCTTTTTAGGAGGATCGTCTGAGACGAAGCGGACGGCCAGCTTGCGGCTAAGATGACGGGCGGTGGCATGGTGGTTGCAGAGCATCTCGAGGATTCTCTCGCCTTCTTGTTGGCCCTCGCTACCAGGGAATCGATGACCTAGAACCGTTTTGGGTCCGTGGTCATGGATGGAATCATCGTAGACGAAGACCGGTGCCGCCTCCCCTTCGAATCGCACCGTCCAACCGGTCAGGGCTCGTGCTACCTCGATGACATCCTGCTGACAGTAACCACCGTCAACTCCGAGCGTATGCAGTTCCATCAACTCCCGAGCGTAGTTCTCGTTGATGCCTTCTCGGCGTGGCTCAGAAACGGAGGTCACCGTTTTCGAGCGGGGTGGCCCGTATCCCAGGGGGTCGGTTTCTCGCTCTGAAAACTTAGAGGCGGGACCGTAACCGAGTCGGTCTTTTTTCATCCTGTCGGGCTCTCCCATGGGCTCCGGTGGGGCTCGAGAATCGTTGTTGTTGAGATAGATCAGCATGGCGGGGTGGTGGGCGGTGGCAGAGAGAAGTTCATAGAAGGTGCCCAGGCTGTGTTCTCGGATGACTGCCTCATAATCTGGAGTGGCCCGAACGACCAACCCCTGGGCGTTGACGTTGAAGTGATTGAACCAAAAGTCGGTCAGAACTTCGCGCAACTGGTTGGGCGAGTTGACAGCCCGCCAAGCTTTGGCCTGGCGGAGGCTCCAGATATTCGCCTCCGCTGGGGGCAGAGTTTCGGGGACCAAGCCCTTCAGTTGCGACTCAAACCAACGCTCCAACCCTACCTGGACGACTTGCTCGACCTGGCCCGGTCGAGGGCCGAAGGTAAAGCGGCTCAGGAGATGAGCGGCAGCCTCCTCCTCTGTGAGGCCGGCCTGGCGGAAAGCCATGGGTTTAGCCCCGGCCGCCACGGTTAGGGTCAGGAGGAGGATTACCAGGTAATCTCGAGCCATGTCCGGCCAATCCGGAAAACTTTGCCGTTGGAGAGTTCGGTCTGACCTTCTAATCGCTCGTCATCGACGAAAGTGCCGTTGGTGGAACTGAGGTCTTCCAGGAAAACGGTGGCGCCTTGGAGGTGGAGACGGGCATGGCGGCGCGAGATGAAACGGTCAACGGGGAGCTTGAGTTGCCCCTCCCGACCGATGTCGCAGGAGTTGTTGAACTGGAAGATGTGGCCGTCCATCGGTCCGCTCAGGACTTCAAGCTTGATCCTCATAGCTCGTCGCTTGTCTCCATGAGCCCACGACCGTTGCCAAAGACGAGCCGCTCCCCGTCTCGCCGGGCCGTCAACACCGAGCCCGGTTTGGGTTGACTTCGCAACATCTCTTCGGCCAAGGGCCGGGAAAGGTAGGTGTTGATGGCTCGTTCCAGCGGTCGGGCCCCAAACTGGGGCTGGTAGCCGTGTTCCAGGATCAGGGCGATGGCGCTAGGGTCGATCTCGAGGGTCAGACTTTTTTGCTCCTGCACGGTGGTGGCCAGGCGGTTGAGGTGAATATGAGCGATCTTGATGAGATCGGGACGCTCGAGGGCTCGAAACACCACGATCTCGTCGACCCGGTTGAGGAACTCGGGGCGAAAATGATCGCGCAAAGCCGCCTGGTAGGCTTCGGGCATCTCATCGAGTTGGCCCGCGAAGCCCTGGTTGGGAAGCCCTTTGGCGAAGGCTTCTTTGGCCCCCAGGTTGCTGGTCATTACGATGATGGTGTTGGTGAAATTGACGGTCCGACCCTTGGAGTCGGTCAAGCGGCCGTCGTCGAAAACTTGCAGGAAAAGGTCAAAAATCTCGGGATGGGCTTTCTCTACCTCATCGAGCAGAACCACCGAATAGGGTCTGGTGCGTACCGCTCGGGTCAACTGCCCTTCTTCTTCGTGGCCCACATAGCCAGGAGGAGACCCGATCAGTCGGGAGACTGAGTGCTTGTCGTGAAATTCGCTCATGTCCAGGCGGACCATCTCCGAGGGGCTGCCGAACAGAAACTCGGCCAACGTCTTGGCCAACTCGGTTTTGCCCACCCCGCTCGGGCCGAGGAAGAGAAAGACGCCTCCAGGTCGGTTGGGCGAGACCAACCCCACTCGAACGACTCGGATGGTCTGGGCCACTGCTCCTACGGCGTGGTCCTGGCCTACTACCCGATCAGCCATCAGGTTCTCCATCTCGAGCAGACGGGCCGATTCCTCTTCACTCATGCGGCTGACGGGAATGCCGGTCCAGTCGGCCACCACCTCAGCTACCACATCTTCGGTGACCTCGAACTTGGCATCGGGGGAGAAGATTCCGGAACGGGTCTTGACCCGGGCCGCCGACTCATCGATCAGATCGATAGCTTTGTCGGGCAGGTTTCGGTCGGGCAGAAATCGGACGGAAAGCTTGACCGCCGCCAGTAGCGCCTCATCGGTGAAGGTGGCACCGTGATGGGACTCATATCGTTGCTTGAGGCCTTGCAAAATCTCGAGCGCTTCGGCTTCGGAGGGTTCACCCACCAGAACGGGTTGAAAACGACGCTCTAGAGCTGGATCTTTCTCGATGTAGCGGCGATACTCGTCGGTGGTGGTGGCTCCCAACACTCGCAGGCCTCCCCGGGCCAACTCGGGCTTGAGAATGTTGCTGGCGTCCATGCCTCCTCGGGTATCGCCGGCCCCAACCAGCTGGTGGATCTCATCGATGAAAAGAATGATGGCGGAGTCGGCGGTGACTTCTTTGACGATCCCTTCCAGCCGTTCTTCGAACTCGCCCCGGTGTTTGGCGCCGGCTAGCATCGAAGAAAGGGAGAGGTCCATGAGGCGTCGGTCTTTGAGAGCATCCGGCACCCTCCCCGCGGCGATCCTTTGAGCCAGCCCCCAGGCCACAGCCGTCTTGCCCACTCCTGCTTCGCCGATCAGGACCGGATTGGATTTCGTCTTTCGGGTCAGGATCTGGAGCACGCGGCGAACTTCGTCGTTACGCCCGATGACCGGATCCATCTTCTGGGTGCGGGCCACTTCGACCAGGTCGCGGCTGTATTTGGTGAGGTATTTCTCTTTTTTCTTTTTGGCCTTCTCGTCTTTGGAGGCGGGCTCTTTGTCGGGAGCCGACGGGGGCAGGTCGGGTGCCGGCTGGCCTCCCATCAGCTCGTCGGCCATATCGCAAGCCCACCATCCGCGCTCCTCGAAAATCCGACATGGAATCCCTTTGCCTTCGCGAAAAATGGCGGCCATAAAGTGCTTAGGCTCGATCCGCATGGCTTTCTCGGATTCGGCCTCGGTGCCGGCCAGACGAGTGGTGATTCGACGCAGACGAGGAGATTCCGGAATGCCTTCCCAGATAGGTGTATCATCCCCCTCCGGCAGCAGCTTAAGGACACTCTCCTCGAAGTCTTCGATGGTCATCCCTTTGCGCTGGAGAAAGCGCTCACACTCTGGGTCCTCGATGCAGGCGGCCAGGAAGAAATGTTCGGTGCTGAGCCAGAAATGTTTCCACTTGCGAGTCAGGTCGACGGCCCGCTGTTTCATCGTCTCGCTGGTGTCAGAGAGGTGAAGCGCCACCGTTAGCGCCGTCCTCGGGCCAGGCCTAGTTGGGCCACGCATTCGACGTGGTAGGTCTGGGGAAACATGTCGATAGGTTGAACCTCGTTGGGACGATAGCCTAGTTCGGCCAGAATGCCCAGGTCGCGGGCTAAAGTGGAAGGGTTACAGGAAACGTAAAGGATGCTCGGGATTCTCATTTTAGCCAGGGTCTTCAAAAGCGCGGCGTCGCATCCTTTTCGAGGGGGGTCCAGCACGGCCAGGCTGAAACGTTCGCCTTGCCGGTAGAGTTGAGGCAGGTGGCGCTCGACATTGCCGGCCAGAAAGGTGGTGTTGCGGATATCGTTGAGGTCGGAATTGACGACCGCGTCTTCGATAGCCTGAGCCGAGGAATCGACCCCCACCACCCGTCTGGCTTTACGGGCTAAGTGAAGACTTAGCGAGCCCACGCCGCAGTAGAGGTCCAGCACGCTGTCCTTAGAGCGAAGATTGCTGTAGGTGTCGAGGGCCTGATAGAGGGCCGAAAGTCCCCAGGTGTTGACCTGGAAGAATGAGGTCGGGGAAATCTGAAATTTCAGGCCGTCGACCTCTTCAGTGAGGTGGTCCTGACCCCAGACGACCCGGGTTGTCGTGCCTAGAATGACATTGGTGCGGTGGGGGTTAAGGTTGACCATCACACCCTTTAGCTGGGGTACCCGCCGACGCATGAAGTTGACAAATTCCTGCACCTGGGGGAGTCGTGGCTGAGCGCTTACCAGCACTAGGCAGACTTCTCGCTTGGAGAGTGAGGTGCGCACCACCAAATAGCGGATCAGCCCCTCCTCGGTCTTCTCGTTGTAAACCGGCCACTGGAGCCGCTCCAGGATCTCCCGAGCCGCTTTGAGGACCTGGTTGTTGAGAGGGTCGAGAATCTTACACTCCTCGATTTTGACCACCCTGTGGGTCCCTTTGGCGTAGAGACCGATGTAAGGGCGAAACCTCTCGGTGGGTTTGCCGTCTTTGAGAAAGGGCTGGGCGGCCACCACGCCTTGAGCTTTGTTGCGGTAGTTCCAGGGGTCGGCCATTCCCTTGCAGGGTCGCACGACCACTCCCTCAAGCGGTGAAAGGTGCTCTAGGGAGTCTTTGACCATCTTCGTCTTGTGAAACAGTTGGGCGTCGTAGTCGATATGCTGAAACTGGCAGCCACCACACTGGTAATAGACGGGGCAGGGGGGTTCGATACGGCGCCGGGAGGGCTCAACGATACGGGAGATTCGACCCCTCCCGTAACTCTTTTTCAGGGCGGTGAGCTCGATCTCGAGAACATCACCAGGGGCTCCATGAGGGACGAAAACAACAAAGTTATCGACTCTCCCGACCGCTTCTCCGCCGGCCGCCAGGTCGTGCACTTCTAACCGGAGCCGGCTACCAAGCTTAAGCGGCTCAGGCACAACGCTCCCAAGGGGGAATTCCCCCCGCTAGACAGTTCTCGGTTGTGGTTCCGGTGCTCCCCGGATCGTTCGCGAAAATGGCGCTAGGACTCCCACTTTTCGTTCTCTTCGAAGTTCTAGCCAGCGCCAGGGTTATCCTCCGGCGGCTCGAGAAGGTTGGTGCTCGCAAGAAGGGAAACATCCGAGCATGAACGGCCGGGCCATAACCGTTGTGCTGCTGTTGGTCGCAAGCCAGGTTGGCTGGGCCGAGGTGGCTTACCGTCCCGTGTTAGAGGAACAGCAGCTACTCCAGATTTTACGCTCGGGTTGGGCCCAAGCTCCCCCTGCGGCGTTGCGTCATCTCGACCTTAATCACGACTTGTTGGAACGAGAGTGGCCCGAAGCCCCTCCTGATGAAGAACTCAGCCAATGGGTGCAGGTGGCCCGAAGCCGGTCGCTGCGAGGTCTTTTTCGGGCCGACCGCCAGGAGTCTGGAGCTGAGTTGGATCTTCTAGCAGCCCTGGAGTTTGGCCGCCGACTCCGAGCCCGACGCAGTCTCACCAGTCAGGCGGCCGGCAATGAAGTCTTGACAGCCGGATTTGAGGCTTACATCACCTGGCTCGGTAGCGTCGTTCAAAGCGAGCAGGAATTGAGTCAGACCGGTAAAGCCCTGGAACGGCTCAACCTGTCCAAGGTTCCGGTGACTCTTGGCCTCTCGGGCCAGCTTTCTCTTGAGATGGCCAGAGTCGCGAGATTGTGTCAAAATCCCGACTCTCGGGACTATCCGGAGAGTTTGTTGATCCGGCTCCGTAGCAGTCAGCGCCAGCAAGTTTTAGAGCGATTCGAACGGTTGGCTCAAGACTA
>CAYRFU010000020.1:0-8328 GCA_964423525.1 uncultured Burkholderiales bacterium | reverse complement strand
ATCACCGCCTCATCAGGCGAGAACTGCAGCATCCTAGGGGCCGGACCGTGAACGGATTTTTGGCCAAGCTTGAGGCCGATCAGCCGGTCAGTCGGGTGGTGATGCCGACGCCTCAGCAGTTGGCGGGCGCCCTGGCTCTAAAGTATTTTCCCCGCCTGGACGAGGCTGTCGAGCTTCAGTTGGCTGCAGATTCGGGCTGGCGAGCCGCTCTTTTCCTAACCGAGGCCCGCCGCCAGATGATGATTCAGGGAACGGATTGGGCGCCCACTCTGTTGGAAGCGCCTCTCGACCCTTTTGGAGGAAGAATGAAGTGGCGCTATCAAAAGCCCCTCTTGCGATTGACCGACGGCCAGGGAACAGAATATCAAATGAGAATCCCGCCGCTACCAGAGGAGGTGCTCGATGAGCAAGAGTCTTGAGCTGCTGCTGCAGTCTTCGCTCGAGGCCCTGGGGGAGTGTCTGACCGAACTGCGGGAGGCGGTCGGCACAGTCGATGAACTAGATAGAGCCGGGCACCCCGTGCCCGTTTCGTCGGCTGTGCTCGACCGCGTCTATGCCCAATGCCTGAACGCTCACCGCAGTCTGGAAGGGCTGACTCGCAAGAGTCGAAAGGGCTGAGATGTTTAACATTGGACCAAGTGAGATGATGATGCTGGGGCTTTTGGCTCTGCTCGTCTTCGGACCCTCGAAGCTGCCTGAGATCGCTCGGGCTGCGGGGGAGGGCTTGAGGAACTTCCGCAAGGCTGCCGAGGACCTCAAGCAAGAGGTGAAAGACGCTATGGATGAAGAGCCAGAGCAGCCGGCCGAAGAGTCTGAAGCTTCACCGGAAGAGGAGAAAGAGGTTTCTGAAGAAGAAGCTTCAGAAGACCAGGGGGATGAAGAAAGAGCCAAGCCCATGCCGACCACAAAAATCCAGGAGGAAGAGGAATGAAGGTACTGGTTTGCGGTCCCCCCGTTCTCACTGAGGCTGGCGTCGTCAGTCAAGCACTTGAATCGAGCGGTATTGAGATTACCGAGCTTTCCTATTTTGGGAACGGAGCTGTTGGTCAAAGAGCAGCGGAGTGGGCCAAGAAACGAGGGATCGACGTTGAACGCTACAGTTCTCGTCAGGAAGCGGTTCTCTCTCTGGAGGAGGAGGCCGAAGCGGCGGTCATTGCTATTCTTGACCCCGAGAGCCCGGAAGAGATGGAGACGGTCGACCTGGCCGAACGAGCCAAGATTCCTGTCTTCGTTTATCGGGAGCTGTTTCGCCGCAACGCTCGAGTCAATTGTCGACTGGCCCCCATCGCCCGGCCCGATGTCTGGATCAAAGCTATGGAGAACGAGCACAGCGAATTCTTCCAGAAGCTCTGGAAACTTTGTCAAGAGCACAGGGTCAACATCGCGCCCTCTCCCGACCAGTGTGGAGAGCATCTGATCTCCATCGGGGCTCACGAGTTTGAGGGGTTGCGAATCGACGCCAACGGGTGCTGGGTCCGAAGTCGGGGGAGTATGCGCAATCGTAAGATTCCCGTCGACTGATGTGCGGCATCTGTGGCTGGGTCGCTCTCGAAGAGTCTGCCGAGGCTCCCGACCTCGAGAGGATGGCCCGGACCCTGACCCACCGGGGACCTGACCAGCAAGGGTTTTACCGCGAGCAACACGTCGGGTTGGCCATCCGACGCCTCAAGATTATTGCCTTGGAAGGCGGCCGCCAGCCTTACTCCAACGAAGACGGGTCGATCCAGGCGGTTTTTAACGGGGAACTCTATAATTTTCGCGAGCTACGAGAGCGCCTCGAAAAGCGGGGGCACCGATTTCAAACGGAGGCGGACGGAGAAATCCTGGTTCACCTCTATGAGGAATACGGTCAACACCTGGTGGAACCGATCAACGGCATGTTCGCCGCTGCCGTTTATGACAGGCGCCGCCGACGTCTGTTACTCTTTCGAGACCGATTTGGCATCAAGCCTCTCTACTATGCCCTCGACCGAAAGCGTCTCCTCTTCGCCAGCGAGCTGAAGGCGATTTTGGCGGTGGAAGGCTTTCCACGCACCCTCGACCGGGCTGCCTTACGTCAGTACCTGACCTTTGAGTACGTGCCCGCTCCTCGCTCGATCTTCGCTCGTATTCAGAAGCTTCGACCGGCCCACCGATTGGTGATCGACAGAGATCGGGTGGATCTGAAAGCCTACTGGTCGGTTCGCTTTGAACCGGCCCCCGACCAACACCTCGACCGCTGGTGCGAGGAATTTCGCGAACGGTTACTGGAGTCGGTGCGTCTGCGCCTGATCAGCGATGTTCCCCTGGGGATGTTTTTGTCAGGAGGACTCGACTCTTCCAGCCTCACTCGCCTGATGTGTCAGCTCCAGCCGGGTCGGGTCAAGACCTTCTCGATCGGCTTTCAGGAGAGATCCTACGACGAGTCGCTGCATTTTCGGGAGGTAGCCAGCTTTCTAGGCACCGACCACCACGATAGGATTCTCGAGCCCCGCACCACCCAGCAGGTTCTGGAGCCGCTCCTCGATGTTCTCGATGAGCCTCTGGGAGATGCCGCTATCGTGCCCACTTATCTCCTCAGTCAGTTCGCGCGCGAGCAGGTTACGGTGGCTCTTTCGGGAGAAGGGGCAGACGAGCTTCTGGGTGGATACCCTACCTACTGGGCCCACCAGCTGGCGGGTTGGTTCCGGCTGCTCCCTTCCCCTCTTTTGGCTGCCTTCAGCTCAGCCGTTGAGGCTTTGCCAGTCTCTCGTCGCTATCTGAGTCTTGACTACAAGCTCAAGCGGTTCGTGTCAGGCCTTGAGCTACCCCCGCGTCAGCGCCACCTCAACTGGATGGGCTCCTTCCCCCATCGTGGCGACGCTTTGTTGCGCCATCCCTTGGAGGTCGAGACGCTGGAGCCACTGCGCTATCTGGCTCAAGACTCGGCTCCCGGAACGGCCACCATCCAGGCTCTTGACGTGGCCACCTATCTGGCTGACGATCTGTTAGTCAAGCTTGACCGAGCCACCATGGCTTGGTCCCTCGAGGGGCGCGTGCCGTTTCTAGACCACACTCTGGTCGAGTTTCTGGCTCGTCTCCCAGAGGGCCTGAAGTTTCGTGGGCCTAACGCCAAACTAGCTCTCAAAAGGGCCCTCGGAAAAGAACTGCCGAAGCGCACCGTGAAGCGGGCCAAGAAAGGGTTTGGTATTCCGGTGGCAGATTGGATGAGAGGCGACCTACGACCTCTGGTCGAGAGGTATCTCGGGCCCGATTATGTGCGGCGCCAAGACCTCTTCCGAGAAGGGCCCATCAGGCGCTTGATCGACGATCACAACAGCTTTCGAGTCGACAATCGCAAACAGTTATGGACTTTGCTCGTTTTTCAATTGTGGCACGAGCGTTACCAGCCCACTTTGTAGGAGAGAGTATGGAAACTCAGGCTTATGCTAATATGTTCAGAATCGAACAGAAGCTGTGGTGGTATAAGGGGCGACGAGCCGTCTGTTTCAGCCTCCTGGAAGCCCATCTTCATCATTCTCACAGGCTCCTCGATGTGGGCTGCGGCACCGGTTACAATTTGAAGCTCCTGCAACGGTTCGGAGAGGTCAGCGGCGTCGATTTCTCAGAAGAGGCTCTCGACTATTGTCGCCAACGAGGACTCACCTCGGTGCAACAGTCCGATGCGGTGAAGCTGCCCTATGAGGACGACCAGTTTGATGTTTTAACGGCTTTTGACGTGATTGAGCATATCGAGGACGACGTGGCTGCTCTGGTCGAGTGGAAGCGAGTGGTCGAGCCCGGGGGGCTGCTCTTGATCTACACCCCCGCTCTCCCCTGGCTCTATGGAGAGCACGACCGCATTGTCCATCACCAGCGGCGTTATCGAGGAGGCGAGCTGAGAGAGAAAATCGGTCGAGCCGGGCTTGACTTGGTCCGACTGTCTTACGTTAATCTGTTGGTGCTACCGATCGTGCTGGCAGCCCGCCTGGTTTTGAGCTGGCTACCCAAAAGACCTCACGCTGAGATGGCCCTCCCGCCGCAGCCTGTCAACTGGCTTCTAGAACAACTCTGCAGCTACGAGTTGCCCCTGGTGTTAGGTCCGGGGCTTCCTATGGGGATGACCCTCGTCGCTTTGGCCCGCGTGCCCGGCGAACGCTGATCAGTTCATAGACGTTGTTCTCCATAGTGTGGTTGTAATCGGCCACCACTGGGTCGCCAACCTTAAGTCCGTCAGGGACCTGGCTGCTTGCCACCACTCTAAGAGTGCGACTCGTTTCCTTCCCTTCGTGACGGTCGTAGCCCTGGACGGTTAGGGCCGTGGGCGAAACTGACCGGACGGTGCCGCGTATTAGATAGCGTCGGGCAGGGTGCTGGGGAGAGTTCTGAGCCGATACGGGAGTCAGAAGGGCAAGAACTAGAGCAAGAAGGATACCGTTTCTCATACTGCTCCTGACCCTTCGGGGCTCAGAACGTTACTCTTTTTTGAACCAATCGACCGAAATAGGGACATCGAGCACAGCCGCGCCGAAGGCGGAATCAACCTGCCAACCAGTCGGCGTCACCTCGATATCCACTTCCGAGAACCCTTTGGCCGGCGGAGCTTCATACTGGGTTCCGGTCGCCTGGCCGTCGGGCTGCCGGGCAAGCGAGGCCAGGGGAAAAGGTGAGTCTTGAGTGGTAACGACTCGCATCATTCCGCCGCTCTCGAGGGTGGTAAACAGCCCTGCTCCGGCCAGGCGAAGGCTGTGGTCGCGTCTCTCAGGTAGGCGAGCGTCAGAGACTCCTTCGACGAGTTGGCCGTCAGGGTCATAGAGGCGGCCACCCTCCTGGTCCTGAACGGCTCGGGCGCCTCCGACCAGAATGAGTTCGGAGTCCATCACCCGAGAACTCGGGCTCAAGTCGACAACCTGGCCAGGCTGGAGATGGGAACGGAGTCGATGGATGGTTTCGGGGCGGGGGGTGGTCACCTCAAATTTCTGGGTCAGGGTCTTGAAGGGCCCGGTCCTGTAATCGTGCTGCCTGATTTCTTGGCTGCGATCGACTGGAAGCACCTCCACTTTGCTTTCTCCCTCTAGCACGGCCCCCTCGGCGGGGTCTTGGGACGGCTCCGGTATGGGGGTCGCTTGACCCTCCACTACCCAGCGTCGACTTAAGGGAGGACGTAGCAGAACGTGGACGTCTGGGCCCCTAACTTCCCAGACCCCATCTTCCCCCTCGGTGACTTGAAGGTTTCGGGTCGGCTGAGCCCAGCTGTCAGGATAAAGGCGGCCACTGATGGATCCGTTAGCCGATACCCGAAACTCGGCGTTAGGAAAAATCCTACCGGTGGTGAGGGTCATCATGCCGTCCGGGTCGATCTCCTGGCGGACGCCGCGGGCTTCGACCGTCAAACCTAGATCGATTTTGGCCACTTCGACATCGGGCAAGCGTTCCCGACCTAGCCCGACATAAACCCCTTCGCCCTGAACAGCTAGGAGCCCCGAGCGCAACGCCAGTCGGTGGTCGAGGGTCTCAACCACGGGAGCTAAACTGACACCGGGCTCTTGGCTCAAACGGGCGCAGTCTTCAGGGTCGGGCCGGCTCACTTGCTCGAGACGCTCGGCTCGGGTAAAGACGGAATCCGAGGCGTAGTCTTGACTGACAACTCTCCGTTCGCTCTGATAGGAAACGTCAGGAAACTGTTTCCAGCTCTTATATTGTCCAAACAGGATCGGTGGCAAAGCTCTCTCCCAACCTTTTGAGTAGGCTAGCAGTCCGATCTGAAAAAACTCTACACCTCGGCCAGTTAGAAGTTGCCGTTGATGACCAGGAGGCGCAACTCTGACATCTCCTCCATCGAATAGATCAGGCCTTCCCGACCAAAGCCTGAATTTTTGACTCCCCCGTAAGGCATCTGGTCGACCCGGAAAGTGGGATAGTCGTTGACGATGATACCGCCGAAGTCGAGTTCGTCGTGGGCAGCCAGGATTCGCCCGATATCGCGGGTGAAAAGGCCGGCCTGAAGCCCGAAGTTAGGGTCGTTGGCCATCTCCAGGGCCTGCTCGAAGGTGTCGTAGGAGAATAGCGAGGTGACCGGGCCAAAGACCTCGTCACAAGAGACGGCCATCTCAGCGGTAACCTTCTCCAGCACTGTGGGAGAGTAGAGGCCACCATCGATCTCACCGCCACAAAGCACCGACGCCCCAGCTTGAACGGCCTGGTCGACCCACTGGCCGACTCGCTCGACCTCGCCCTCTGAGATGAGAGGTCCACTGACGGTGTCTTCCTTAGAGGGGTCGCCATAGCCGAGAGCTTGAACGGCCTGGAGGTAGCGTTCTTTGAACTGGTCGTAAATCGAGCTGTGAACGAGAATCCGCTGGACCGAGATACAAACTTGGCCGGCAAAGGCGTAGCCGCCGATAGCGATTCGAGGAGCAGCCTTGTCCACATCGGCGTCCTCGTGGACGATGACAGGGGCATTGCCACCCAGTTCGAGCAGAACTTTCTTACGAGTGGCTAGCTCCTTGAGATGCCATCCGACTTTAGGAGAACCGGTAAAAGTCAGAACCTTGATGCGGTCATCGGTGGCCAGTTTCTCGGCCGCCGAACCTCGCATGGGAAGGACTGAAAAGGCCTCAAGCGGGGCTCCCGATTGGGCCACGATCTCAGCCAACATCAGAGCCGCGAGCGGCGTCGACGAGGCCGGCTTGAGAATGACCGGGTTGCCGACGGCCAGGGCAGGAGCGACCTTATGAGCCACCAGGTTGAGGGGAAAATTGAAAGGGGAGATGGCCGCAGTCGGTCCCGCTGGAACTCTTTTGGTGTAGCCGATATAGCCTTCTCCAGCTGCCGTCATGTCCATCGGGACCATCTCTCCGCTAAAACGAAGAGCTTCTTGGGAAGCTACCGTGAAGGTGTTGACGGCCCGAGCGACCTCGCCTTTGGCGAACCGGATCGGTTTGCCGGCTTCGGCCACGATGGTCTCGGCCAATTCCTGACTGCGCTGCTCGATTCCGGAGGCGATGGCCGAAAGCCAGGCTGCCTTCTGGTGACGAGGCGCTTTTCTCAGTTTCTCAAAGCCCGCTTCGGCCGCTTGCAAAGCGGCTTCGAGTTGCTCGGGACCGGCCAGGCAGACCTGACAGATCTCCTGGCGGGTGTAAGGGTTGGTGACGGCCATCGTCTGCTCGGTGGGGACTGGCTGGCCAGCCACCAGGCACGGTCTGGTGGTCATCGTTGTCATACGGGTTCTCCCATCGGTTGGCTGCTGTGGGTTTCTATGCCGCCCTCAGGGACGGCTCCTTCTTGTTGATTGTAGTAGACGCGAAGCGCTCCTTCGTGGAACTCTTCGAAAGAGTGGCTCCAGGAGAGTCCGGGCCAGCGATATTCGACAGCTCCGGCGGCCGGCCGGTAGACAGCGGTGTAGAGCGTGCCGCAACCGTTGTGATAGTGACGGGCATAGAGGGGCGGCTTGAGAAAGGCTTCGACCAGCTCGTCGGTCTCACGGTCGGAGTGGTGGAGCTGCTCCAGGCGGGCTAGGCGAGTCTCGGTCCCACTCATGGCCGCGTAAGCTGGCCACTCGAGCTGATGTTGATGGTTCGTGACGACCGTCCGTTCCAGGAATTCGGTGCTGCGTCGGGGGTGAAGGAAGGCGGTGAAAGAACGGCCTTCGAGATCGACTACAGTGACATTGTAGGCCATATGAGAACGGAGCCTTTGAAGAGCTTCTTGGGCCTGCCGAGTGGAGGAGCAGGTCTCCAAGAGATAGCGAACGATCAAAGGAATGCCAAACCCTTCGCCCGACTCTCGACAGCCACCAAAGGAGATACTCACGGCCAGTCCGTCTGAGTTGATTCCGTCCAGGGCACCCCAGAGACAATCTCCCATAGCGATCACGGAGCGTTTTCCCCAACGACTTTTCCAGACCGTACCCTCACACCGGACCGGGCTGAAGTCGTAATTTCTTATCAGCATCGGACTCCCGCGAGTGACCACCATCTGAGAGCAGCCGGCGATGAAAGGGGGAGGACAGTAAAGAGTCAGAAAGCGGGCCGGAAGGTCTCCTCCTCCGGCCAGTTCGACCAGCTCTTCATAGATCGGAACCAGTTCAGGCATGGCCTTTTTGAGGGCTTTGACCGAGGTCAGGTAGCCGGGTCGAGAAGCCTCGCCCTGATAGAGAAACCAACCTTCGTAGGCCGGCCAGAAAAGAGCGAAAAGCTCGGCCCACTGGCTTCCCGGGCGGGTCTCACTGAGAGCTCGGAATTTTAGCGACGGTCGCAAGGTTAGAGAATCTTGAAGGCCCCGGCCGAAGGGACAGGGGCAGCTGCTTCGACTGGAGCATCGCTGTATTGACTCTTGAGGCCTTTGATCCAAGCCTGGGCTCGGGGGGTC
>CAYRFU010000019.1:25067-35754 GCA_964423525.1 uncultured Burkholderiales bacterium | reverse complement strand
GGGCGGCCACGGCTTCGGGCCCTTCGGCGTGGCGCTGAAGGACTTGAGAGAGAAGGCCTCTTTGGCCCCAATTCGGTCGCCGGTCTGAAGCAAAGCCTCTCCCAAACCCACCAGCTTGCGGCGGGTACGCCAAGCCTCGCGCCCCCCACTGGCAGAGAGCTTATTGAGCGATTCCAACAGGAAGGGGTCGAACCGATCGGAGGCCTCCTCCTTCCCTTTCAGAGCCAGGCTGACGACCCGAGCCTCAACAGGAATCTCTTGGCCTGACAAGCCCAGGGGACCGCTTCCATCCCAACGCTCACCCAGAGCTTGGGCCGGTTCGCGCATCGAGGGTGGCGGCCCGACCTCGACACCGGTGGAAGCCGTCAACAGTTCCATCCGAGCCGCCTGAAGGGGGTTGAGCCCCAGATTCTCGGCCAGAGCGCCGGCTCGTTCCACGGCCTCGGACAGCCCGATGGCCTGACCCAAACTACACAAAACGCGGGCCGACCACCTCATCGACTGGATCAGTTCCTCAAAAAGTTCCTGCTGTTTTTCACGGGCCGACCACTCGGCCACAATCACGGCTACACATTCCAACAGTTCCCGCAACTTGAACGGTTTTTGCAGATAACCTCGCACACCCAAACGGGCCGCTCGAATGGCATCCTCTTCCGAGGCATAACCGGTAATCACGATACAAGCCAGGTCCTGCTGAAAGTCGCGCATGCGACTGAGCGCCTCAAGCCCGCTGATCCCCTTCATCCTAACGTCGACAATGACCAGGTCGAAAGTCGTCTCAGCCACCTGAGCGACGGCGTCACTACCATTAGAGACGGCTACCACCTGGTAACCGGCCGCCTCGAGCTCTTCAGCCACCAACTCCCGAAGGTCCGTGTCGTCCTCTAAGACTAAAATCGTAAAGACGTCTCTCACGCCTCAACTCCCACGATCACTTGCTTTTTGACCAGTTCTCTCAAGATATCGGGGCCCTGGTCGTAATCCCGTCCCGCCTCCCCTGGTTGTTCCGAGATCTTTGCCAAAAGAGCCGTTTGGGCCCCATCGAGGTCCACCGTTGGCCACTCTTCGTGTTGGAGTTCGACTCTTGACTCCTGGCCCAGCTGGTTACGCCACCAGCCCCTCATGGGAGCCGGTCGAAATCGAAGCTCTTGCCACTTTTGGGAAAACTCTGAGCCGTTACAAAGACACAAGCTCTCAAACCAGCGGCTTGTCTCCGGCGACAGAACCTTCTCGCCCCCCGGAAAATTCATAAACTCAGTCCAACTAGGTTCTTCCGGCTCCAGTTTTCGACCCAGAAAGACGCCGAATCCGATCGACTCAAGACCCAACCGGTCATAGAGCTCCAGCCATTTCTCCATTTCAGCGAAGTCGGCATAGAGGTCGTCGGTGGTTCTTTGCTGCATCAAAATATACTGCTCACGAGTCATCACCCCGAAATGCATCAGGGCCAAGCCCCAACCTTTTTGAGACAACCAGGTCAGGTGACGGTCAAGCACGTTGGAGTCTCTCAAGAGAGGGTAGTTCGTCACCAAAGCCAGGGTGCCCCCTGGTGCCAGGTAGTCAGCTAATCCGGCAAAGATCCGTTGGGTGATCTCCTCCCCCGACTCCCCACCGCCTCGAAAGAGTTCCATATTCTTTTCGGGAGAAGGGATAAAAGGGGGATTGGCTGTGATCAGATCAAACCCACCCTTGTTGATGGGCGCGTACAGGTCGCCGTGTAGAAACATCGTCTTCTCGTCGACGCCGTTGAGGATGGCGTTGAGTTCACAGACCGAGAGGGCGCGGGGATTGATATCCACGCCCATCACCAGGCTAGAGTGGCGGGCAGCCATCACAGCGTGGACCCCTGAACCGGTGCAGAGATCGAGAGCCCGCCGAATCGGCTTTCGGGGAGCGACCTGGGTCAAGGCGTAGCTATCGTTGCCGAGATAGTAGGTCGAGAGGGGACTAACCTCGACGTGACGCTGAAACATGGGGTCGGTAAAGACATAAGTACCGTAGCAAGGGTAGAGGTCGTAGACTGATTCAATCTGGTCCCCTTCTTGAAAGGCGAGATTGCAGCTAACCAAACAGTCTACCAGCTCGCTACCCAAGACTTCTTTCAAGGCTTTGTGGGGCACCGAGCGCCGTAGCAGAAAGTATGGAACCAGGGTCTCCAAAGGTCCACCCAACTGGCGGCAGTTATACAGGTAGCCAGGAATCTTCTTGATCTCCCTGGAGGAAAGGCTGGAGGCGGTGAAGATGGGATTGACTGCGGCGACCGTGTAGTCAACCTCAAGCAGTCGGTCGACCAGTTTGGGCAGCACCTTCTTCCACTGCTCATTCACCCTGGGCAGATTTTTCATGAAGGTTCGCTGAAAATCGATGGCCATCCTGACCTCCTCATTTGGTCTCGGCAAACTTGAGAGATGTTGTCATCAGCGGTTTCTCGAGGCTAGTGCCGAACCCCTCGACAAGAACGTGATCACCTTGCGCTGTCACCACCACCGACCAGGGGGCATCTGGGGCTCTGAGAAACAGGATTCGGGCGGGCTGGCGCCCATCCTGGCTCGACCGGTAGGCCAGCTCAGGAAGGCCCGGTCGCTCGGGCCAAAGCTCTTGGCCCTGACGGGAAAAAAGGTGGTCGACGGCTTGCTGAGCCGACATCCCTTTCAGGTCGGGATGGCCTAGCAATTCGACCACTATCTCAACCCCCTGGCCAAGTGGCTTGACCCGACCATCTGAACAGCCACTCGCCAGCAGGCTCAAGAGCGCCAACCCAATAGCCCAACGAATCACGGCCATTTGTTCCCGAGAAGAGGCCCCGTTCCCTCGGCGACAGGCGGCTGACACGAAATTGCGAAGCTTGGACCAGGCCAGGTTGGAGCTATCTTGTTGTCGGAATCGTCGTTGGTCTCATCCTCTTGCCAGCAGGTCTTTGGATCGCCTGGAAGATCTTTACAGGAAAGCTGACCAAGATGGCCCAGGGGTTGGCCGCTCTCGGTGCTCTTGAGCCCCCCCTTCGAATTCGACTCAAAGCCAGTTCCTCGCCGCCGGTCTGGCTAGAAGAGCAGGAGTCTCAAGAGCAGGAAGAGGGGCTTAAGAGAATCGGTTTTGAGACGGCTGGTGATTTTCAAATCCCGGAATTTGAGACTTCTTTGCGGGCTTATATCCACCCAGAGAATGGAATGGCCGCTTATCTTTTCCGCCACCCAGCTCTCGAGGAAAGCTTCTTGGACCTCGTTTACGTCTTTGTTGACGATACCAGTGTGACCGTCTCCAACGCTCAGGACAGTAAGGTTGACCAGTGCCCCGAGCACCCCAACATCAACCTGGTGGGGGCCTCGCCCCGTCAGCTCTTTGAAAAGCTTGAGAGCCTGAAAGAAGGTCGGCCGGTTCGGGCTGTCGAGGCTGAGACGGCCGCTCAAACCTACGAAAAAGGTTATGCCCAAGGCATGGATTGGCGGGTCGAGAAAGGGGGCGTTTCGGAGGCCGAGATTCTGGCTCAAGCCGAAGAACCGTTAACCCCCGAACAGTTAGAGACGGTCCGCAATCAATTCCGTCATCAACACCTTGGCCAGGTCGAAGAACTCCTTCGGCTGCGCTTTCTCGAGCAAGCCGACCTGTCCGCGGCCGAGTGGGAAACCGTCAACAATCGCCTGACCTCCGTCCACGAATTCTTAGAGCCTGATGATCTAGCCTCGCTGGCCGAAGAGCTGCTTGAGTCCGAAGAGGAGCTAGCTCCCCCCAGTCGTGGGGACCGCCTCGGATTTCAAGAGCTGCTAGAACGCGAAGGGAAAGCCCTTCAAGGCTACGGCCAGGTCTCGGGAACTCTCGAGGCGGAGATCTACCTCTTGCCGGATGATCCTGGCTATTAACGGTCCTCGGGAGCGAACACCTCGACCGCGTAGAGGCGGTCCACGGGGAGTTTTAGCATCGGGTCGGTGCGGCGTTGGAAGGTTAGGGATAGGCCTTCTAGTAGGACCGTCCCGTAAGAGACTTCGAACCCCTCCTGGTCGACCGAGACGGCTCCGTAGTTGGGGCGCCGGATGGGATATTTTCCCCGAAAAGCCTGGAGGGGACTGCCCATCTTGAGGCCCTGGTCGAGCTCATAGAAGTCGACTCCCTCAGCGCGGGCCCACACGATCCGTCGGGTCAGACGATCAACCCCGACTGAAACACCGTTGAAGTCCCGCAAGACCACTTCCTCCACTCCCGTTCCCTTCAACTGTGGCGGACTCAGGGTTGGGAAACGGCGAGCCAGGACGCGATAGGGCATCCCGAGCTTGATCGCTCCCAGGGCTTTCCCGGGCACCACCCTTTTCTCAGTGCGAAACCGCCCCCCGTTTGCCATACTCTGGCGAAGCGCCAAGCGCGCTTTGGCGGCTCGTCTTTCGGCATCGATACGAGCCAGGCGAAGGTGGGCTTGGCGGGCTTGTTCGGACTCGGGAGCCAGATCGATAACCCGCTGCAACAGGAGGTGGGCCCGAGTGCCGGTCCGATTTTCGGCCTGTCTCCACTCGAGGTAGGTTTGGGCCAGCCGAAGGGTCGCATCTACATCGCGAGGATTGCGCTGGAGATGGGACTCAAGTTCGCGCACCGCAGCCGCCAGGTCGCCCGACTCGAGTTGTCGGTAACCGGCCATGCGATTGTTCACTTCTAACACCACGTTCACATTCTCTAACAAGAGATAGCGACCCGCTTCGAACTGAACCTGTCCTCCTCTCATCGCCTCACCTCGAGGGCCCGTGACGTCGGTCACCTCGCCAGGAGCTATGATCGGGTCGTAAAAGACCTGCAGAGAGTGACGGGAGAATCCGGGAACTCTGGCCACATCCAAAACGATGAAATAGGCTCCCTCTCGAATCTGCCCCTGGCCGCGCGCCAGTCTCCGACCCTTCTTGTCGAGCAAACGGGCTTCGATGGGCGCACCTTCGGGGAGATTGGACTCACCCTCGATCGATAAGAGCTTGTTGGACTCGTTGACCAACCGGGCTGTCAGGGTGAAATCCTGCACCAGGCGCACCGTGCAGCCGCCGAGGCACAACAGAATTAGGATCGCCCCAAAGCCCCTCACTCTTCCGGTAGGCCTCGCTCTCGAGCTGTGCCGGGAATGAAATTGTCGAGCACCAAACCGACCACCGCGGCCACCGCCATACCTGAGGAGCCGACCGCCTCAAACACGCCGGCCAAAGGACCTGCTATCTGCTGCTGAAATTCGGGCCAACCAGGACTGTAGCCGCCCAGACCTTTGAAGTAGGCGGGCAAAGAGAGTCCCATAAACAGGCTAAAGCCCGCGATCATCAAATTGCGGTCGCTGGTCAGGTCGGCTTGGGAAAGCTGCTGGACTCCCACGGCCGAAATCAGGCCGAAGAGAGCGCAGTAGAGTCCCCCTACGATGGGTCCCGGAATGGTGGACACAAAAGCCCCGAATTTAGCAAAAATTCCCAGTCCGATCAGGATCACCGCCCCCACCACCACCACGTGCCGAGAAGCGACCTTGGTGATCCCGATCAGACCGATGTTCTCGGAATAGGAAGTGCTCGAGAAGCCGCCCAGCAAACCAGTGGTGAAGCAGGCGACCCCCTCCATGCCGATGCCGCGACTGATTTGGTGCTGGTCGGGCGGTTCAGCCCCAGCCATGGCGGCTGCCCCGTGATAGTCTCCATAGGACTCGATCATCGAGGCCAGGTAGCCGGCCAGAATGGCGACCAAAAAACGGGGTCGAAAAGAGGCGTTCCCCAAGGAAAGATCAGCTGAGCCGGATTCAAACGCAGCCAGGGAGCCTGACCCACCAGGCCGAGATTGATGTGGGAGGGGTGACCGGGTCCAAAATAACCGAGTTGAGTGGCCACCAAAGCGAAGCTGTAGGCCAGCACGATGGCCAGCAGGATGGGAAAGATCCGAAAGGCCTGGTAATGTCGAGAAAGGATCTGGCTGAAAGCCAGGATGGCCATCATAGTCAGACCTGAGGTCAACCAATCGGTCCCAGCTTTGGGTGCGCCGTGCTCGAACAGGGCCAGACCTATCAGCATAATCACCGGACCGACGACCACCGGGCTCAAGAATCGGCGCATCCAACCCATCAGACCAGAAAAGCCTATCCCGACTTCGAAGAGAGCCCCCACCATGACCGCTCCAGCGATATACCGCATGGCGGTCGCTCCCGGGTCCCCGTCGATCGGATTGTTTTCGGCGTAAGCGATAATCAATAAGAAAGGGGTGATGAAAGAAAACGAGACACCCTGGATGATCGGCAGCCGAGAGCCCAAGAGAACCTGCATCAAAGTCGCGACTCCGGAGCAAAGCATCACCGAGCTGACCAGAATGGCGATGTTCTCGGGCGACATTCCCATCTCGGGCCCAAGCCAAAGGGGCACAATGACGGTTGCCCCAAACATCGTTAAGACATGCTGCAAGGCCAGGGTCAGATTCTTGGGGAATTCGGGGACATCCTCAAGCTTGTAGATGATCCCCGAAGTGTGACTCAAGCTTCCCCTCGCAGACCTCGGATGGCAGCAGCATAGTCCCGGGAACCGAAGATGGCGCTGGCGGCCACCAAATAGTCGGCGCCCGCCTCCCGAGCCAGACCCGCATTGGTCGGTTTCACTCCCCCGTCAACGGCCACCCTCACTCGATGCTGGACTCGGTCGGTCATGGACTTGATGATGCGGATCTTGGGCACCACCGATTCCAGGAAAGCCTGGCCCGAGAAACCCGGGTTGACGGTCATCGCCAGAACATAGTCGGTCACGTGCAGGACGTATTCGAGGACTTCGGGCCCCGTTTGAGGGTTGAGGGCCACGCCAGCCATCATGCCGGCCTCTCGAATCCGTCTTAGTAACCGTTCGAGATGGTGGGTCGCTTCAGCGTGGACGGTAAGGATCCGAGCCCCGGCCTGAGCGAAGGACTCCACGTAGTCCTCGGGCCGCTCCACCATCAAGTGGACATCCATGGGAGTCGCCAGACCAGCCAAGCCGCGAACCACCACCGAGCCAAAACTGAGGTTGGGCACAAAGTGGCCGTCCATCACGTCGATATGAAGCCAATCGGCGCCGGCCGCGCAGACGGCACTGACGTCCTCTCTCAAATGCCCAAAATCGGCTGAGAGAATCGAGGCCGAGACTTCAACGCTCATAGCCGCTCCCGACTTTGAAGGCGGTCGTTGATATAGATCTCGATCTCGGAGCCTGGGAAGCCGGCCACCAAGAGCTCCATCTGGTCTCCTCCCATGTGCTGACCTTTAAAGACCGTGCTTGCTCCCACTTCACTACTGAGAATCACGGCTACCTCCTGACTCCGATTGCCGTTCGGGACATCAATATTGAGTTTTCGCTGTTTGAAGGCTCCCCCTTTTTGGTTAGGACCAGCGCTCACCTCCAGCTCGACCGGACTCTGCCGAGTCACCTTGTTCCCTTCGATGGGGTTCTGACCCACGACCTCACCGAAGGGAACAAAGTCTGAGAAGACCCAGACGATGCCCGAGAAAGAAAGGTGGCTCTGGGAAACCAGGTCGCCGATCTGATACACGTGCTGACCCTTCCAGTTGGGCACGTCGATCAAGGCCGACCCAGAGCCTTTCTGAACTTGAATATTGATCGGCTCCCCCTTGCCCACCCGTTCGCCGGGGGCGGGCCTCTGGTGGATCACCTGCTCAGGCTGACCGTAGACCGCTTCTTTGAAACTGAACTTACCCAGTCGGAGCCGACTATTACTCAGGAGAATCTTGGCCTCTCGAACGGTCTTGCCGCGTAAATCCGGGACATCGATCAGCTCCGGTCCGAGGCTGACCACGGCCAAGATGGCTCGGTTCTTTCGGACTTTGCGGCCGGCTGAAGGCGTCTGAGAGATAATGACTCTGTCGGGGACGGCTTTGGCGTGACGAGACTCGTGAATCTGGAGCTGAAGACCGACCTCCTCGAGAATTCTGTAGGCTTCAGCCACATCTTTTCCGTTGATGGCCGGCACTTCCACTTCGGCCGGAACTTGAAAGTAGCTCTGATAGATGGTCAAAGCAAAGACGTAGCTAAACCAGAGGGTCACTCCTATCAACAGGGTCAGGACAGTGGTTTTGAGAGCCAACCATCCGAAAGCCAGGGTGGCCTCGGTCGCCATTTGAGCTCCACTGGTGCCCACCGCCAGCTGCTCCGAGGCCCCATCCGAGGGGTCAGAACGGGGAGCGGAGACGGGAACGACACCAGTGTCTTGATCGTCTTTATCCATGGACGTGAACTTTTCTCCTCCCCAGGGAGTCTTTCCCTGATTTTACTCGACCCACGGCGCCGGCGTAAACTGTGGTTTTGGCTCGACGGGTGACGCTTCTGGCCCAGGTTCTTGTTGGACCTCTGGATCGGCGATGAACAGATCGACCCGGGTTCCAGGGGGGACCTCGATACCGGGTAAAGGCTCCTGGCCCACCACGTCGCCGGCCACCTCACCGTAAACCCGACGCACCTGACCCACCTCGAGGCCCGCCGCCAGAAGCTTGATCACGGCGTCCCGCTCGTTTCGTCCCTGCAAAACCGGAACAACCGTCGAAGGGGAAGTCTTGACCCGAACAGTGGTAGAACGCACCGGATCTCCCGGTGGCGGCTCCTGAAAAACAATCGGCTCATCGGCCCCCCCCTCCCCCTCTACCACGAGTTCCAGACCCATTTCCTTCACGATCTCTCGCGCTTCAGCCACGGTTTTCCCTTCCAATTCGGGAACGTGAAGGTCTTGGCGACCGCGCGACAGCACCAAAAAGACCCGCCTTCCCACTCTTACCCGAGCCCCTGCCGAAGGGTTCTGAGACAGGACTTTCTCTTCGTCAGCCTGAGCGTCCGGACGGTAACTCTCCACCACCATCTCGAGACCCAGGCGCTCTAAGACGGCCCGCGCTTCCTCCGAGCTGAGTCCCACCATCTGGGGCACCACAGCCCAGGCGGAGCCCGAACTCACTACCAACTCGATGGTATCCCCTCGCTCGACCTCGGCTCCAGCCGCCGGGTGCTGAGAGATCACCAGTCCGGTCGGGATTCGCTCGTGGGCCCTCTCCTTCACCTCGACCTTCAGCCCCAGCCGGTCCAACCGGGAACGGGCCTCGGAGACGGTCAGGCTCTCGAGAGAGGCAAGCTTAATGCGAGGGATTCCGGCCGAAACGGTCACACTGATGGCCTGATCGGCCCGAATCTTGACTCCGGCCGGGGGGCTCTGACGAACGATTCGACCTTGGGCCAAGGTTTCGGAGGCCACTTCGCGAGCCACCTCCAATCGGAGACCAGCCTGTTCCACCAGGCGGCGGGCCTCTTCCACGGTCTGCCCCTCGATGTCAGGAACCGGAACGGTCTTCGGGATCAGCAGCTGACTGATTCCCCAAAGCGTCACCCCAGAAAAGAGGACGAAGAGGAGAAACGCAACCCAGGGCAGACCTCGCTGAGCTGAGGGCGATGGGCTTGGCTTGGAAACCGCTGGCCTTACTCGGGTTGGAGCGAGGTCGGGCGTGACCAGAGCTCGCGCGGAGGTCGCCATGGCACGAGCAGACTCTGGTCGCTCGCCAGGATCTTTAGCCAGGGCTGAAAGAATAAGATGCTCAACCTTTTGGGGCAGGTCAGGACGCCAGCGACTGGGCGGCGTGGGCTGCTGGTTGACGTGCTTGAGGGCGACCTGAACCGGATTATCCCCTTCGAAAGGCAACCGGCCAGCCACCATAGCATAGAGCAGGCACCCGACCGAATAAAGATCAGAGCGGACATCTACTCTCTCTCCTTGAGCTTGTTCAGGAGACATGGTGGTCACAGAGCCCACCATCTGACCCGTATCGGTCAACGTCTGGTCACCCAGAGCGCGAGCGATTCCAAAATCGGTCACCAGCACTCGCCCGCCGGAATCGATCAGAATGTTGTGAGGCGACAGGTCCCGGTGGATAATGCCCTGTTCGTGAGCGTAAGAGACAGCGTCGAGAATCTCGGCCCCAAAGCGAAGAGCCTTCTCGATCGACAGCGGCTGACTCGAGAGATAGTCCCCCAGGTCCTGACCGTCGATCAGCTCCATCACCAAGCAAGGCACCTCCTCATCGTCGAGAAAGTCGTAGATCCTGACGATGTGAGGATGAGTGAGAGCGGCAGCCGAACGAGCTTCGCGGCGGAACCGCTCACGCGAATCGGGGTCCTGCAGGACCCGCTCATTGGGAACTTTGACAGCAACCTCGCGATCGAGGTTGTGGTCGAGCCCACGAAAGACGAGAGCCATGCCCCCTTCACCTAGCAACTCAGTAAGCTGATAGCGGTCCCCGGGAATATTGGGAAACGTGCTTGACAAGGCCGTGAGTCTTCTGAGCCAATCACCAGGTTCCTCCACTCAAACCCTTTGGCTGCGGCACTTCGAGCTGATGTTCGGGTAATGAGGAGGATCTTTGGGAAACTTGATAAACATTCTTAAAAGCCCGGTCGGCTTGGGAGTGGTCGACAGGAGGGACCGCCTTCAGCCACCCCGAAGTCAGTCTACCAGGTTTTTAACTGGTTTAAGTACGTGCAACGCGGCCGGGTAAGCCCCCGGCTGGTAGGAGAAGCATCAAGGAATGAAGCGCAAGTTCGGTACTGGTCAGAAACCCCAGTTTCCGGCTACCAGAAAGCAAGGCGCCTCGGACGAATCCTCCCGGGGGCTCCGTCGCAAGGACGCGCCCACTCGGCCCGGAGGCGGTGGTGGTGGACGAAAGCGCGACGACAGC
>CAYRFU010000019.1:6998-25057 GCA_964423525.1 uncultured Burkholderiales bacterium | reverse complement strand
CCATTTTTCACGGCCCCGCTCGAAATTCATCGAGCAGATGATCTACGGGATACAGGCCGGACGTGATGTGAAGCTCAGCTCTATAGCGCGCTCACTGGGCGAGGAGATATCGCTGAAGAAGACCTCGAAGATGCTCTTGAGGAAGCGAACGCTCTCCTAGCCGACGAGCCAGGTAACAAAGAGGCTCACGTCAAGAAATTCAAAATCCTGCGAAAGATGGGCGATCGGCCCACCATGCGCTCTGCCCTGCAGGCGGCGGCCCGCGAATGCCGTGACCCTTTCTTTGGTGTCAAATTGGCCGAGGCCCTCGAAGAAGATGGCAAGTACGAGAAGGCTTTGGAATGGCGGCGTTGGGTCACCCAGTTCGACCCTGAGGACCCCGACACGATTCGGCGCCTAGCCGCCACCGCTGTCCGCGCTGGGGCCTTTCAGACGGCCGAGCAAAGCTACTCCAAACTGGTCGACCTCAGGCGCCAGGATGAAGCGCCTTTGGGCGGCACCTTCTACGAAGAGATGCTCGGCAAGGGGCTTGATACCGAGAGCCGCATCAAACTCCAGCACATGGGTCTCAGACTCCTGGCCAAAGCCCTTTCTTATCAAGACAAGAACGGGAACCTGCTCGAATCAGCCGCTCGCCTTTCTTATCGCGTGAAAGATTTGGCAGCGGCCCGCGGCTTTTACGAGAGAGCCATCGAAACCAATTCCGACCATCGCAACACCCGAGAGTGGAAAGTCGAGCTCCTCCGGGTCTACGCCGGGGCCGGACTCCAGGGGCCCTGGCAGACTCTCAACGCAAGCTTCATCAAAGAACTCAAAGAGTATCTCGCCGAATACCGAGGAGACTCGCGCGGTTGGACCATCCTGGCCAAGCAGCAGATCCAGGCCGGCTATTTCGAAGACGCCATCGAGACGCTGAAGTCAGCTCTCATTTCCGATTCTCGCAACGCCCAAGCACTCTGGGAGCTAGGCCGGCTCTACGTCCGGATGGGACGAAGCCAGGAAGCGATCGACTACTACAACGACATTATCAACGACCCCAACGAGAAAAAATCGGTTCGGCGGGCCATCGAACGGTCTTTAGCGGACCTCTATTTCAAGACCGGTCGCTTCCGTCAGTCGCTCGAGATCTACCAACGCGATCCCGAAGCCAATATGCGGATGATCGCACCCATCCACGAAGCCGTCCAAGATTTCGAAGTGGCCGAAGAACTCTACCTTCGCTCGGTTAAGCAGGCCCCCAGAGACGCTCGCAGCCACCTCGGCTTGGCCGAGTATTGGGTTCGACGCGAGAAGTGGGACGAGGCAGCCCAGGCTAGTGGCGAGGGCCTCAAATGCACCTATGCCACCGAGGAGGTTCACTCCAACCTGGCGGTCGCTTTGGCCACCGCTCAAATGCGGATGAACAACATCGAAGAGGCCCTCAACACGATGGAGGAGATCTGCCAAGCCTACCCCGACTCCAGTCACCAACAGTTTCGGAAAGTGAAACTGCTGATCCGGTTGGGCCGAAAAGAAGAGGCTATCAGCCTGGCTGAAGAGGTTCAACGCTCAGCCCAACACCAAACCGGTTGTGCCCCCGCTGCCTCCGCTCTCTGGAGCTTGCTGGGCGAGTGCCATACTCTCTTGGGAGATGTGGCCTCCGGGGAGGTTGCCTTCACCAACGCTCTCAAATACGATTTCATGGATTCCATCGCGGTGCGCGGACTCGGCATTGTGGCCGAGAAGCAGGGCGACTTCAAGAGGGCCCTGGAGATGTATCAACGATTCGTGGTGCTCGACCCTCTCAACCTGGCCACTCCCACAATACGCAACCGCATTACCGAGCTGCGAGAGAAGGTTGGACCGGCCGAGCTGCCGGAAGAGGTGGCCGAACCGACCTTGGAAGCCGACCCCACTGATGCTCCCCTGGGAGGCTACGAGGAACCACCCGTGGCCACCCGTCGAGGTCCGGCCGGCCTACCACCCAGCGCCGATGCCCCCGCCACCCCAACGGAAGACCCCCTCTCTGAGGATGCTGAGGGCTGGCTCGGCACAGGCGAGGTTGACTGGTTCGAACCCGACCGCTAGGCCAGGCAAAGGAAGTCTCGTCTTTCCACGAGACCAAGACCCACCAGCTGCTGCCGAACCGCCTCGCGGCCTCCAGACTGCCCAACTGCTGCAAGATGGAAGAGATCAAGGCCTCGTGGAGCCTGGTCCGGATGGACCACCGGGATTCCGTGAATCTCTTTGCCGATTCGTCGCGGATGGAGGTCGGCCAAGGCCACCACTGATACGGAAGCCTGAAGCAGTTCCCGCGCCAGCCGCTTACCCACCCTTCCAGCCCCCCACACGACCACCCCGCGGCCGCTCTTCAAATAGGTCCGCTTCAAAAAGGCGACCTTCAAACCTCGGAGACGGTTTTCGCTGTAGGCCAAGTTCGTGCGAGTCATACGAGTGGGGTGATCGCGCCAATAGAAGAGCACCTCCGGCACTTTAGCGAAGCGAGCCCCCCGCTCCCACAATCGAAGCCAGAGGTCATAGTCCTCAGCCCAACCGCAGTCGCGATACCCTCCCACCGCCTCAAGCCAAGTCCGATCCATGAGCACCGAGGGGTGGACCAGAGGACTCTCAACGAAAAGGTCTCTGACGATGGCCTCGTGGTCGACCAGCTGATTAAGCCAATCTTGGTAACGAAGAAAGCCGCTGGCCACCGCCTTCAAAGGAAAGATGCGCACCAGGCTCCCCACCACCTGGCAGTCTCGCTCCTGAAGCCACGCCCTCTGCCTCTCCAGCCTCTTGGGATGACAGATATCGTCGGCGTCCATCCTGGCCAACCAACGCCCTTTGGCCGCCTCTAGACCACAATTGAGACTAGCCACCAGCCCTTGGGGGGACCGCTTGACAAGCCTGACTCTAGGCTCGCGAGAACTCCAAGCCTCAACCAGTTCCCCACTGCCGTCGCTGGAACCATCATCAACGACCACCGCTTCCCAGTCAGGGAAGGTTTGCCACTGGACCGACCTCAAAGCGTGAGGCAGAGTGGGGCGAGCGTTGCGGACCGGTATGACGACAGACACCTCGGGCAAGCTTAACCCTTCTGAAAGCTGCCCTGTCACCCCTTGTGTGACAGACCAAGAGAGAGGGCTAAAGGCGAAAGGAAGTTCGAATAAATTTCATCATTGAGGGAAAATGAATCCCCTTCAAATAAGGCGTAGAGGCCTTTCCGAAAGGGCTTTAGCACGGAAGTGCAGGGAATGAATCTTTCTCCAAGAATGATTGTAATTCATTCGATTATTTGCTATAATCTGAAGGAAAATAAAGAGGAGGACGCGTTGTCGGCATGAGGAACCAGGCCTGGGCTAACTACGTTAGAGACAGAAGAAAAGCCCGCCAACTAACCCGTCGCAAGCTGGCCGAGTTGGCGAAGATTGACCCTAGTTACGTCACACTGATTGAGAGGGACGGCTACGTCCCCCGCAAAGACAAAGTGCTGGAGATCGCCAAAGCGATTCAGGCAGACGTTGACCGAACACTACTCGTGGCGGGTTATGCACCCGAGAAGATTCCGGTTAAAGAGCTACTCGAGAAAATCGAGAGCTACAAGGCCGACAAAATGCTAGAAAAAGAGCTGCGTGTCGCGATTCGCGAGCTCTTCAACCTCACCCCTGGCCAGCAGAAGAAGGTGGCCGAGATGCTCGACGCCTACGTCAAGACCATTCGAGACCAGAAGACAAAGGTTCGACGCACTCGCAAGAGTTCTGCCAAAGCCTGACCCCGACAACGTCAATTTTTTTCAGAGGGCCCGTCAGGGCTCTGTTTGTTTCTCCCCCCGCTCTCACCCGAGTTCATCATTCTGTAACACCGATTCAACATCGGGGCAAAGAAAGCGCAATGGACCGGTCACAAAATCGGATTAGGCTGGAAGAAAGAAAGGAACCACGCCAATGAATCCAGCCAGACTGATCGAGGTGGCCGAGCTGTTAACGGCCTATCTTAACGACGAGGAGTTGCCCTTCCAACCCTCAAGCTTCCCCCAGGCTCCCCCGAGAGAGCACTGTTTCGTCAATCACGAGAAAGTGGCTGACGCTCGCCAGAAAGAATCAGAGCTTTGTGCAGAGACTGTTCGAAAACGGGGTCGCGAACCTGAATATCGAATTCTCGACCCATCAGATCGCATCCCGACAAAGCTGAACAAGAGACTTCCGGTTGGCCGGTGAGCCCTATCCCCCAGCCTCCTGCCCGGCCGCTGGCGAGTCGGAGGCGGATGGGACCGGTCTGACAGCTAAGATCTCCAACCCACACTTTTCCCTCAGCTCGAATCGGTTTGCTGACCTCCCAACCCAGCCGAGACGCTAGCCATCCCGCTAGCAGAAGAGAAGACGGGTCGGGCCGGTCGGCCGGGCCCGTGATGGTGACCTCTTGAATTCGGGCCAGGGCCTGGGCGCCTCCGGGGCCGTCAAACAGGGCTGCCACCCGCTCGCGAACGGGTAAACTACGGCCCCAGGAGAGGTCCGAGAAGGCTTGCTCGGTGTGATAGGGATCGCGAAGCAATCGATCGAGGCGGGCCATCGCACCAGAAAGAGAAAATCGAGACGAGTCGAAAATCACCCGATCGCTGCCTTCGACAAACCTCTCCAAGAGGTCGGAGTCGAAGGGAGGTTCTCCACGCCACCAGAGGTAAACCGGCAATCCGGGAATGGTCATCGGAAGCACCAGACTGGGTAGTCTAGCCGGCGACCCAGGACAGTAGAGCACCACTCTTTCCGAGCAGACTCGCTCAGGATGGTGGGCTGAACAGACATGGGCTACGGCACCGTCGAGCGATTCCTGGCTGGCATCAGGGTCGAGCACAAAAACCAGATGGCGACCCGGATGGGTCTGGGCCAGCCGCTCCAAGAGTGGGGCCAGGTCAGAGGCATCCTCTGGGTGAGGAATCCCCAACAGAAGGTTCATCGTGGTGAGACGAGGTCTAGCCTGGTCTCCAGTGCTGAGGTCCTCGAGGTAACGGTCGAGGGATTCGCGAGGGTGAGCCGGGTCGAGAGACTGAAAGTGCGAGCCAGCCAGCTGCTGCCAGACCTGGCTCAAAGCTTTCTCCAGAAGCGACCGTCGTCCTCGATCCAGGTTTCGGCCTGACGAGGACCCCAGCTACCAGCTTCGTAACGAGGGATCTCGTCTTGACTTTGCTCCCAATAGTCGAGGATCGGTTGACAGGCCACCCAAGCTGCCTCGATCCCGTCAGCTCGGGCATAGAGGGTGGCGTCACCGATCATACAATCGTGAAGAAGCCTCTCATAGGCCGACGGGGATGGGGTTGCGAAGGCTTGGCCGTAATCGAAGTCCATGTTGACCCAGCGGACTCGGGTGGTCATTCCGGGCATCTTGGTGGCAAATCGAAGAGTAATCCCCTCCTCTGGTCCGATTTTCAACACCAAGATGTTGGGGGCCAGACCCTCTTGAGAGGCTCCGAAAAGAGAATGGGGCACCGGCTTGAAGACGATGGCAACTTCCGTGATTTTGCGAGCCAGGCACTTGCCGGTCCGGAGATAAAACGGGACGCCTTGCCAGCGCCAGTTGTCGACGAAGAAGCGGACCGCTGCATAGGTCGGCGTCTGACTGTTGGTCGCCACCCCTTCGGCCTCACGGTAGCCCTCAACAGGTTGGCCGTCTATGAAACCCGCGTCGTATTGCCCCCGGACGGTATGGGCCGCCACCTCCTCCGGCGTGAAGGTGCGCAAACATCGGAAAACTTTGCCTTTCTCGTCACGGACCGCATCAGCTTCAAAACTGACGGGTGGTTCGGTAGCCACCAGAGCCAGGAGCTGAAGGAGATGATTTTGGACCATGTCTCTCAAAGCGCCGGATTGGTCGTAATAACCCGCTCTCTGACCTACCCCAACCGACTCGGCTGCGGTGACCTGGACGTGGTCGATGTAACGTCGGTTCCAGATCGGTTCAAAAATCCCATTGGCGAACCGGAAGGCCAGAATGTTCTGAACCGTCTCTTTACCCAGATAGTGGTCGATCCGATAGATCTGGTGCTCCTGGAAGGTTTTGTGAACTTCCTGGTTGAGTTGAATCGCCGACTGGAGATCGACGCCGAAAGGTTTCTCTAAAATGACTCGAACCCAGCGGGGGTCTTCACTCTGATTCATCCCCTTTTGGCCCAGGTGACGGACGATCACGGGGAAAGCCGAAGGCGAAACGCTCAGGTAAAAGAGGCGGTTCCCCATCGTCCCCCGGGTCTCGTCAACCTCTTTGAGACGGGCCAACAAGTCGTCGTAACACTGTTCCTGGTTGTAGTCACCAGAGAGATAGAACAGGCCTTGAGAGAACTCTTCCCAACGTGTTTCATCCACCCGCTCGGGTTTCACTCTCTGACGAAAATCTTGATCGCTTAGCGAGCGGCGAGAGATCCCTACCACGGCGAACCCCCGCGGCAAAAGGCCTTGCTGTTGCAAACGGAAGAGCGACGGGATCAACTTGCGCTGGGTCAGGTCACCGGAAGCCCCAAAGATCACCATCACGCAGGGCTCCGGCATCTTGACTCGGGAGAGCCCCTGGCGGAGAGGATTTTCGAGTAACTGTTGGCTCATCGAGTCAAGAAGCGACCATCTGCTTCATCGAGCTCTCGAGAGTCGACAACAACGAGGTGTAGGACTGGGCGAACTTCTCCACCCCTTCATTCACCAGGGTGTTCAGGGTCACGTCGTCCATGTCAACGCCCACCCCTTTGACCTGCTCGAGAACCTTCTTGGCCTCCCCAAGATGCTCAGCCGTCAAAGTCTGACGGACGGTGCCGCGAGCGGCGAAGGCCTGAATGGTGGCGTCAGGCATGGTGTTGACACAGTTTGGTCCGATCAATTCATCAACATAAAGGGTATCCGGATAGTCGGGGTTCTTGGTGCTGGTGCTGGCCCACAGAGGTCGCTGCTTGTGGGCCCCCTTAGCTTCCAGCGCTTGCCACCGGGGCCCCGAGAACTTCTGCTGGTAAAGGGCGTAGGCCGCTCGGGCGTTGGCCACGGCCGCTTTGCCCATCAAAGCCTTCCCCCCCTCTAGCTTGGACAGGCGAGAGTCGACCTCGGAATCGACCCGACTGACGAAGAAACTGGCCACCGAAGCGACCGAGTCGACCGGGAGGCCTTCCTGAACCCGGCGCTCCAGACCTCGCAAGTAGGCCTCGATCACTTCTCCGTAGCGAGAGACCGCGAAAAGGAGCGTCACGTTGACGTTGCAACCGTGGTAGATCAGCTCTTGCACCACCGGCAGCCCCTCTTCGGTAGCTGGAACTTTGAGCATCAAATTGTCTCGCTCCACCCGTTTCCAGAGGTCTTTGCCCTGCTCGATGCTGAAGGTGGTATCGTGGGCTTTGGTGGGGTCAAGCTCCAGACTGACGTAGCCGTCTTGGCGCTCGGACTGTTGGAAAAGGTCTCGGAAGATGTCGCACGCTTTCTGGACATCGTCGACCATCAGTTCCCAACAGATCTGTTCAGCGGATTTGCCAGCCTGTACGCCCGCTTTGATATCGTGGTCGTAAGCCTCCCCTTTGGAGATGGCCTTCTCGAAGATGGTGGGATTAGAGGTCTGACCTCGCAACGAATCTGACTCGATTCTGCGAGCCAGTTCACCCGACTCCAGCATAGGGCGATCGAGAGAGTCGAGCCAGACGCTGACGCCGGCGGGATGAAGCTGAGCTAAACGGTTGTCCATGAGATCTCCTATAATATGCTTTTCGCTTGGTTAGCGATATTCTCGGGGGTGAAGCCGAATCTCTCCATGTTGGTCTGCCAGGGGGCAGAAGCTCCGAACCCATCCACCGTGACAGTGGTGCCTTGGGGACCGATGTACCTCTCCCAGCCGAAACGAGATGCGGCCTCTACCGCGACCCTGGCGAGAATCGAAGGGGGGAGAACCTGGTCTCGATAGGTTGAATCCTGAGCCTCAAACAGTTCCCAAGAAGGAAGACTCACAACCCGGGTCGGTATTCCCTCCTGCTGAAGAAGGGCGCGAGCTTCCAGACAGGGAGCCACTTCCGAACCGCTCGCCATCAAGATGACGCGGGTGTCGCCCTCGGCTTCGGCCAAGATGTATCCCCCCCGGGAGACCCCCTCGGCACTGGCGTAGACCTTTCTGTCGAGGGTGGGAAGATTTTGCCGACTCAACACCAGGCCCACTGGTCCGTCTCGATGAGTGAGGGCCACCTTCCAGGCCTGGGCCACCTCGTTGGCATCGCAAGGACGCAGTACCTTAAAGTTGGGGATGGCTCGAAGGGCAGCCAGATGCTCCACCGGCTGATGAGTGGGACCGTCCTCACCCAGCCCAATACTGTCGTGAGTCAAAACATGGATGGCCGGGACTCCCATCAAAGCGGCCAGCCGCAGGGCCGGTCGCATGTAGTCGGTGAAGACAAAAAAGGTGGCACCATAAGGGATCAAGCCGCCGTGCAAAGCCATTCCGTTCACCACCGCCGCCATGCCGTGCTCTCGAACTCCATAATGGAGGTTCCGTCCGCCAGGGTTGGTGCCGCTAAAGGATTCACTGCAGCTCATCAAAGTCTTGGTCGAGCCAGCCAGGTCGGCTGACCCACCGACCAAATTGTTGAGTTTGGGGGCGAGAGCGTTGATCACTTTGCCCGAGGAGGCCCTGGTGGCCATCTTCTCACCGGCCGCGAACGTTGGCAAAGCCTCCTCCCAGCCGGCCGGGAGCTCACCTTTCATCCAGGCGTCCCACTCCTCAGCCAGGTCCGGGTGGGCCTGGCGAAAACTATGGAAACAACGGTTCCAGTCGGATTCCTGTTGGCCACCTCGCTCGACACGGCTGGCAAATTTGCTCACATCCTCGGGAATGTAGAAGGTTTGATCTGGTGGTAGGCCCAGAATCTTTTTGGTGGCGTGAATCTCTTCCTGACCCAGCGGGGAACCGTGAGACTCGGCCGTGTCCTGAGCGTTGGGGGCGGGATAGGCAATGTGAGTTCGCACCGCAATGAAGGAGGGTCGAGGGTCCGCTTTAGCAGCCTCCAGAGCCTTCTCGAGCTGGTCGAGGTCGTTGGGGTCGTCGACTCGTTGCACGTGCCACCCCAGGGCGCGATAGCGGTCATCAACGTTCTCGCTAAAGGCCAGGTCGGTCGAGCCTTCGATAGTGATTTTGTTGTCATCCCACAGGCAGATCAATTTGCCCAGTTTGAGGTGACCAGCCAGCGAACTCGCCTCGCAGCTGACCCCTTCCATCAAGTCCCCGTCAGAAGCCAGGACGTAGGTGTAGTGATCGACCACCTGGTGGCCTGGACGGTTGAAGTGATTGGCCAGGAATTTTTCGGCCAAAGCCATACCGACGGCCGTGGCCAGGCCCTGTCCCAGGGGACCGGTGGTCGTCTCGACCCCGGGTGTCATGAAATTTTCGGGATGACCAGGCGTCTTGCTGTGCCACTGCCGGAAATTGAGAAGGTCGTCGCGAGACAGATCGTAACCGGTCAGATGGAGTAAGCTATATTGCAAGATACAAGCGTGGCCGCAGGAGAGGACAAAACGGTCGCGGTCGGGCCAAGCCGGGTTGGCGGGATTGTGGCGCATCACCCGGCCGTAAAGCGTCCAACCGATAGGAGCGCAGGCCATGGCTGTGCCGGGATGGCCGCTGTTGGCCTGCTGGGGGCCATCCATGGCTATCCCTCTTATAACGTTCACACAGAGAGATTCGAGAGTTTGCAGGTCAGTAGCCACCGGCCGCTCCTTTCCAGGCTCGAGGGGATTTGGAACCAGCGCCTTCCCGCTCTGCGACAAGAGTTCCTTTCGGCTACGGGGCTAGAGGGCTCAGGCGAACCGGTTCTGCGCCGTCGGGAGTCGAAGTCGCCAGCCGGCGACCGTCGGGGGAGACGACCCAGAGACTGGGAGTTCTCATCCACTGGTGAAGCGTTTCGCCGGTAGCCAGGTCAGACAAACCGTTAGCGGCAGCAAAGTAGGCCCGCCCCGATCGGTCCCACTGGGCCGGGGAAGGGAGCCGAGCGTGATACTGGGCCGGTTGGCCGTCAGAAACCCAGGCAATGTAGACGTCCCATTGGCGCTGTCCAGAAGGCACATTGATCAAAAGACCCGGTTCGCTGGGGTGCCAATGGACACGAGCGAAGGGGCTTGGGACCTGAATGAGCTTGCGGTAGATGCCTTGACTGAGGACCCAAATCTCTGTTTCCCACTGCTTCCCTTGACGCACCGACCGTCGCAGGGCCAGGTGTTGACCGTCGGGTGAAAGAGCAGCCGAGGGCCGGGTCCCGGGCGGCAGGACGGCTACCACCTGAGGTTCTTGGCCGAGCTTCTGGGCCATGAGGTGACTGCGGTCGCGGCTGAAATAGTAGATGGTCGTCCCATCACTGGCCAGGACAAGAGCGTTCGAATCGGACAGAACTCTCTCCGAACGGGCTGGGGCGACCACTCGAATTCCGGCTGTCCCGAGGTCGACGACCACTCCGCTCCCGTCTCGAGTCCAACCTAGTAGACGAAGGCTTTTGCATCGCTCCGGATAAGTCCAGGCCTGGCCTGATCGGTCGATCACCTGGAGTGCGCAAGAGGGAGGCTGGGCTGGAGTGACAACGATAGCCGCGAGCCGTTCACCGTTGGGGCACCAAAGCAGGTCGACCACCTGGGGCTGGGGGGCCGCCAGGGCCACCAAGTTCAAGGAAATAAGAAGCGCACCTAGCCACCCGGCGAAAGGCCTCCGCTTCCAATGTTTCACAATATCACTCTCCCTCTGGATTATACCACGGAAGAGCCTTCAACACCAGGGTTTTCGCCGTCTGGCGCCACTTCGAAAACGAGTAAAGCCAGGTCATCGGTGTAGTCGCCTCCGGTATGCTCGAGGACGGAGCTTTCTATCGCCTGCACCAGCCTTCGACTGGAGCAGTGAGCCTTTGACCTGGCCAGCCTGATCAATCGCTCGATGCCAAAGAGTTCGCCGTTCTTGCCGCGTGCCTCGGTCACGCCATCGGTGAAGAGCAACACCCGATCGCCCGTTTCCAAGAACAGTTCCCGGCTAGGGAAAGCGGCGTCCATAAAGATGCCGAGCGGGATGCCTTCGCCGTCCAACTGGTCGACAAAACCGTCGGCCCGGACCAACAGTCCTCCCTGATGACCGGCCGTGGCATAGCGCAAGCTCTTGCTCTGCTCGTCAAACACAGCGTAGGTCATGGTGATGAAGAAATTGGAATCCTCGCCCAGGAAGCGAACCAACCGTCGATTGAGCTTCTTGACCAGAAACTCGGGATTGGGACTTTTCTTCCCCCACTCGAAAATGAAACTCATAACCATACACATCAAGAGAGAGGAGGCGATGCCTTTCCCCATGACGTCTCCCAAGCAGCAAAGCACGTAGCGTTTCTGGAAGGGACGGAAGTAGTAAAAATCCCCACCGACGTTGTCACATTGGTGGATGGAACCTACGATGCGGACGGAACCGAGCTCAAAGTCTGAGGGGGTGAGGGCCGTCTGCAGCGTCTTGGCCAACTGGAGGTCGGATTGAATCCGACCTTCTATCCGACGCAGAGCCGTGTATTTCTCCAGGGTCACCACCACAAACCCAGCCAACAGACCCCATTCGAGTAGATGGACAAGGTCGTTCAAGAGGAGATACCTCAGAGGAAGCTCTCCTCGAATCCAACCGGCTAGATGGTAGAGAAACACCGAACCGGGGAGAATCATCAACCCCTCGCGCCGGAGAACAAAAGCGCTCACCAACACAGGAAAAACATAGAGATCTTGCAGGTCTCGGGCAGCTAGCTGGAACACGAAGGCCAGCCCCATGAGGACCACGCTCAATCCCAACCAGGGCCGCGCCTCGGGGCCACTAGGGCGAAAAAGAACCAGACGCTCGACGAGAGAGTCGATCCGGGCAAAAAAGGTTTGAGCTCTAGGGGGCACCCGCCCGCCTTCTCGCCCCATCGGTCCCGGCCTGCTTTCCCAGCCCTTGACAGAAAGCGAAATCTCGTCCTAAAATCCCCCGAAGTCTCTCTGCTAGGAGGAGCCCGTGTCCCAGGTCACGATCGAAGGCAAAAAAAGAGAGGTCGCCGGTAAAGGGGCGGCCCGAAAAATCCGCGCGACGGGTGACATTCCCGGCGTGCTTTACGGCAAGAATTTTGAACCTCTAAAGTTCACGACCGACGAAAAGACGATGAACCAGGCCATGACCAAACTTGGCCTCAACCCCGTTATCGAGCTCAAGCTCGACGGCGAAAGCTACACTTGCATGATCGCCGAATACCAAAAAGACATCTATCAAAAATATTTAACCCACATCGACCTCAAGAGAGTCAGCACCGACGACAAAGTGACCGTGAGTATCCCTCTTCGCGTCGATGGTGAAACAGAGTTAAGGGGCCGAGGCGGCATGGTTCAGGTGTTCCTGAATCAACTGCGAGTCCGATGTCTCCCTCTCAACATTCCCATGGCCCACCATGTGAATGTAGCCAAGCTGAAGCTCGGTAACAGCATCCGCATTTCTGACCTCTCCTTCCCTGAGGGAGTGGAGTGTATCGAGGCTTCCACCAAGCGAGTCGTCACCGTCATCGCCCCTCGCGGCTCGGCTGGCTTGACGGCTAGCGACGATGAGGATGAAGGTGAAGAGGGTTCGGCCGAGGGCTAATCTCTTGCGACCTGCTGCGGTGGTGGGCCTGGGCAACCCGGGCGAGCGTTACGCCGGAACCCGCCATAACGTGGGATTCGAGGTTGTTAAAGCCTTCCTCAAGCGACACGGAGTCAGCCACAAGAAAGGGACCTCTCTGGGCCTGGTCAATCACACCACCTGGCGAGAGAGGCCCCTTTTTTTTCTTCGTCCCCGGACCTACATGAATCTCTCCGGTGATGCGGTTCAGTGGCTGCTCGAATCGAGACAGATCGACCCCCATAACATGATCGTGGTCATCGACGACTTTGCCCTCCCCCTGGGCAAGTTGCGGCTAAAGTCTCGAGGCAGCTCGGGCGGGCATAACGGCCTGAAGGACATCACCGCCAAGTTGCAAACGTCGGACTACCCTCGTCTGCGCCTGGGCATCGGTCCGATTCCGGAAGACCAGGATCCAGCTGATTTCGTTTTGGAGCCGTTCCGCTTCGAAGAGGATGAGCAAGTCGAGGAGATGGTGGCCAGAGCCTGCGACTGCTTGCAAACCTGGCTCGATGACGGACTCGAAAAAGCCATGAGCGAGTTTAATCGTTGGCCGAGCAGTTCCCCTGAGCAAGAGTTACCTGAAGGCACCAACTCTCCAGTCGGTCCCGATCCGACTCCGTCATCATCGTGAACCGCATGCCGACAATGGAGGCGTTGCTGTTGTCCGCCAAAGGCCGCTCCCAAACCTTTTCCCCAAGGGCCCGCACCCGTTGGCCCTGCTCCAGGTCGAGCTTGACCCAGATCGCGTCCCATTCGACCCCGTCGTAGGGAGGCACTACGAGACGAGCCCCGCTCGGGCTCAGATTGATGCCGTGTGCTCGTCGTGGGGTGAGATCATCACCCACTAGCTCCACCTCAAAAGGGAGGTTGCACCGGTCACTGGCGCGTCGATTAAAGTCCGATGGACTGCTTGACTGAGTTGCGTACACCTTCTCTACTCCCCTGGCTCGGAGGATTCGGACCCTCCTGTTATCAAATTGATCACGATGCGTTTCTTGATCTGTTTGCTGCTCTTGTCGTGGATGACCTCGGCGGCGGCCGATGTCGAACCCCGTTCGATCGAGGTGGTCCCCAACGGGGAGCATCGCTATCAGGTCGACGTGGTCGTCCACAACCCCTCGGGCAACACGGCTCGAGGGCCTATCGTCGTAAAATTGTTTATCCGGGGAGCGGGACAAAAAATTTGGCGCCCGCTCCAGACCTGGAAAAGTGATCGGGACCTCTATCCAAAGAGGTGGTTAGACTTCGAATTTGACAGTATTATCGCGGGGCGCGAGCACAAAGCTTTCGAGGAAGGGCGTTTCGAAGTCCGAGTGGACTCCACTTCTTCGGCAAAGAAAACAACCTCGAAAACGGTCCTCTACCCCTAAACTCCTGCTACCAGGTTGGACCTCCGACCTTTAGATTACCTGAGAGCGGTGATCCGTTTTGTTTCGACAGTCCGGAATTTGTTACCGCGATCTTAACAGAATGTAACAATCGCGCGACTCTTGTAAACAGGGCGGCAGGGGACCGGCCCACTCTGCAAAAGCCAGGGCGATGCGTCTTCTCTGGCTCCTTTTGGTGCTCTTGCTGACCACAGCCTGTTCCTCACCCCATTCTTTTCTCTATCAAGGCAATCGAGCTTTCGCTCAGGGACGCCTCGAAGAGGCAGAGAGTCTCTACCGAAAAACTTTGACACTCGCGCCGGAAGTGGACATCGCCCACTACAATCTCGGCCGAGTCCAGCTGGCTCAGCGGCAAGGGCCCGAGGCGCAAGAACAGCTGGAAACATTCCTCAAGAGCCAACCTTTAGACTATCGGGCCCGAGGCTTTCTGGCCGAGGCACTGGCCCTCCAGGACCAATTCGAAAAGGCCCAAGGTCAGTTGCAACGAGCCCTGCTGATCGAACCCCAGTGGGCCCAAGGCTGGTTCCGCCTAGCCCAGCTGCAGCTTCAACAGGAGCTCTTTGAGCAAGCCCTCGAGAGCCTGAACAAGGCCATCCAGAACGACGCTACCAAGTCGGAACCGTTCTTTCTGCGGGCCACGCTCCATCAAAGAGCTGAGCGCCATCAGCAAGCGCTGAGCGACTTCGCCAGAGCCCAACAACAAGCTCCTACCGACCCGCGGCCCTGGGCTTTGGCGGCCCGTTCAAAACAGGCTGTGGGCCGGCCCAAAGAGGCTTTAGCTGACCTCCAACGGGGCAGAATTTTTGGACCTCTCTCCCCTGAGGACCGGCTTCTTCAAGCTCAACTACAACAGGAACTCGGCCATCTCGAGCACGCTCGCCAGACCCTTAAAGAACTCATCACAAGCCAGCAGCCAACCCCCGTTCACCAGCAAGCCCAGTCTCTCTTACGAAAGCTAGAGTGAACCCTTACAGGAGCCAAAACTCGAGAGCTGGAACGTTCTCGAGTGAGCGTCGAATGTGATCCCCAAATTCTCAAAGAGGAGCTGAACCGTTTCATTCTGGGCACGGGAGCCGAAAGAGCCCTTCTGGTTCTCTTCCAGGGCCCCGATCAAGCGGCCCGAATTCAAGCTCGATTCGGCTTGCCCGAAGAGAAGGGTTTGACCGAGCTCGGTCTTTGCGAGGAAGTTCTGGAGACGGTTTTCCAGAAAGGCGAAGCGATCCGTATCGAGCAGGCCTCGGCCCAGCTGGCCAGACCCGTCTCGGGAGTCAACTCGGTGCTGGCGCTCCCCATCCTCGACCTGGCCGACAACCCCAAAGGGGTGCTTTACGGAGATCACTCGGTCAGCCACACCTTTTCGGTCGAAGACCTGATCGGGGCTCGCTCCATCGCCTACTCCCTCGAGAACACCCTGGAGCAAGCGATCAATGTGGTTCTGCCCTCAGACGGAGATTGGGCCACCCTTCAGATCGACCGCACCGCTTTCTGGCTCAGATTGCGCAGGCAGGGTCTCATGGCTCTCCAGGCAGAAAAGCTGGGACTGGCCGAGGAAAACCTCAAGTCCGCCGTGCAGCTGGCCAAAAAATGGGGTGACCGGGAAAAACCTCGCCAAGCCCGGACCCAGCGAGAACTCGGCCAGGTCTACCTGCGCCAGAAAAAGCCCCAGATCGCGAAACAGTATCTCCAATCCAGCCTCGAGATCCACCAGGAAAGGAGAAGGCCGGCGAATCCTGAGATGGCTGCTTGCCTGGCCGCCCTGGGAGCGGCAGAACTCGCGCAGGGGGATGCTCGCAAAGCCCAAGAACATTTTGGCCAGGCCGACCAGATCTGGGCCAAACTTGGCAACCCCGATCACGGTGAGCGGGCTCTCCTGCTGGACGCGGTCGGCGGTCTCTGTTTCTCATGTTCGGATTTTTTGGAAGCGGAACGGTTTTGTCGCGAAGCGGTGGCCATGGCAACCCGCCTCTGGGGAGTCGAAGATGGTCGCACCAAGCGGTTCCAGCGTCACCTCAATCGGGCTCGAAAAAAGGCTCAAAAACCACTTTAGGGCTGGTGACCCTGCCTTAGCCATTTCTCCAGCAGCCGTTCTCTCTCGGCCAACTGCTCGAGCGTGCACTGAGCCTGAGAGCGAATTTTTTGCCGTCGATTGAGATAAGCGTGGATCTGACCGTAAGGCACTTTATGAGCCAGGTGAACTTGGCGCACCAAGCTGGAAATCCGCCCCCCCTTCCGACGCACGTATTCCTTCTGCTCGTGGAGTAATTTCTGCTCAGAAACAGGTTGAGGTTCGGGTCGTGGAGGAGGCTCAGGATCGGCCTCGACCAGTTCGGCCGCGAAGTCGAAAAACGTCTGCCCCTGTGAGTCGGTAGGAGGGCCCGACTCGATCACCCCCGCCTTCTCCCCCTTGGACCCGATAAACCGATAGTCGGACTCCTCTTTCTCCTCGTCCGGCTCGGGCAACATTCCAAAACTGACAAGACCCTCTTTGTTCTTGTTCTCGACGAAATGGTTACGCTCGCGTTGCATATCGGTGGCAAAGCCCACCAGCCGGGGAATCGAGGGAATGTAGAGATAGCCGGATTGGTCCTCGAGGCCGGGCACCAATCGGACCAGGCGACCGGCCGCCTGGCGGAAGAACATCTCGGTCTTCACGTTGGTCAGAAAGACCCCCACTCGCAGGCGAGGGATATCCACCCCTTCCGAAACCATCTTCACCGAGACCACCCAGGGGTCCGTGCTGTTTCGAAAACGTCGTATTCGGTCTCCAGCATCGGGATCGTCGACGGTCACGGTGACCGGCTCCTGCCCCGAAATAGCGGACAAGGCCTCAGCCAGGGCCCGAACATTCTCGACATCTCTGCCAAACACGATGCCGGCAGCGTCGGGGTGCTCAACTCGAACCTCCCTGAGATGGGCGTGAGCCTCTTTGAGGAGGCCCCGCACGTAGTCGCCTCGCGGGTCGAGAGCGGTTCGCATTCGGTCGGCCGAGCGGGCACGGCTCAGCGCTTTGTTGAAGTCGGCACGGTATTGCTGACCATCCCGTTCCCAGGTGAAGTGGCCATCGTGATGGGGAAAATAAAGGGGCGCACAATATTCATCGCGGAGAGCCTCACCATATCCGTAGGTGTAGTCGCTGATACTGGTTCCTTTGTCTCCCTGGGTGTAGCGAACGAAGGGAATGGTATTATTGTCGCTGCGAAACGGAGTGCCTGACAGAAGCAACCGTCGTTCGGCCTCGGCGAAGGCCAGGTGGAGACCGTCACCCCAACTGCGCGAATCACCGGCGTGATGGATCTCGTCGAGAATCACCAGGGTGCGTCGCCCCGGCACCAGAGCAAAAGCTTTGGGATCCATCCCCAGCCTCTGGTAGGTCATCACCCTTCCAACACAGTCTCTCGACTCGTGATAGTTCTCGGGGTCAAGATGAACACCCCAACTGGCCATTTCTCTCATCCATTGCTCACAGATGTGGGTAGAGGGTCCGATCACATCCACCCTATCGACGGCTCCACGATGGAGTTCGTTGAAGGCCAGCATAACCGCAAACTTGGTCTTTCCGGCTCCGGGGCAGGCGTTGACGGCGAAATTCTTCTCGCTCGAGCGGAGGTAGAGGGAGTAGGCGGCACGGGCCCAATCGCGGGGCTTAAATCCACGGGGGACGCGGATTCGGGTCTTTGGCTTGGTGGCTCCGGTCACGTTCTGGCATGGTAGTGGGATCTCGACCGCGGGTCAACCCTTCAGTCCGTCAGCAATCCCGCATTCTTGCTGAAAGACAACTTCCATCAAGAAAATTTGATTCGTGGGCAAAAATATGATAGAATTGTAACAATGCAGTAGACCGTTGATAAGCCCGCTGGCGTCATCCTCTCCAGGGAACACGCTGGCGGTTTTTATTTTGGGAGAAAAACGGACTCGATCGAACATCCCAAGCGTCACCGGCGGCTGCGACCTGTATCATAAAGGAGGAGTTTCTATCCAGTACTCACTAGGAGAAACCATTTATCACCCGATCCACGGTATTGGAACCGTTGAGTCTTTTGAAGAAAAAGA
>CAYRFU010000019.1:0-6988 GCA_964423525.1 uncultured Burkholderiales bacterium | reverse complement strand
AAAAAGAACTGATGGGCTCCAAGATGGCTTTTGCGACGTTATTCTTCCCCCGGGAAGAGCTTCGCATGATGGTGCCCAAGAAGACCCTCAACGACAATGTCCGCCCCCCCATCGGGGAGAAGGAAGCTTTGAAGGTCTTGGATTACCTCCAAGAATGGGACGGCAGCCTCAGCAAACAGTGGAAAGTCCGCCAGCGCAACAACCAGGAGCGCCTTGAGAGTGGCGACCCCATCGCTCTCTCTCAGGTCTATAAAGGACTTCGCCGCATGCAAGACAAGAAGGGGCAGCTCAACACCTCCGACCAACGCCAGTTGGCTTTGTCGGAAGCACTTTTGGTAGAAATCCTAACGGCCGCCCTGGACTCAACACCCGAGTCTGTGGAAGAAAAACTAGCTGCCAGTTGCGAGGCGCAGGCTGCAGCCTGAAGTCTCTTGACGGGAACCTTTGAGCCGCCCTGGAGGCGGCTTTTTTCTTGTTTTCATACCACTGAGAAAGCGCCGGGACCAGCGATCCGCTCCTCCCCGGCAGGAAGCCGCTGCACCTCCTCGGCGAAACACGACTCCGAGGCCGTCCGAGAAATCTCGTCAAGACGGGCGATCCCCCGCTCAGTGTGGCCTTGATGCAGATCTAGGCGAGCCAGAAAATAGAGGGTGGCGGCTCGGGGCAGGCGACCCCGGTCTTGAGACTCGAGCATCTCAAGCTCTTTGCGAGCCTCCTCTTCGTCGCCCTGAAAGTAGTAAAAGGCGGCCATGGTCCCGCGCAGACTTAAATTGAGTTCTTTGTGACGATATTCTGGAACCAGCCAACGAGTTTGTTCGCTGACGATTTGACGAGCCCGCTCGAAGCGCCCCGCTAAGAGCAAGCTGTAAAGAAGGTTATTGAAATAGACGGCCCGTGCTTCGGGCTGACGCAGCAGTTCGTGGTCGAGCGACTCGAGGTCATCGACGGCTTCGGTCCAGCGCCCTAAATATGCCAATCCAGCTGAACGACTGATGGTTAACAGAGCCCGCATCTCGGGGTGGGAGGTTCGTCTCAACTCCCCCTCGACCGCCTCGACGAACGCGCCAGGTCTTCCCTCCTCAAGGAGACGGTTGATGCCTCGCCAACGCCGAGAAAGGAAAGCCCACTGGATACTCAGCAGAGCAGTCGACAGAGCAAAAAAGGCTAGAAACTCCAGGAACACCGGCTACCCTCGAGCGGATCTTACCAGTCCGGTCAAATACTTTCCCAGCAGCTTTCGTTGGTCCTCAGCCACGTGATTGAAGCGCAAACTCACCCCTTCGGAGTTCGAACTCACCACCGTTCCGACCAGCCTCATGGCTGCCATCCCATTCCAAGGGCCTATCGAGAGTTGCATCTCGGCATGACGTGTTAGGCGTTCGCCCGATTCGATCAGTGCTCCCCCAACGCTCAGGTTCAGCAGTCTACCGCGACCGGTCTTGCCACTCGCCAGTTTCAAGTCCACCGGCAAGTTGGCCGGAACCCGCATGAGCTTGCGGCGTTGACGAGGGGCGCTAGGATCGAGACCCAGCTCTTTCAAAGCTACCGGAATCCAGGTTTGACGGGTCTTACCGTGTAGGTCGAGGCCCACATGATACCAATCCCGCTGGGCCTTTCGGCACCACTTGACCGTCCCAAGAACAGGTGAATGCTCGGCGAACGCCCTGGGTGGCAAGACCTTCACGCTTTTGCCACGGGGCACCTGGACGTCAAGACCTATCCCCAGACCGGCTACGCTCAGGTCCCGAAGTTGCCCGGGGAGGCTCATCGCGCCAACGTGACAGGCCACAGGAAGATGGCACCGAGCCCGGGCCGTAGCCCGCCGTTCTTCGACGCTTTGACCCACCACGATCGCCTTAAGACTTTCGATCAGTTGGGACAGCATGAACTAAGGTTCGGTCAGGAACGACCCAAGGCCTCCTCCAGCACGGCCTCGGAGCCCCCCAACTCTTCAATCTCCAAGAGATGGCGAAGCCCCACACCGTAGGGGCTCAGATTCTGAAAGCGCAAGCGTTGGGCCCCCGGACCCGCTCCCTGGTCTTGAAGAAACCGATAGGCCACCCAGTCCGCGAAGCCTTCTCGAATCGTTTCGCTTAGCCTTCGGGCAGCCGGATTGTTGTCAAAATGCCAGGCGTGGCCGTATTCGTGGGCGATCACGGCCATCGCCTCTTGACGAGTCAAGGCAAGACTGATCCAGATCATGCCCTCCTCGTAGAGGCCTAGCACCGGTTCCCCACCCATCTGGTCTAACTTGTCTTGCTCCACCAGGCGAATGGTGAGGCTTCGAGTCACCCGCAGGCGCCCGTCAAGAAAACGCTCTGACCACTCCCTTAGTAGGACTAGAATGTCACCAACTAAGGCCTCGGTGACCAGCCCGTAACAAGCACAACGGCGAGGTGCAGCCACCGACTCACAAACCTTACAAAGTTGGGGTGGCGGAGACCATCGAGGCCGACGGACAGGCGGCCTTTGAGGAGGTCCCAGCATCTCCACCTCGACCGGAAAATCTTGAGCCTGACCGAAGCCTGTCAGCAAGAGGAGCCAGATCAACCAGCTCCTCAACGACCCTCCGCGGCCGACTGAAGCACCGGCAGCACTTTAGCCCACTGTTTTTTGAGGATCTCAGCCCGTTCCCGAGCCAGATCGACCTTTTCATCGACGGCGTAGCCAAAAAGCTCTTCGGCGGTCTCGGCCATCCGCTGGGCACCTAACAGAGCAAAAGTGCCTTTCAAAGAATGGGCAGCCCGTTGAAGTCGACCACTGTCGTTGCGGGTGATGGCCAGGTCGACCCCCACCAGGTGGGCTGCGCAGTCGGTCAAAGCCTTTCGGGCCACCTTTTGGACGGCCTCCTGACTTCCCACCAGGTCGAGAAGATTGCTCAAATCCAGCTCCGGACCTTCGCTGTCTTCGATCACCTCATCCAAGAAATCGTCGTCGTCTTCATCCCCTCGAAGGGCGATCTCTTCGAGCACTTTGGAGATCTCTTGGCGATTGATCGGCTTGGTGACGTAATTGTCCATGCCGGCTTCCAGACAGCGGTCTTTGTAGCCTGAGATGGCGTGGGCCGTCATAGCCACAATTGGGGTGCGGGCTCGAGCTTGCTCTTCTTCCCACTTGCGAATCTCTCCGGTGGCCTGAAGCCCATCCATGTTGGGCATCTGAACATCCATCAGGACGACATCATAGCGGTCCTTCTGAAACATCTGGAGAGCCTCAAGCCCATCATTGGCCAAAATCACCTCGTGGCCGAGGCGGCTCAAAACAGCCAGAGCGACGGTCTGGTTGATCTCGTGGTCTTCGGCCAACAGAATCTTAAGACCGGTTCTGTCGTCAAGAAACGCCTCGTCCTCATCGATTCCAGTCACTTCCGGTGCCCCAAACACGGAAGCCAAAGTCGACCAAAGATTGGACCGGCTGACCGGCTTACTCAACCAGCCGACCACCTCCGCCCCGGCCCCCGGCGACCCTGAACTCAGCATCATCACCACCGGTGGCGAATCGGATTCCCCAGACAGCTCCTCGACCAAGCCGAGACCGTCCAATTCCGGCATCACGTCATCGGTGATAATGAGATCGAAAGCCTCTCCTTTGTTGCGAGCCCGCCGCCAACGAAGCATCCCGATCTCCCCGTCGGAAGCCTCGACCGTCTTCATTTTCAACTCGGCCAAGAGACGAACCAACACTTTGCGATTGGTGTCGTTGTCTTCTACCACCAAAACCTTTCGACCGGCCAGGCTGGTGGGGGGCTCGGGGGCCGGCATTTCATCCAGAGCGCACAGCGCCGTAAAGTGGAAGGTCGAGCCTTTGCCAACAGAACTCTCCACCCAAACCCGCCCGCCCATCATCTCAACCAGGCGGGAACTGATGGAAAGACCCAAACCGGTACCCCCGAACTTTCGGGTGGTGGAAACATCGGCCTGACTGAAAGCCTCAAAGATAGCCCCTAATTTGTCCTCCGGGATGCCCACCCCGGTGTCTATCACCGAAAAATGGAGGCGTTGCCCCGTCTGCGTGTTTGACTCGACCTCGACCTTCAAGACGATCTCGCCCTCGCTGGTAAACTTGATGGCGTTTCCCATCAAATTGATGCAAACTTGGCGAAGCCGTGTGGAATCGGCCACGCAGCGGTCGGCCACTTCCGAAGCCACATCTACCACCAGCTCTAGACCTTTGGAATGAGCTGCATACGAGACCGTCTTGGCGGCCGTATCCATCAGCTCCCGTAACGAGAAAGGGTGGGGGTCAAGCTCCAATTGATTGGCTTCGATTTTGGAGAAATCCAGGACATCGTTAAGGATTGTCAACAACGAATTGGCGGACCGCTCGACGTCTTTGAGATACTCCTTTTGGATGGGGGTTAGTTCGGTTTCGAGGGTCAACCCCGTGAGACCGATAATCCCGTTCATAGGGGTTCGAATTTCGTGACTGACGTTGGCCAGAAAGGCGCTCTTAGCCTGGGTGGCTGCCTCGGCAGCCTCGCGAGCCTCTTCGGCTTCGCGAGTTCTCTCTTCGACCCGACCCTCTAGTTCTTCGTTGAGAGTCGACAACTCCTCAAAATATCCGGCCCTTTCCATGGCGGCAGCAGCCATATCGGCGATAATCTTGAGCAGATCAAGATCGATCTGGGTAAAAGAGTCGGATAAACGGTTGTCGAGGTAGATCAATCCGAGGGTCTTCTCACGGCCGACCATAGGCACGCACATGACAGAGCGAATGCCGCCTATCTGGATAGCCATACTGTGACCGTGAGTGTCATCTTCGAGCGCGTTGACCAACACGACCGGCTTCATCTCGGCCTTGACCCGATCGACAATGGTTCGGCTGTAACGGAACTCTTCCAGGTTTTCGGGAGTGGTTTGATGCTCGTGGGCAGCCACGATACGCCATTCGCCGGACTGCTCCGCCATGATGCAGCCTCGCTCAGCGTCGAGGGTGCGAATGACCGACTCCATCACATAGCCAAGCACCTGATTGACCGAGTAGGTCGAAGCGAACTGCTGGCTGACGTCGGACAGAATGGCCAGCCGGCTGACATCTTCAGGAGAGAGGTTTCTAAGGGACCTTGATTCGGCCATCCAAGACGGCTTCTCGTAGCAAGAGGCCGAACCCTCCGAAGGCGGATTGAGAAATCTAGTTGAGTTCAGCTAGAAGGCGAGAGGCTTTCCGGGATAGGCGAAGGTCCCCCCACTGAATGACATGCTCGAGTTGCTGGCGAGCCGCCTGAACATCTCCCAAATCGATGAGAGCGACGGCTTGTAGGTAGCGATAGGTCTCGTCTCTGTGGGGGAGGGCCTTTTCCGGCTTATCTTCAAGTTTCGTTGACATAGGTATCTGTCCCATCAATCTATCCACGGTGAGTGCCCGGGAAACGTCTTCGTTGTAACAACTCCGTCAAGCCACCGGCTCCACGGTTAGCACACTTTCCATAAAAGACGCGTGCTCTCGCCACTGGAGAACGGCTTCGAGTTTCTTCAACTCCTCGTCGGCCATAGCTTCTTGGGGAACCTTAAAGCGGATTCCCATCAAGGCTGTCTTCCTCTTGCTCTGCTGGCACCAGCACACCTCACCCACACACTCAAAAGCAGGAGTCTGTTGAAAATCGGTCTCGATACGCAATCTGAGGGTGGTCCCGACGGGAACCACTCCCTGGGCTTTCAACTTGACACCTCGAGGAGTGAAGTCCAAGACCACTCCCTGGTAGCCAGGCAGATGTTGACAAAGAGCGCGCAAACTGCAGCGCAGACGAGCCCCCCGCCGGAAGCCCCATTCGGCCTGGTCGCCGGGTCGGGTCGTCTCACCCAGGTCTCGGTCGGCTAAGCCGACACAAACGAACGACTCTTTGCCGGCTGGTCGCACATAGTAAGGCAAGACCTTCAGGTTGCGGGGCGGGGAATTAGGGAGCTCAGCCCGCACAGTGACCCCCTTCCCGACCGACAGGGGCTGGTTACTCCCCAGAATCACCTGCTCCCGATCGATGGCTAGGATGGTGACCTTGGGTAACTCTTTTGATCGCTTCCACCACTTGAAAAAGTTCATGAACACTCCGCCCATCGTCTACCCAGTATCACAGCAAACCGTGAAAAATGTATGAAACGCAACACTTTCTACTTCTTCTCGCCGAGGGGAGAGCCTGCCGAGATCACCGGTCGACCCTGATCCAGGCTAACCACCACGGCATCGCCCTCGGAGAAGGCTTGCACCAGCATCTGACTGGCGATCAGGTTCTCCACCTCGCGCAGATAGCAGCGTCTGAGGTCTTCGGCTCCCCGGTCTTCAACCTGGCCAACCAGATAGTCAAGAACCCCGTCGTGCAACGAAAAGTCGATTCCCCTCCGGTGACGAAGCCGCTCGGCGGTAGCGTCAGTCCACTTGCGGAGCAATCGCTTCAGCTCCCGTTTCTGGAGGGGAGGCAGCAAGACTAACTCGTCGACCGCCTCCATCAGCTCGGCCCCCAAAGTCGTCTCGAACTCGGGCAACAGACTCTTCTCGAGTTTGGCCACACTGCTGGGCGCGGCTGACGAGAGGCGAAATCCCACCGGACTTTCCTGGGCCATCATCTCAGCCTCAACATTAACCGAAAGAATCACGACGTGGTCGCGAAAGTCGACTCTCTGGCCCGCCCCGTCGGTCACATTGCCCCGGGTTAAGACCTGAGCCACAATATCGATGGCTCGGGGATGAGCTCGGTCGATGTCCTCGAGCAATAAAACGGAGTACGGATATTCACTGGCGACCTGGGTCAGAATGCCTTCTTCTTCTTCGCTCCGACTGCTGCGATGCCCAGTCAGTCTCCAGGCCGTAGCTTCGTCTGAGAATTCGTCCATGTTGAACCGGATGAGGCGGTCGACATCCTGATAGAGAAGTTCGGCCAAACTGCGGGCCAGAGTCGATTTACCGCTCCCTCCAGGTCCCGCGAAAAGGAAACTCGCCAAAGGTCGACCTGCCTCGGCCAAGCCAGCCCAAGACCGTGTTAAGGTCGAGGTGACCC
>CAYRFU010000018.1:0-36265 GCA_964423525.1 uncultured Burkholderiales bacterium | reverse complement strand
TTTGAGAGGAAACATTTCTGTAAAATCGTTCCGGTAATCTGAGCCTCTTGCTCTTGATGATGACCTGGCGTTCAGCCCGGGAGTCTCCTCTGACCTTAGTGACCTCGGTGAGTTGCGTTTTGATGGGCACTTGGGTCTTCCCAAGCAGTTCTCTTGTTCTGGTTGGAGTAGCCCTGTTAGCCGGCCATAGCCTGTTGACTGGCACGACCAAAATCCCCTGACCTTTCAGAAAAATTTCACTCTCCTAGCGTAGGATAAGGAAATGGGAGTGAAGCACCATGATCAAACTACCTAGTCGGCTGGGAGGGGGGCCGAATAGGCTTAGAGTTCCCAACCCACCCCAAGGGAGGGCACCAGAAGACAAACTCACTTTGGTCAGTTTGTCCGAGGACGCTCCCGAGGCGGCCCTGCTGGCTAGCACGGCCTTGAAGCTCAGCGAGACCAAAGAGCCCGGCGTCAAAACCTCCCTCGCGGCTCAGGCTGCGCAAGCGGCCACCCTGGCGGCGCTCGCGGCGACTCCTTCAGGACCGGTGAACCAGGTTTTGGCCCAGGTGGCCATCGACGCCATGAGCCGGGTGGAGCACCCCAAAGACCAGGTCGCCATCGGTCGCACCTATCTGGAGACTCTTGACGACCTGGGCTATGAGCAAGCCGGCTGGACCCTGGCACGGACCTCCAAGCCGAACCCCAATGCCGCTTCAGCGCATCGGGCAGCTCTTAGTCAGCTGCTTCCTTCCGACGAAGCCAGCTCTCCCAGAATTCGCAAGTCGATCGACCCTGAGGCCGATCCGGGCCAGGACTTTGATCAGTTCGCCAACGGGCCGTGGCTGGAACTCGCGACCTATGGACCTCCTCCCAAGAAAGGTCTGTTGAGCCAAATCGGGTGCGTCTTCTCTGAAGACGAGCCCCAGAAACCTCGCGAGAAGAAGCTCGTCGGTCGGACTTCTCGGTCGGCAGAGGGTTATCATCGTGTCGATCGGTTCGTCAAAGAGACTCTCGAAGAGGCCAAATCTGCCCCGGAAGGGAGCGAACTCCATCTTCTTCGACTCTTTCAGGAGTCGGCCCAGGACGAGAAGCGAGAGAATACCGGGCTGGGACGACTCGGGCCTTTGCTGGAGAGACTACAGACCAGCCCGGAACTGACACCCGTTTTGACCGAGGCCCACAGGCTGGGTGTTCAAGTTCCTTTTGCAGCTTTGCCCACGGTGGACGACCGAGGTGGCGACCAGGTCGTTTTAGGACTCGACCCTGTCATCACCATTCCCGACCCGAGGTTCTACACCAGGCCGGAGGACCAGAATCTGCGTAAGACCTATCGAAACTACATGGTCGAACTCTTCATCGAAGCGGGGGAGGAGCCGGCTGTCGCTGCCTGTCGTGCCCAGCGAGCCTTCGCGGTTGAAAAGCGGTTGGCCGCCCATTTGCCCACTCCCGAGCAGCGAGAGGATCTAGAACGTCTGGAGTGCTCCTCCTCCGAACTGTCCGAGCGGTTCCCAGGTCTCGACTGGGCGACCTACACCAAGGCGAGCCTCAAAGGCTACGAGGGGAAAGTGATGGTGACTCGGCCCGAGTTTTTCAAAGCTCTGGCTCAAGAGGTGGCTCAAGGGGGCGACGAGGTTCGTGATTTCTTGGCTTTCCGGATGCTCGATGATACGGCCAAATTCCGCACTCCCCAGAGCGAAAGAAGTCATTTCGCGTTTCACCAACAGAGTCTCGGGGGTGGGGCCACCTTCACTTCGGCTGAACACCGAACTCGAGCGAAGCTTATGATGTGTCTGAACCAAGTCCTCTTCAAGAGCTATGTAGAACAGACTTTCACCCCCGAGACTCGCCAAAAAGTTGAGAAGGTTTTCTGCGAGCTAAAGACCGTTTTTCGTCGTCGCATCGAGGCTTCCGAGTTGAGCCCTGAGGGCAAGGGGGCGGCTCAGAAGAAGCTGGCCAATATGAAACTGGTGTTGGGACATCCTCAAGAGTGGCCCAAGACCGACGGTATCGAGCTGACCGACGACAACCTTTTCGAGAATGTCTGTCGGCTGTCGGAGCGGGCCGTTGCGAGCCTGGTCGATCGATTAAGCGGCTCCCGGGAGAAGCTGGAAGCTGATCGGGTCCCAGTGCTCGATGTGAACGCCTACTACGTCTCTCGTGATAACAGTGTAATCATTCCGGCCGCTTTTCTGCAACCACCTTACTACTACGAGGATGAGGACGAAGCCTCACTTTACGGTTCCCTGGCCACCCATATCGGGCACGAGATGACCCATGGATTCGACCCGATGGGGATGCAATTTGGCCCCGACCGCGAACACCGTTCCCTTTGGACCGGCGCCGATGCCGAGTTGGTTGAGCAAAGCAAAGAGGCGATTGTCCGCCACGCCGAAAGCTTCGACTTGGGTATCGAGGAAAAGATGAACGGGAACCTGGTGGCGCCCGAGTCGATGGCCGACCTGGGCGGGGTTTCCCTGGCTTTTGAGGCTTTTCAGAATGCGACCGCGGGCAAAACCCGAAAAACTCTGGAAGGGTTGAGCCCCGAACAAAGGTTCTTCGTGCGATACGCCCAGAGTCGGGCTTGGGCCTACACGGACGACGCTCTCCGGGTCCAGATTAGGGAGGGAGAGCATCCGCCGCCAAAGTTTCGCATCAACGGACTTCTGAGCCATCTGCCTACCTTTGCGGCTTCTTTCGGATTGGCGCCCACGGCCGCTATGGCCCTGGCCGAGAGCCAGCGAGCCCGCACCTGGTAGCAGGACTGGTCGGACGTTGATTTAATTTCAACAGATGGCCGATCTAGCCCGGGCGCGTGGATATTTTGTTCAGGACTTTTTGGTTTATCTCTCGGTGGAGAGGGGCTTGGGTCGTCGCACCATCGAGGAATACGAGCACGACCTCAAACACTTCTTCGACTACCTTGAACCCTACTTGGCCGAAGATTTGACCCTGGAACGGATCGATGCTCGCACCGTGCGAGAATTTTTGGCCCATCTCAGGCGGGAACGCAACTATACGGCCAACGCTCTGAACCGAAAAATCGCCTGCCTGAAAACCTTCTTTAAGTTTCTTGAGGGTGAGGAATACATCCCGTCTTCCCCTATGAAGAAGATCTCGTCGGCCAAAGATGGACGAAAGCTGCCGAAGGTTTTAACCGAGGATGAGGTGTTTCACATCCTTGAGACGGCCGAAGAACGAATCGAGTCGGCTCCCAACCGCGAGTACGCTCTACGCGATCGGGCCATTCTCGAACTGTTTTACGCCACCGGCATCCGACTGGCCGAACTGGTGGCCCTTGACTTGAACGATCTGGATATCGACCGTCTCAGCTTGCGGGTGACCGGTAAAGGGAACAAGCAAAGACAGGTGTTCATGAACCGGACCGCCGCCGCCTGCCTGCAGGACTATCTCGCCAGTCGGCCCAAGATTCGGGGCAACGCACTTTTTCTGAACCGATTCGGAGACCGTCTCTCTCGCCGGGCCGTGGAGCTGATGTTCGCCAAGATTCTCGAGCAAGCCGGTATCGAAAAGTCCGCCTCGCCCCACACCCTGCGCCACTCCTTCGCTACCCACATGTTGGAGGGTGGCTCTGACCTGGTGACGATAAAAGAGCTGCTTGGGCACGAGAATCTTTCGACCACTCAGATCTACACCAATATCTCCAGGCGCAAGATGCGCGACGCCTACGACCAGGCCCATCCCCGCGACGACAGTCGCAAGAGTTCATAATCGGCCTGTCGAACTCGTAGGGGTGGCCACCGCTCCTTAGTCGAGATTTATCGTCGTCATCGCGAAAGCTCTTGGCTCTACACCCAGATGGCGGGTCGTGACAGTGAGCTACAACTCAGCGCCGTGTCGGCCAAGATCCTCCTCTCCGATCTCTATCCGTAGCAGGCCCGACCTGCGACCAAGAAGAACGCCAGCAGACTGAAAAAAGGAGGTGTCGCCATGGCTATCATGGATTTCGTCAAAGCGGCCGGAGAGGCGCTAGCCGGTGCTGTTGAGTCGCTCAATGAGAAGTCGCTGCACGAGAAGGTGAAAGACTCGGGCCTCGAACTCAAAGACTTGGCCCTGAAAGTCAACGGTGATCAGGTCAAAATCTACGCGGTGGTTAAAGACCAGGAGACCCGGGAGAAAGCCGTCTTGTTAGTGGGCAACACCCCTGGGGTGGCCAAGGTCGAAGACGCTATCAAAGTTCGACCGGAAGGAGGCCAGTCGACCGCTGCTGCTTCGAAGTTTCACACCGTGGCCGAGGGGGAGACCCTGTCAGCCATCGCTCACACCTACTACGGTGATGCTAATCAGTATCCCAAGATCTTTGAGGCCAATCGCCCGATGCTCAAAGACCCCGATCATATCTATCCGGGCCAGCGGCTACGGATCCCGTCATAGCAGGAATCCTGGGCTGTTGAGAGCAACAGTTCCAGGTTCCTATGATCGACGATCTCAAGCTACAAGAAATCGCTAATCGGTTCGACGAACTCACTGAGAGGTTCTGTGACCCCGAGCTTTTGACCGACCCCGACGCCTACAAAGAGGTGGCCCAAGAGCGAGCCTCGCTGGAGGAGCTAGCCGGCAAAGCTAAGCGCTATTTGGCTGTTCAGTCTGAGCTCGAAGACAATCGTCAGGGGCTTCAAGCCGAAACCGACCCCGAACTGGTCGAGATGTTCAAGGAAGAGAAGAAGAATCTTGAAGCCGAGTTGAGCGAGTTGCAAGAGGTGATCCAGATTTTGCTACTCCCCAAAGACCCCTTTGCTGACAAAAACATTATCATGGAGATCCGGCCCGCCGCTGGGGGAGACGAAGCGGGCATTTTCGCTGGCGATCTGTTCCGGATGTACAGTCGCTATGCCGACCACAAAGGGTGGAAAGTCGAGATCATGAACGCGAGTCCGACCGAGTTGAACGGCTTTAAAGAGGTCGTGTTCGAAATCTGCGGCCACGAAGTGTTTGGTCATCTCAAATACGAAAGCGGAGTTCATCGCGTCCAGCGGGTTCCCGCTACTGAGTCTCAGGGCCGTATTCATACCTCCACCGTGACGGTGGCAGTGTTGCCGGAGGCGGAGGAGGTCGACCAGATCGACATCAACGACAAGGACCTCAAAATCGATACCTATCGGGCTTCAGGTGCCGGTGGGCAACACGTCAACAAGACCGATTCGGCCGTTCGCATCACCCACCTGCCGACCAATCTGGTGGTCGCCTGCCAGGACGAGCGCTCGCAACATCAAAACAAAGACAAAGCCATGAAGATTTTGAGGGCCAAGCTGCTCGAGATGGAGAGGCGTCGCCAGGAAGAGGAACTGGCAGCCGATAGGCGCTCTCAGGTGGGGACGGGCGACCGCTCCGAGAAGATTCGAACCTATAACTACCCCCAGAGCCGGGTTACCGACCATCGAGTCGGAATGTCGGTCAAAAACCTGGCGGATGTGATGAACGGAGAGCTCGACAACTTCATTGCCGCCCTGCGCAACGACGAACAGCAAGCTTTGCTCGAGGGAGTCAAGTGAAGATTCCCGTGGCCACGACCATCGGTGGAGCTCTCGATGAAGGGGCTCAAAACCTTCGCCCAGAGAGGCCGCGCTCCCCTCGCCTCGATGCCGAGATGCTGCTGGGGCACGTCCTCTCGTTGAGCCGAACCGAGCTCTACTCCCGCTCTCACGAGCCGGTGGGGGCCCGAGACCTGTCTCACTTCCGAGAACTGATAGCCCGCCGGCTCGAGGGGGTGCCGGTGGCCTACCTGGTGGGCTGGAAGGAATTCTACTCTCGCCGAATCTGGGTCTCTCCTCGAGTCTTGATCCCCCGACCCGAAACCGAAATCTTGGTCGAACAGTCTCTCGAGATTTTGTCGCGTCAAGGCCTTTCCGCGCCACGTGTGCTCGAGATCGGGACCGGCAGTGGGGCCCTGGTAGTCACTCTGGCCCTCGAACACCCCCTGGCCGAATTGGTGGCATTCGATATCGATGCCGCTGCCCTCGAGCAAGCCCGAGAGAACCTCGAGTATTACAGGGTAGGGGAGCGCGTCTGGTTGGAACAATCCGACCTTTTTATGGCTCTGAGCGACCCAACTTTTTGCTTTGACTTGATTGTTTCAAACCCCCCCTATGTTGGCATCGATCAGGGACCGAGGCCCGAGGACTCGGTGGTTCGTTATGAACCTCGGCGGTCGCTCTTTTCGGGGTCCGATGGGCTTGAGCTGATCACCAGAATGGTCGCTCAAGCTCCCAGCTACCTCAATCCCGGCGGCTGTTTGCTGTTGGAGTGCGCCACCTTTCAGGCTGAGAGGGTCGAGGCCTTGATGCAGGACCGAGGCTTCCAGCAGACAAGTTTGGTTCCCGACCTTTCAGGACTGCCGAGGGCGGTTTACGGTCGGTGGGAAGGACGATAGTGAATCAAGAAACGATCGCCAGCTTAGCCCAGCTGGTCAAAGAAAAACAGTTGTCAGAATTGACCGTCGAGGAGAAGGGGTGCACCGTTCGTTTTCGCAAGAGAGTGACGCCCGTAGTCGCCCCCGCCCCGCCTTCCCCGGCCCCCCTGTGCCAGGCTCAGGTCAGCCTGGACGAAGACGAACTTGACCAGAACCTGGTTCCTATCACCTCGGAAGTGGTGGGCCTGTTCCATCCTTCCAGCCAAACCGGCGAACCGATGGTCCGGCCCGGTGATGCGATCCAAAGTGGCCAGGTCGTCGGGTTTGTGGAGTCGATGAGTCTTCACCACGAAGTCAAGTCAACCCGAGACGGAACCCTGGTCGAAATTATCGCTAACGAAAGAGAGCCGGTCGAATACGGTCAGGCTCTGATGTTGTTGGCTTCGGAGGCATAATGTTTAGAAAAGTTCTGGTGGCCAATCGAGGCGAGATAGCCTTGCGGGTGATCCGCGCCTGCCGCGAACTCGACATTCGCACGGTCGCGGTCCATTCGACCGTTGACCGTGAGTCGCTTCACGTCGAGGCGGCTGACGAGACCTTCTGTGTGGGGCCCGGTCCGGTCTCTCAATCCTACCTGAATATCCCCAACGTGATTAGTGCGGGGTTGATAGCCGGTGCCGAGGCCGTCCATCCCGGTTACGGTTTTCTGGCTGAGAATGCCGATTTTGTCGAGATCTGCCAAAGTAGTGGGTTGACCTTTATCGGGCCCAGTCCCGAAGCCATGAGACTGATGGGCGATAAGAGTCAGGCCCGGGCCACCGTCGAGAAGGTCGGGGTTCCCACCATGCCGGGGACTGGGGATGTCGAGGGTTCCGAGGAAGTGATCGCTTTCGGGAAAGAATACGGCTACCCCATCATGATTAAAGCGGCTGCTGGCGGCGGCGGCAAGGGAATGAGGGTCGCCCACGACCCGTCCGACGCGGAGAGGCTCTTTCAGACCGCTCGCATGGAAGCCGAGGCTGCTTTCGGAGACGGTCGCATCTATCTCGAGAAATTCCTGGCTCAGGCCCGTCATATCGAGTTTCAGATTATGGCTGACAACTACGGCAACGTTATCCACCTGGGAGAGCGAGACTGCTCGGTTCAACGGCGCAATCAGAAGTTGATCGAGGAAGCCCCCTCTTTGGTCCTCACCGAAGAAAAGCGCCAGGTGATGGGTGAGATGGCCGTGGAGGCTGCCCGTGCTTGTGACTACACCGGGGCCGGCACAGTCGAGTTTCTCTACGACGCTCAAAGTGGCGATTTCTACTTTCTCGAAATGAACACGCGTATTCAGGTCGAGCACCCGGTCACAGAAATGGTGAGCGGCCTGGACCTGGTCAAGCAACAGATCCTGGTGGCCGCCGGGGAGCGCTTGGATTTGAAGCAGTCCGATGTCAAGTTGGTGGGCCATGCCGTCGAATGTCGCATCAACGCCGAGCGACCCGAAGATGGGTTTGCGCCAAGCATGGGCGAGGTTCGCAGGGTTCATCTTCCGGGCGGCCCCGGCGTTCGCATCGATTCCCATCTGTGTATGGGTTTTAAAGTCCAACCGTTTTACGATTCCTTGCTGGCTAAAGTCATCACTTATGGCCGCGACCGCGAAGAGGCTCTAACCCGGATGTTGAGGGTGCTGGCTGAGATGAAGGTGGAGGGGATCGATACCACTGCCTCCTTCCACCGGCGCATCATCAACAATCCCTTCTTTCGGCGCGGTGAAGTCCATACGACCTTCATCGAGAACGAGTTTCGGCGCGAGTTGGCGGAGGTCTGATTGCGCCCTCGCCGTCAGGCTCGAGTGCTCATTCTGCACGGCCTCTACCAGATGGATGTGGTGGCGACTCCTCTTGAAGAGACCATCCGGATCGTTCGCGAAGAGGCCAGTGTGCCGGGTTCGTTGAACTTTGTTGAAGAGGCGGTCCGGGGGGATGTTCTCGATTTCTTCGAAGCCCTGCTGCGGGGGATCTGGGAAGAAAAAGAGGCGCTGGACCGACAGTTAGAGGAGAAGGCTCGCAACTGGTCACTCAACCGGCTGACCAAAGTGGACCTCAATCTCCTTCGGATGGGGACTTACGAACTGCTTCATCGCCCAGACATACCGGCTCAGGTTACCATCAGTGAGGCTCTTGAAATGGCTCTCGACTATGGTGATGAGAAGGCCAGGGCTTTCGTTAACGGGGTTCTAGACGCCATCCATCGCAAGATGGTGGCCTCGACCGGTGAGTAAGGACTCCCGAACGGCCAAAGCCAGGCGGGGTTGCCTAAAGTTTCTGCTGGTCTGTTTTTTGCTGGGTGCGGGTTTCGTCCTGGCCGGGGCCACCGCCATGGTGGCTGTGCTCAACCACTTCTCCAGGGGACTTCCCGATGTGAGCCGCCTGCGGCACTACGAGCCGTCCGAGACCACTCGCGTGTATGCGGCCAACGGAGATCTTTTGGCCACGCTCTATCGCGAGAACCGAACCTGGACTCCCTTTGAAGAGATCTCTCCTCACGTGATCAACGCTGTGATCGCCATTGAAGACTCCCGGTTTTATGGTCATCGTGGCGTCGACCCGATCGGTGTGGCTCGAGCTGCCTACTATGACATTGTTCACAAAGGAGCCCACCAGGGTGCAAGCACGATCACGATGCAGCTGGCCAGAAATCTCTTCTTGACCCCCACCCGGACCATCGAGCGAAAGATTCGGGAAGTGCTTTTGGCTCTTCAGATTGAGAAGAAATTTACCAAAGACGAAATCATGGAGCTTTACCTGAACCAGATCTACTTCGGTTCAGGAGCCTACGGAATCCAGGCTGCTGCCAAGACCTATTTTAACAAGAAGGCTTCCGACTTGACAGCTGCCGAGGCCTCTCTCTTGGCCGGGTTGCCCCAGGCCCCCAGCGAATTCTCTCCCTTCGTCAGTGAGCGGTCGGCCAAACTCCGGCAGATTCTCGTTCTGGGGAGGATGGTCCACCTCGACTTTCTCAATTGGGGTGAATACCGGCAGGCCCTCAACGAAACACGAGAGTTCCAGTTCAAAGAATACCAGAAGAAAGATTTTCAGGTTCTCAAGCTTCCTTACTTTACGAGCTATGTGCTCAAGCAGCTCTACGATCGCTATGATGAGGAGCTGCTCTACCGGGGTGGACTCAAGATCTACACCACCGTCGAGCCGGCCCTCCAACGAAAGGCGGAGAAAATCGTGGCTGACCTGGTGCGGGCAGATTCAAAAAAGATCAACGTCGATAACGGGGCCGTAGTGGTGATCGAGAACAAGACCGGCTACATCCGAGCCATGGTGGGGGGCACGAAGTGGACCAAGGAGAATCAGTTTAACCGAGCCTGGCAGGCGCGCCGGCAGCCCGGCTCATCTTTTAAGATTTTTGTCTACACCACCGCCATCGAGTCGGGCTACTCTCCTGATACGGTGGTTCCCGACACCGCCGTGACCTACCAGGTTAGTCCCACCGAAACCTGGAGTCCCAAGAATTCTGACCATGCCTACTTGGGTCCCATCCCGATGTGGAAGGCTTTGATGCTTTCCCGCAACGTGGTGGCCGTCAAGTTGTTGGTGATGGTGGGTCCTGAAAAGGTGATCGAGTATGCCTACAAGATGGGCATTAAGGAGAAGCTCTACCCCCATCTCTCTATGGCCCTGGGTGCTCTCGAGGTCAGTCCTCTCGAGATGGCTTCGGCCTACAGCGTTCTTCCCAACGGGGGCATTCGGGTTCACACCACGGCCGTTAAGAAAATCCTCGACTCCGACGGGATCGTCATCGAGGACCACACTTTCCCCAAGCAAGAAGAAGTGCTCCAGGAGACCACCGCCTCGCTGATGATCGAGATGATGAAGCGAGTGGTGGAGCAGGGGACAGGCACCCGAGCCCGGGTCCCCGGACGCGATGTGGCCGGTAAAACCGGCACGACCGATGATTTCCGCGACGCCTGGTTTGTAGGGTTTTCCCCCGAGTTTACGGCCGCCGTTTGGGTCGGAAACGACGATAATACGAAAATGTGGCGTTCCTACGGAGGAGACCTCCCTGCGCGCATCTGGTCTCGAGTCATGGGAGAGGCGCTCCGCGACCAGCCTCAGACCCGCTTCGCCGATGTCGTCAACGGCAAGAAAGCCGTGATGATCTGTAACGACAGTAAGAAACGAGCCAACGCTCGCTGCCCTAACACCTTCCAGGAATATTTCAATAGCGACCGGATCCCCGGCTTTTGTAAGCAGCACGGCAAGGATACGAGCTACACCCTGCCTGAGCCGGCCGAACCCCAGCCTGACCAGGATGATGGTGGCGAGGAGCCTCTCGATCCGAGCGAAGAGCCCCTTCCCCTTGGGGAACCTGGCTGGGAGCCCGGGGACGAGGCCCTGCCAGACCCTGGCAATTGGGAGCAGCCTCCTGTTCCCGGCGGCGAAGAGGTCCTCCCTTTTCCTAACCCCACACCTGAGGATTTGCCCCTCAGAGACCCCCTCAATCCCAATGAGGGGGAAGTGGGAGGCTACGAACTTTGATCGAGGGTGCCGTCCTAGTAGGCGGCCAGGGTTCAAGATTGGGGGGGGATAAAGCGGGTCGACTGTTGGCCGGGAGAGCCATGGTCGACTGGGTGGTGGAGGCCTTACAAGAGGTTTGCCAGCGAGTTTTTCTGGTGGGTTCCGAGGTTCCCGACCGGTATCCCGGTCAAGGCCCTCTGGGGGGGCTGGTGACCGCCCTCGAACACGGCTCAGGCCCCTGGCTCTTTTGCTTAGCCTGTGATTTTCCCTTGGTTCGTCCTCAGCTTTTGAGGTCCATGGTGTTGCAGCGTCACCAGGGACAGGCGGTGGTCCCCCGATTGAACGGGCGCAGCCAGCCTCTCTTGGCCCTCTACTCAAAGGCTTGTTCCAAGACAGCCAATCGGCTCTTCGATACGGGGGTCCGGGAGGTGCGAAGGGTGGCTGAGGAGGTGACCACCGTTTGGCTTGACGAAGCCCAACTTCAGCGTCTTGACCCTGGGCTTGAGAGCTTCCTTAACGTGAACCGGCCTGAGGAGCTGGAGCGCGCTCACTTTCTGATGAGGGTACGGTCGGAACGCGTCCGACACAGTGGTAGTGAAAGCCCCTCTCAGCCATCCTCTCCGGAGAGTAGAGGTTCCTCCCATCAAAAATGATAGGTTGGTTGAGTCTTTGTTTGATTCGTTCATAATCAGGCCGGCGAAATTCGTTCCACTCGGTTAGCACCACCAGCGCTTCACAGCCATCGCAGGCCTCATAGCTACTCCGACAGAGGGTCACGGTGTCCGGCAGCAGTTGGGCTGCCTTCTCCATAGCCTGGGGATCAAAGGCGCGGATCTGCGCTCCAGCATCCGTCAAAGCTTGCACCACATCCAAACTCGGCGCTTCCCGCAGGTCGTCGGTCTTGGGCTTGAAGGAGAGACCCCAAAGGGCTACCGATTTCCCTTGGAGCCCGCCTGAAAAATGAGTCAGGATCTTAGAGATGAAGAACTCTTTTTGACGATCGTTGCCCTCTCGAGCGGCCGCGATGAGGGGGAGGTCACAGCCGGCCTCGTGGCCTGTGCGAAGGAGAGCTTTGACGTCTTTGGGCAGGCAGGAGCCACCGAACCCGATGCCGGGAAAGAGGAAGTGGCGACCGATTCGAGAGTCGGTGCAGATGCCGGCCCGGACCAGTTCGATGTCGGCTCCCACGCTTTCGCAAAGTCGGCTCATTTCGTTGATGAAGCTGATCTTGGTTGCCAGAAAGGCGTTGGCCACGTATTTGGTCATCTCGGCCGAGGCCACATCCATCGAGATAATCGGGTTACCGGTGCGCAGAAAGGGAGCATAGAGTTCCTGCATGAGGTCAAAAGCCCGACTGTCATCAGCGCCGACGATCACTCGCTCAGGTTTGAGAAAGTCGTTCACGGCCGAGCCTTGCTTGAGGAATTCGGGGTTGGAAACGACCGAGAACGGATGCTCGGTCTGTTCGGAGACCAGAGCCTGGATGCGAGCGGCGGTGCCTACCGGAACGGTGCTCTTGGTGGCGATGATGCGAAAGCCGTTCATGGCCTGAGCCACCTTTTGGGCCACTTGAAAAACAGCCGAGAGATCAGCCGAGCCGTCCGGTTGGCCGGGCGTTCCCACGGCGATGAAACAGATGGTGGCCTGGCGCACAGCCTCGGCCAGGTCAGTTGAGAACTCGAGTCGGCCCTCCCGGCTATTGGACTCCACAATCTCTTCGAGTCCGGGTTCGAAGAAGGGAATCTCGCCTTTCAGGAGAGCAGCGATCCGACCCTGATTCTTGTCGACACAGATGACGTCGTTGCCCATTTCAGCCAGACAGGCGCCACTCACGAGACCGACGTAGCCTGTGCCGATCATGCAGACTTTCATTGGAAAACCTCCTCCAGGGGGATGATTTCAACCAGGCTTGGCCTGACGGGGTAAACGGCGATCTCCTGGTCTTCAGCTACGACCTCTTGGGGCTTGGGGGAGTTATAGGTGATGGGCGAAGGCACCTCCTCGAGAATGGCGGCGCGGAGTTTGGCTGCCTGGGGGGTGACGAGCACGAGCTGAAGGTCGTCGGCCCTGAGCTGCTCTTTCACCACTCTGTTAACGTCCTCGACCGTCAGTTTAGCCAGGTCACCTCGGACCCGGTCGAGGAAGGGCTCGGTTTGGTAGAATCGGTCGTCCAAGGCGTAGCCTAGCTGACGGTCCTCGGTATCGAGTAAGAGAGCGACGTTTTTATGCAGATAGTCGCGAGTGGCTTCAAACTGGGCCGAGGTTAAGCCGTTTTTAACCAGTTTTTCTAGCTCGTAAAGAGTGGCTCGCAGGGCAAAATGAGCCTTGTCAGGCTCCACCGGTCGGATCCAGACCTGGAAGATCTGTTGGCGACGCGGGTAGTTGGGGTCGGGCCGAGTCAGAAACATCCCGTTGGGGAAATACTCGATGTAGGCGTAGTCGCCGTAATTGAGCCCTCTGAGCGCTCTCAATCTTTGGTAAAGGTAGCTGTTGCTGGAACGGTGTTCGCCGAAGAACGAGCGGACCAACCAGAGGGCCGTCCAATCTGGGTGAGAACGGTTGACCTCGATGGGAAAGCCTAGAGAAATAGCCGTCGAGCGAGTGGCCTTTTCGACCAATTTGATTCTTCGCCCCTGAGGTCGGGCCGGCGCCGGCAGGTCCATCGAGGGAGCGGGGCTCTGGAGCAGGCTCGAGAAATCCCTCTCGACCCGTTCGGGAAAGTCGGTGGGGTAGCCGCCGGCTAGTCCCACCACCAGCGAGCCGGCCCGATAGTGACGCAGGTAGAACCGTTCTACGTCTTTGAGGGTCAGGTTCTCCAGGCTGGTCAGTCGTCCCAGATTGGTTGAGCCGTAAGGGTGATCGCGATACAGTTCGGTGTAAAGAACTTCCTTGCCTAACTCTTCGTCGTTATTGGCTCGCAGATTCTCTTTCAACCGGTTGATCTGCTCAGTCCTCAAGCGCTCGAAGTCTTCAGGACGGAATCCCGGATCGAGGAGCATTTGACGCAGCAGTCGATAATATTTTTCCAGGTTGTCCTGGTGAGTGGTGCCATAGAACACGGTGGCCTCTTTGTCAACCTGGGCCGAAACCGAACTGGCCAGCGGGTAGAGCCGCTCCACCAATCGCGGATAGGTGAGTTCAGCCGTTCCGCCATCAGCCAGTAGGGCGGCTGTGAGAGCAGCCAGGCCCTCTTGGCCTCGAGATTCGTGAACTGTTCCCACCCGGAAAAAGACGCGAAAAGAGATCAAAGGAGAGTCGGAAGGGTGAGTCTCTAGTTCCAGAGCCGAGAGGGGCAGCACCAAGAGGAAGAAAAGAGCCAGAAACTTCATGAATCCTCCTTTTGAGAAAGGGTGACCACCGTTCTTTGTTCGGGGACGAAGTAGGTCGTCGCCACCTTCTGAAGGTCCTCACTCTGGAGGCCGGCCACCGCCTGATAGAAACGGTTGATCGTTTCGGGGTCGGGGTTGAGGCTGACGAACCAGGCCAGGTTCTCGGCGATCGCCTGAGTGCTGTTGAGGCCTAAAGCGAAATCGTAGCGCAGATGGGACTGGACCCGCTCTAGTTCGTCTTTGGTGAAAAGCCGCTGACCGAGACTTTCAAATTCTTGTTGGATAGCTCGGCGAACCCGGTCTCGATCTGAGGCCTTCTTGAGGCGGACCGTGAGTCCGACCGGATAGGAGTCGACTTTGTGCCAGAAAAAGGGTTCGAACTGGTCCACCAATTGGTCTTTGAGAACGAGTTCTTGGTAAAGCCTTGAGTTCTTCGAAAAGGCTAGCGCCTCGATGACTTGCATGGCGGCGGCCGCCTTCTCGTCCTCGAAAGGAGGGCCTTTATAGGCGACCATCAACCAGGGAAGAGTTGGCGAGTCCCAGGTCACGTGGGCCTGTCTAGGTTCAAGTTGGGGCGGCTCCCTGGGGATCTCTGGCCGGTAACCTCCCCTTCGCCAGTTTCCAAAATAGTGTTCGACCAGTTTCAAGGTCGGTTCCGGTTGGAGGTCGCCGGCCAAAACAAGAACAGCGTATTCGGGTCGATAGTAGCGATCGAAGAACGTTTGACTGTAGTCGTAGAGTTCTGGGTAGGTTTTGATATCTCGCAGGAAGCCCATGGTGGTGTGTTTGTAGGTGTGCTGATCGTAAGCGGTGTCCTGGAGCACCTCAAACATCTTGCGCTGAGGCCGGGAGCTGTTCTTGTTGTATTCCCCCAAAACGGCCAAAGCCTCGGTTCGAAAATCCTCTTGTGAAAACTTCAGATTCTGAAAGCGGTCCGCTTCGTAGTCGAGGACTTTCTCGAGGTCGGGACGAGTGAATACTTTATGGTAGACCGTCTGGTCGTCCCAGGTCCAGGCGTTGCTCGAAACCCCGGCTTTCTTGAGCATCTCCTGAGCGGCCTCCGGGGGAAACCTCGGCGTTCCTCGGAACATCAAGTGTTCAAAAAAGTGAGCAAACCCTGATCGGCCCGGCTCCACTTCGTTGCGGGACCCGACCCGCATAACCAGTTGAAGGGTCACTATGTCGGGTGTTTGGGTGGGAATGACCACCACCTTCATGCCGTTGGAGAGGTCTTTCTCGGTGTAAGGGAAGGGAAAAACCTCGGCCCCCGCGCTCCAACTGAGAGCCAGCAAGAGTAGTAGTAGTCGTTTACCCATGGCTGTCGATTTTACTGAGGAGCCAGGCGCTCCTTCCCGTGGTAAACGTTGAAGCTTTCTGGCTTGACGAAACCCAGCAAGGTGACGTCAAAGCGTTTAGCCAGGTCGACCGCAAGGCTGCTCGGGGCACCCAGAGCGGCCACTGCTCCGAAGCCTGCCGTCACGGCCTTATGGAGAAGCTCGAAACTGGCCCGTCCGCTTAAGAGCAGGAGATGCTCATCAGCCGGCAGGCGACGATCCAAAAAAAGTCGGCCGACCAGTTTGTCGGTGGCGTTGTGGCGACCAACATCCTCCCGTAAGAGTAAAAGGTCGCTGTTCAACGCCAGAGCGGCGGCGGCGTGGAGTCCGCCGGTGGTCTCGAAGACCTGTTGGGCCTGGCGCAGCCGGTCGGGAAGAGTGGTGATCCAGACCGGGTCGATAGGCTCTGTCAGACGGGGCTTGCGGGGGCACTGGACTTCGATCTGGTCGAGGGACTGCTTACCGCACACCCCGCAGCTTGAGCTGGTGTAGACATTCCGGCGGAACCGTTCCCGGTCGAAAGGGACTCCCGACCTCAGATTGAGGCGGACGGTGTTATACTCCTGTTCGTTGGGGCCGGTGCAGTAGCTCATCGTCTCGACCTGCTCGGGATGAGCAAATAGGCCTTCGGAGTAGAGAAAACCGGCCACCAGTTCGAAGTCTTCGCCGGGTGTGCGCATGGTAATAGCCAGGCTTTGGGAGGCTTCTCCGGCGGCTGCGACCCGAATCTCTAACGGTTCTTCGCCGGCCACCCGGTCGCGGCTCTTGACCAGGCCAGACTCGCCGAAGCGCGCGATGGTGAGTTTCTGAACCCGGGCCCGACTCAAAAATCGAGTTCGTCGTCTCCGCCCTGATGGCTTGGACCTTCGAGCAGTTGGGCTTCCTTGTCTTTGCCAAGGCGGCGATAGACCCCAGCCAGATTCGCTCGGGCTTTGGCCACTTCGGGATGATGGCTGCCTAGACGATCGGTCAGAACGGTCAGAGCTCGACGGAGCTTGGTCTCAGCCTCTTCCAAGCGTTCGCCGGCCAGGTCGAGCCCGCCCAGGTTGGCCATCACGGTAGCGGTTCGAGGATGGTCCGAACCGAAAGCCTTCTCCCAGATTCGTTGAGCTTGCTCGAGTTGGCTGGCGGCTTCTTTCAGATTGCCCTCGCTTTTGTCGAGACTACCAAGATTGTTGAGGCAGGTGGCGACGTCCGGATGGTCGTCTCCAAAGTGTTGACGTCGGATCTCAAGGGCTCGACTGAGATGGACCCGGGCCTCCTGGCTGTTGCCAAGCCCGCGGTGAGCTTCGCCAAGATTGTTCAGAGTGGTGGCCAGGCTGGTGTGCTCCAGGCCGAGAGTTTTTTCTTGGATTCTCTTGGCTCGTTGGCAAAGAGGGAGGGCTTCCTGGTAGCGAGTTTGAGCTAGATAGAGGGCGGCCAGGTTGTTGAGGCTCAGAGCCACATCGGGATGCTCTTCCCCCAGCGACTCTTCCCACAGACGATAGGAACGGACATAAAGCGGTTCGGCTTGATGGTAGCGACCTTGAGCGAGATACAGCATGGCCAGGTTGTTGAGACTGATGGCCAGGTCTGGATGATAGGGCTGGAGTGTCTTCTCGCGGATGACCAGAGCCTTCAAATAGAGTCGTTCAGCCTGGTCGAGCCGGCCCATCACCCGACACAATTCGGCCAGATTGTTCAGATCGGTAGCCACTTCGGGGTGCTCGTCACCATAGACTTGACGGTCGATGCGGAGAGCGTTCTTGAAGAGAACCTCAGCTTGTTGGAAGCTCCCTTCGATGCGGTGAATCTCGGCCAGATTGTTCAAGCAGGTGGCCACATTGGGATGCTCCTCACCGTGGTGTTGACGGTGTTGTTCGAGCGACTCTTCCAACAAAGAACGGGCTTTTCGGTAGCGACCCATCTTTCTGTAGAGTTCGGCCAGATTATTGAGGCCCGTGGCCTGGTAGGGGCTTGCCTGGTTGCTCCAGGACCGAAGGGCGGCCTGATAGAGCTCCTCGGCCTTCTGGTAGTCGCCCAGCACCTCATAAAGACCAGCCAGGTTGTTGCGCAGGGTGGCCACTTCTTCATGGTCTTCATCGTAGACCTCGAGGCGTAGTTGAAGACACTTCTCGAAGTAGTGGCGCGACTGGGAGAAGTCACGTTCAAGGAGGTGAAGATTAGCCAGAGAGTTGAGGGTGTTCGACAGGCCGGCCCGGTCTCGATCGAGCTCCTGGTGAAGGGCTAACGAGCTTTCCAGCAAGCGGCGAGCTTCTTTGTAGCAAGCGGCCGTGCTCAAAATCTCACCCAGGCTCCCCTGGGCGTTGGCTACTTCAATCGATTGCTCCCCGTTTTGTTGGATTTCGAGGGCTAAAGCCTCTCTGGCCCGTCGTTCGGCCTCTTTCAGGCGACCCGTCAGCCGCAAGAGGGCCGCCAGGTTCCCCAGGGTCACGGCCTTTTCTGGACCGTCTTCGAGGCCCTTTAGAGCCTGGGTAAAGAGTTGCTCGGCGGCGTTGTAGTCGCCGTTTTGAAACGCTTCTAGGGCAGTCTGACTCACCCACCGACCTTCGCCACCCTGGCTTTGACGCCTTCTGGTGAGAGTTCACACCTCTGTAACACGCCTCTCCAGTTTTGGAGTGTATCCTTAAAAACAGCTGAAAGAGACAAAGACATCAGCACCAAATCACCAGGAGGCTATGAAATGAACGACAAGAGAATCTCCCTTCACCAACCCGCTCTCTCGAAGGCCTTCGTTCGCTCCGAGATCGACATCCTTCACCAGACCACCGTCCAGTCGGTTTCCCCGGCTCAAGAGCAAGCGGCCTAAAACAACGTCACGCCATACTACCGACCGAAGGTCCCGGCCAGCACCGGGGCTTTTTGCATTCACGGAACTTGCACGACGTAGAGAAGTCCGACGACCAGCAAGACCAGGGCCGAGACGGCGCTCAAGCCGATCGGGATGGCCAGTCGCTCGACCCGTCGGTAGGCTTTGGCTTTTCGAACTGTGAGTGTTTCCGAGTCGCTTCCGAGAGCCTTCCAGGTGAAGGCGAAAAGAGGTACTAATAACCCCGCCAAGCCGTACTGAAGGCGCGCCTTGAGGCCACCGACCCAGCCACCGACGACCAGTTTGTCGGCCGCTTCGTTGAGGTCGTTAAAGGCTTTGTCCAAAACCACGTAGCTGATCTTGGCGCCTTTTCGATAGAACCAGTCAAAGTCGAGATTGACGGACCTGATCTCGGCCGGGTAGACCCCGGCCAAAAGCATCAGAGTAAAAGCCAAAGCCGAGAACAGTAGCAGCTGGAGCTGGGCAGCGATATGGTCGATGGTGTAAGGCTGATAGTCGACCGGAAAAGGCATGAAAGAGTAGACAGTCGACTCGGGAAAACAGCCGAAGAGCACACACAGAAGAGCTGACCCCGCCATAGCGGCCAGCATATTGGCCGGTGCTTCTTTGACCCGATGGCCAGCGTCATGGCCGAAGAAGGCGAAGAAGGGTATCTTGATGCCAGCGTGGTGGAAGACTCCAGCCGAGGCGAAAATTAAGACAAACCACACCAGAAGGTAATGGCCTTCGGCCGCCCCACTCACCACCATCGATTTGGAAACAAATCCCGAAAAGCCGGGGAAGGCCGAGATCGAGGCGGCCCCCACGATACAAAAGACACAGGTCCAAGGCATCGAACGGGCCAGGCCTCCCAGGTCGGTGGCATTGACCTTCCCGGTTCGGAACATCACCGCCCCCACCGTCATGAAAAGAAGCCCTTTGAAAATGATGTCGTTGAAGGCGTGAGCTACGGCCCCGTTGATGGCAAGCTCGGTGCCGATACCGACGCCAACGACCATGAAGCCGACCTGGTTGATCAAACTGTAAGCCAGGACTCGCCTGAGGTCGTTCTCGATGACAGCGTAAAAGATAGGGAAGGCAGCCATCGCCGTTCCGATCCACACCAGCGATTCTACCCCGGGGAAAAAGCGAGCCAAGGCGTAAATGGCGGTCTTGGTCGTGAAGGCCGACAAGAAAATGACTCCCCCGATGGTGGCCTCAGGGTAGGCATCGGTCAGCCAGGTGTGGAGCAGGGGCCAGCCGCAGTTGATGCCCACCCCCAGAAAGATCCACCAAGCGCCGGGCCGGTTCATCTCGATCGGTCCCAGCGCTGTGCTTCCGGTGGCGGTGACATATTGAATGATCCCCACTAACAGAATCAGACCACCGGCAAAGTGGAAAAGCAGGTAGCGCAGCCCCGCTCCCTGGGCTCTGCGAGTCCGCCTTTCCAAGATTAAAAAGGTGGCTGAAAGGGCCAGCATCTCCCAGAAGACATAGAAAGTGAAAAGATCTCCTGCCGTCACCGCTCCGATAGCTGCGCCGGCGTAGACCAGTCCGCTCACGAATTCCACATCATTGTTGAAGTTCAAGCAATAGAGCAAAGCCACGAAGGCGACCACATGAAAGATGAAAGCAAAAGGCAGACTCAGGGCGTCGACGTGAGTGAGCACCACCTGACCGGAGATAAAGTCGAAGACGCCGAAGTCCGTCTCATGGGGTATCCGCCCAAAGTTGTAGAGACTGACCAGCGGCAAGGCCAGAAGATAGATCTTCTTAAACCAGCCTTTGAGCAACGGCACGGCTGCGGAACCGAGGATCATAATGGCGGCCGGCCACTACACCTCAGTCATCGTAGTAGTCCTCGTCTCTCATAACGGCTGGTCGCAGACCGTATTTGGCGATCAATACTAAGACCACGCAAGAGACAAATCCGTAGGCCCCGTAGAACTCAGGCCAGGTTTCCCAAGGGTAGTGAGCGTGAGTCTTGGGGATAAAGGGGTCGACCACCAGGGCCAGGCCGCACAAGCTAAAGAAGAGGGTCAGGATCGTTTTCACCCGGCCACTCAATGATGGCCTCCCATTTCGGCTCCCCAGGAGAGCCAGAGAACGACCACGAGATACAAGCTACACAGGCCGAAGACTAAACGAAAGTAAAACGGAAAGGGCTCCATCGGTTCGTGCTTGAGTTCTTTGAGTTCGCCGTGATGATCCATCACAGACCTCCTAGGCTGGTGGTGAAGTTCTGAGCTAGAGTCAGAAACGGATAGGGGAAAAAGAACAAGACGACGCTGGCTGTGGCCGTGAGCGTCAGCGGCAGCAGACAAAAGAAGGGAGCCTCTCCGTGTTCTTTGTCGTCTCGACCTGGAGGGCGAAAGAAGGCTCGGTAGACAATCGGGAAAAGGGTGCAGGCTTTCAAGAACGAGCTGGCCAGAATGGCTGCCGTGACCCCTGTTAGCTGAGCCTGAACCGAGCCGGTGACGATCAGCCACTTGCTCAAGAATCCTCCTGTGGGAGGCACTCCTACGATGCATAGGGTCCCTATAAAAAAGGCTGTCATGGTGATCGGCATGCGCCGCCCGATGCCGTCTAGTTGGCTGATATGCTTCTTCTTACTGGCCACGTAAATGGCCCCGGCGCAGAAGAAAAGAGTGATTTTGCCGAAAGCATGCATGGCGATGTGAAGGCTCCCACCGGTCACGCCAGCGGGAGTCAAGGTGGCCACCCCCAAGACGATGTAAGCCAGTTGCCCGATGGTCGAAAAGGCGAGACACCGTTTCAGGTTGTCTTGGCTCAGCATCACGAGGGAGGCTGTCACCACGGTCACGGCGGTGACGGCACAAAGCCAGCTTCGACCGCCGAACTGTCCCAAAGTCTCGATTCCGAAGATACCGGTGATGACCCGAATGATAGAGAAAACACCGACTTTGACAACAGCCACAGCGTGGAGCAGCGAGCTGACTGGTGTAGGGGCTACCATCGCCCCTGGCAGCCAAGAGTGCATCGGCATAATCCCGGCCTTGGAAAATCCAAAAACGAAGGCCAGCAGAAGAAGGACTCGGGAGAGTTCTGAACCTCCCCAAGCGTGACCGCTGAAATCCAGATTGCCGGTGGTAGCGTAAACCACGCACATGGCCGGTAACACTAATCCGATCGAGCCCCCCAGGATGTAGATCAAGTATTTTCTGCCTGACGATTTGGCTTCGCCGTCCTGATGGTGAGTGACCAACGGATAGGTCGAAAGGGAAAGCACCTCATAGAAAAGGTAGAGGGTCAACAAGTTGGCCGCCAGGGCGACCCCCATCGTAGCCGCCAGAGCTACCGCGAAAAAGCAAAAATAGCGAGTCTGGTCGTGTTCCCTTAGGCCCCGCATATAGCCGATCGAGTAGGCACTGGTCACAATCCAAAGACTGGCGGCCACCAGCGCGAAAAGTAGGCCGAGGCTGTCAAGTCGGAAAGCCAGGTCGACTCCGGGCAAAAGGTCCGCGATCAAAACCAACTGAGGCGTCTTTCCAGCCAAAACTTCAGGGACGAACGAGCACACCAACGAGAATTTCAACAACCCGGCCCCAAAAGTGGCCGCTTCTCTCCAGTTGGGAGCTTTGCGAAAGAGCAAAATTCCCGGAATGGCAAGCAAGGCTGCCCCCACGGTCAACAGCAGCTTCATAGGCTCACCACCGGGACGATCAGCCTCTCGATTACACTATTGGAAAACAGACCTAACAAGATCAAGAGGGCCGCCACCGTGACCACCGGTACTACCATCCGAGTGGGAGTCTGGCGGTAATCGCCCACCGGCTTACCGTAAAGGGCGTGTTCAAAGATCCGAAAGAAAATCCCGACGTTACAGAGGCTGGCCACCAAGAGAGCCAACACGAAATACCAGTGGCCCGACTGGATGGCGCCGGTCACCAGATAGAACTTGCTGAAAAATCCGCTGGTGGGAGGAACGCCTATGACGCAGAGAGCGCAACACACGAAGGCTATCGACGTGGCGGGCAGACGCTGGAACAGTTTCCCCAGTTGGTCGAAGTTTCGTCCTCCGATGGCGTAAACGATATTCCCAACAATCATGAACAGACCGAGGGTCACCAGGGCGTCCGAGATCAGGTGAAAGATGGCTCCTGTCATCCCGAGGGCGTTACCGACCCAAACTCCGCCAGCCATATATCCTGCCTCGGCCACGATGATACAGGCAAAAGCCTTCTTCAGGTCACGCCGGGCTAGGGCCATCAGGGAGCCGGCCACAATGCCGATGGAGGCCAGCAAGACAATTCCGTCTGACCAGTGGTCCTGAAACTGGGGCCCGAAGATGGAGAGCATCATCCGGATCAAGATATAGACCGAGACCTTCGTCGATAGGGGAGCGACCAGGGAGCTGGTAGGATCGGGGGCGTAGGTGTAGGCGTTGGGCAACCAGGCGTGGAGAGGGAAAAGAGCCATCTTGAGCAGCGTGCCGATCAGCATCAGCCCAAATCCGACCTGCACCGACACGCTCGAGGGGATCAGAGCCAGTTGCTGGTGGAGGTCGGCCATGTTCAAGGTCCCGGTTTGGATGTAGAGATAGCCCACCCCCAGAAGATAGAACGACGCTCCGATTGTTCCCATGACGATGTAGTGGAAGGTGGCCAGATAGGCTCTCCCTCCGCCCGAGGCGATCAAGCCGTAGGTTGCCAAGGAAGAGATCTCCAGCATGACGTAAAGATTGAAGGCGTCGCCAGTCAGGGTGATTCCCATCAGAGCCGTCACCAGAAGAAGGGCGAGGGCGTAGAACTGAGGCGCTTTGTGGCCGATCTCGGTTTTCACCAAAAGGGTCGAATGGAGCAAGCTGACCAGGGCGACCGAGGCCACTAGCACTGTCAAGACGGCCGAAAGGCCGTCCATAACGAGCTCGATGCCGTAGGGCGGCTGCCAACCACTCAACTGATAGCGAAGCTGGTTACCCGAGGACCACACTTGACGCGAGGCTTTAACCGCCATCCATAAATCGAGGGCTACAGCAGCAAGCGCTACCGCCAGGGCGGCGCGACGACCGAGTAGAGAGCCCAGTAAATGGGCCAAGAGCGCGGCCATCAGCGGCACGATCACCAGCAGGACGGGTAGGTGGCTCATTCCACCAGCCTCTCGATCACCTCGAGTTCTTCGGTGGTACCGTAAAGGCGATAGATCTGTTGGATGATCCCTAGCGCTAGACCCACGGTGGCCACGCCTACCACGATGGCCGTCAGCATCAAAACGTGAGGAACCGGATTGATGTAAAGGCCGGGGTCGGGGTGATGGTGGTCGTGTTCTCCCAAAATCGGAATGCCGGCTCCTCTCTTTCGTCCTATCGAGACGAAGAAAAGAATGATGGCGGTTTGGAAAATCGACAGGCCCATCAATTTCTTGACCAGATTGCTTTTGGAAATGGCCGCATGGAGGCCGATCAGCAAGAGCGCGATGAAGATCCAGTAGATCGACTTGTCAACCAGGAGTTCTGCCACTACAAGCCTTCCTTCTCACGACCACCGGAAGCTAGTTCAACATAGAGGTAGAAAATCACGGCACAGACGGTCATGGTGACGCCGATTTCGACCCCGAGAATGCCCAGTGAGTGACTTTCGGCCTCAGACACTCCCAGTAGCGGCTGAAGCTCGCCATAGTCGAAGAAGTTGCCTCCCTGAACCAGGCACAACAACCCCAGACTCACATAGAGCAACACTCCCAAGGCGGCCAGGCTCAGAAAGACCCGGCGAGGGAACTTGCTGACGGCTGTCTGCAAGTCGAACGAGATTGCCATCAGGATATAGCTGGAAGCCAGGATCACCCCGGCCTGGAATCCTCCTCCAGGACTGTAGTGGCCGTGGGCCAGCACATAGAGGGCGAAAATCTGGATGGCCGGGAACAGAATTCGACAGGCCGTTTCGACGATCAGGTCGCGGGCCGCCGGCTTCTCGCTTTCTTCTTCTAGGGGGCCTTCTCGCTCTTGAGCCAGAGGCGAGAGGGGGACGCCCAAGAAGAGAAGGATGGCCGTTCCCGCAGTGAACACCACGGTGGTCTCCAGCATGGTGTCGTAGTTTCGGTAGTCGGCCAGAATGGCAGAAACCAGATTGGGCACGTGGGTCGCCTCATAAGCGGTTTCAATATAGTGAGTGGAGACCCCGCTGCTGGCCGGAGAGCCGGGATCTCCCCAGTCCGGAAAATCCGCTGAAGCCCAAAGCAACAACACGCCGACCAGCAGAGTGACGAGCCGATAGACCCACTTCACCGGGAGGTCCTCCTTGAGGTTCTAAGGATGGTCGCCAGAAAGAAGACGGTGCTGGCGCCAGCTCCTACGGCAGCCTCAGTAAAGGCTACGTCGACCCCACCCAGCATGGCGTAGACCAGGCACATCAAAAAGCTGTAGACGCCCAGAAGAATCGTGGAGGTCAGCAAGTCTTCGCCTTCCAGAGCGGCGATAGCGGTGATCACCACAAACATCAAGATCAGGATGTTAAGAAGCCACAGCATCGCTGTCACCTCCTTGTTGAGTCCACGGCTCCAGACCAGCTTCGTAGGCCGAATCGACCAGCGCGTGGGCAGCTGTTGGGCTAGCTACGAAAAGAAAGCCTATCAACATCAAGAATTTGGCGCACAACACCAGGTTCCCGATTTCTACCGATTGCATAACGTAGAAGCAAAATCCGAGTATTAGCAGCATCGAGGAGAGAGTGTCACCTTTGGCGGCCCCGTGCATCCGGGTGTAGAGATCAGGTAAGCGAACTACCCCGACGACCGTACCCAAGAACAGCAGGAGCCCCAGGGCGAAGCAAACCGTTGCGGCCAGGTTCATCAAAATCGGTCACCTCCTCGGTAGCGTTTTTTCAAAAGGCGGGCGGCGGCCAAAGAGGCCAGAAAGTTAAGCAAAGCATAGGTTAGGGCCAGATCGACAAACATATCGATGGACCCGAAGAGCGCCCCCACCACCAGCAGCAACACCGTGGTTTTGGTTCCGATGATGTTGGCTCCGATCATCCGGTCGATGGTGGTTGGGCCCACCACTGTTCGATAGAGCATCGGAAGCATCATCAGGATGAGCCCGACACCGGCGACCAAGAACACGACATTCATCAGGAGCTGGCCTCCGGTTCGAAGACGGCGGCGATGCGCCGTTCCATTTCGCCAGGCAGGCCCTCGGCCATCTCCTCGGTCAGGGCGTGGACCACGAAATGGGCTCCATCGACCAGGACGGTCACTGTTCCTGGGGTCAAAGTGATGGAGTTGGCGAACACAAAACGAGCGAATTCGTTGTTGAGGCTGGTGTCGAATTCGACGATCTTAGGAGAGATTGCCGTCAGGAGGTCAGCCCTAAGGACCAGCAAGAACACTTGGATGTTGGCTTTGATGACCTCGCCCAGTAGCCACAAGGCATAGCCGCAGAACCTAAGCACCACCGCCGGCTGGAAGCGGCCAACCCGGTCTTTCAATATGACGTTGCCGGTGGTTCGGGCAACCATCAGACTGCTCAGGCAACCGAGCCCCAGGTGGAACCAGTCAAATTTCCCAGACAATACGACCCAGGTCACGAAGAGCAGTATGAAGCGCAGGGCGAACAACGGTGGCCTCCCTTTCAATGTTGGGTTCGGTCACCCTTCCAGCGGGAGCTGCACCGGGCAAAAGTCGAGAAAATCGCACGAGACCAGACGATAATGGACCCCGTTGCGGATGCCTTCGAAAGGGTTGTGGTGGCCGCCCAGATGGAGATGTCCGTAGACGCAAAACGCGATGCCGGCTTGTTCCAGGATCTCGGTAACCTCGGTATCGGGCTGGCGGCGGGTGAGGGGAGGGTAGTGCACCATCGCGATTCTGGTTGCAGCCCTCTGGTCGAGAGCGCGGGTGGAAAGCTTGAGCCTCTCCAGTTCGCGCCGATAGATTTTCTCATCGTGGCTGTCTGAGAACCCTTCTGGCCCGGGAAGGTCCCAACCTCGGCTGCCGCAGACCGTGATCGAGCCGAACGTGGCTGCGTCGTTCTGGAGAAAATGAAGACCGGGAAACTTCCTTCGGACCTTACCCACGCTCTGCCACCAGTAGTCATGATTGCCTTTGCACAGGACCTTCTGGCCGGGCAAGGAGGAGATAAATCCGAGGTCGAGGCCGGCGTCGTCAAGGCGCATGGCCCAGCTGTGGTCTCCAGGCAGTAAAAGGAGGTCGTCCTCTTGGACCAGGCGGCGACAGTTCTCCTCGAGTTTCTCCCAGTGCCGGTCCCAGTGGGCTCCGAACAGATCCATGGGCTTGTCGCCACCCAGAGACAGGTGGAAATCGCTGATAGCGAAGACCTTCATAAGAGCGGGCCTTTTCCCCCCTCAGAGGCTTTCCTGCAGCGCCTCCCACAGGCTTTGGCCTGCTTCGGCTGTGGTGGGATACCGGTCTTTTTTATCCTTTGAGAGCATCCGCAGCACCACCCGATCGACCGAGGGGGAGACTTCAGGGTGAAAATGGCTGGGGGGACTGGGCTGCTCGGTCATCTGCGCAAAAAGCAGCTTCATCGGTTCCTCGTAGTCGAACGGTCCTCGGCCTGCCAAGACCTGATAAGCCACCATTCCGAGGGCGTACTGGTCAGTCCGGTGATCGATGTCGGCATTCTGAATCTGCTCGGGCGCCCTGTAAGCAGGCGTTCCCAGAGTGGTGCCGGTCCGGGTCAAATTGGTCGAGTCCTCCGATTTGGCCAGTCCGAAATCCATCACTTTGAGGTTCCCATCGCGCGTCACCATGAGATTGTCTGGCTTGAGATCACGGTGGACGATTCCTTGGGCGTGAGCGTATTCCAAAGCCTCGAAAAGAATCTTGAGATAATGGTGAGGAAGTGGGCCCTGTTCAAGAATGTCGGCCACCGTCTTCCCCTCGACATACTCCAGCACGAGATAGAACCGGCCCTTATGTTGACCCCAAGAGAGAATCCTGACGATGTTAGGATGGGTGAGTTTTTGGCAGATGGTCGCTTCCCGCTGGAAGCGAGCCTGGAAGTCGGGTTTATCGGAGATGGTCTCGGCGATGATTTTGATGGCCACCGTTTGTTTGGGGTCCAGGGTATCCCTGGGCATGGCTCGATAAACGGTGGCCATGCCGCCCTGGCCAAGAGTATCGAACAGCTGATAACCCTCGACTGTCTTGGCGAAGAACTCTCCCTTGCCCCCCTGGCTCCCCGCCAGAGTATCCTCGACAGCTCGTCTTACCTCGTGGTGAACCGTTCGTTTGCGGCCAAGATGGCGAGCTAGAGCGGCCATGACGGCTACCAGTGTCAGCAATACTAACCAGGCCGGAGACCAGAGGGCGTCTCGCACCGCCACAACCGAGTTGTCAGGGTGCAAACGGATCGGTCGAGTCGCTTCCTCGCTGTTCAGGAAGACCCTTCGACTGTGGTGCCCATCCAGTCGAACCTCGACCTCGATGGGCTCGGACTCAAGAGCCAAAGGAGTTTTGCCAAGCAGCTTTCCGCCCTGATAGACCGAGGCTCCAGGCGGATGGGTTCGAAACTCGAGCGAATCGGCCCCGGCCAGACCGGAAACGGCTAGCCAAAGTAGCAAGACGACACCCTTCACTTTGACAAGCTTCTGGGTCAGGTGCCCGTCCCCTCGTGGGAGGGGCTACCCCGGCGGTGTCCGAACTTTGCGGCGCCTGTGCTGCACACTCCGGCCACAAAATCTTGGGAACTCGCTGTCGACATCTTTGCGGTCAACGCTCGTCCCTGCCGTTTGGCTCAAGAGAAGATTGTTGACTATTATAGCGACGGCCGTCCGCTCTTCCAATGGGAGGAGATGCGCCAGCTTTTTGTTCTCAAAGGGAACAACGACATCTTGCGCTACTGTGACCCCTGTTTTCTCAGCGTGTTCGGGGGACTGGAAGGGTGTAAGGGGGCGGTTGAGCATCTCGATGTTTTGTTTCGGTGCCTGGCCGAACAGGCTCCTGAATCGCCCTGGAATGAGGTCCCTCAGGACGGAACTCCCATCTTTCCGGATAAACTCAGAGAGCTGGCCATGCAGTTGGAGCTTCTTCGTGAGGCTCTTCATCAGCACGAATGGCCGATCGCCCAACCTCGTTACCACGGCGATCCGGTGCGAGAAGTGATGGCTGATGGCCATCTCGGTCGGCGCCAATTCTTCATCTGGGACGGGCAGGGGCCGCCTTCTATCCTGGCCCACAACGACGGATATCAGGTCTATTTTTCTAAGCACGGGCTGCTGGTGAAACCAACCTACTCCGACCCTATTCCCCACACCTTCGTGAAGGTATGGCGAGAGGAGAGGGGTTCGTTCGGATTGTCAAGCTCAGGCGAAACGATCGGGTTTCCTATCTCCCGGGGCAGGTTTCCCGTCTGGGGCTTTGAGAATGTTCCTGGTGCCGAGTTAGTGGTGGAGGTGATCCCCACCGATGAAGCTTTTGCTGATACCCTCGATATTTTGGAGGTTTTTGTGGGGATGGCTAACCAGTTTGATACCGGGCTGACGCTCAAACCGTTGCCCAATTAGCGGAAAGGGGTGAGACGATGGAGGAAGAGCAAACAGTCATCCATCACGAGTATGAAGAGATGAGTTGGTGGCGATCCATGCTCTGGGTGCTGGTGTTGGTGGGGGGAGCCTGGCTAGCCCTCAATATCCAGAGTACTCTCATCTCCTTTGCCCTCGCTTGGCTGATAGCCTACCTGCTCAACCCGATTGTGGAGGCGATCCATCGCGAGCGGCGGGTCAAGAGCCGGGGTTTGGCTATCGCTATTGTTTACACTCTTCTTTTGGGCTTTCTGGTGGCGGGAGCTTCGTTGTTGGTGCCTCAGGTGTCGGCTCAGGTCCAGAAAGTGGTGGCTCTCCAAAGTGTGCTCGACGACCCCATCGAGTTGCGCTTCAAGATCCAGGAGAAAGCCGACTTCTTCATGGAGCAGGTGCATATCCCCGACCAGTATCAGGATCAGCTTTATCTTCGGGTGAGCCAATTCATCCAAAGCAGTACCGCCCAGATAGGTTCCTGGGTTGGCAAGATCGCTCAATACCTGGCGACCTTCATCGGTCAGATGGTTTCCGGTCTGTTGATCCTGTTGACCGGTCTTTTGATTTCTATCTATATGCTCGAGAATTGGCACGATATGGGTGACAATTTGGTCGAATGGTTGCCGCCCAACTACCAGGACGACGCTCGCTCACTGGGCTTCAAGATGAACGAGATCTTCGGGGGCTATCTTAAAGCGACCATTATCACCAGCTTCGCCTGTATGGTGGCGACCTTCGTTTCGCTTTGGATCTTGACTTTGTTTTACGGGGCTCACTTTCCCTATATCTTTCTGCTCTCTTTCGTGGCTGGAATCACCTATCCGATTCCCGTTGTGGGCATTCTGGGAAGTTCTCTCCTGGGCGGAGTGCTGGGGTTTTTCCCCGAGAACGACCTGACTTTCGCCTTTTTGGTCTTGGTTGTGGTCAATCTGGTGAACAATATCATCGATCGTACCGTCCAACCCAAGTTGATGAGTGACGCTATCGGGGTCTCGCCTTTGTTTGTTATGTTTGGAGCCTTCGCTGGTGGCGAACTGATGGGCGTTTGGGGGATGCTGATCGGCATTCCCGTAGCGGCCATGGCCAAGACCCTTTTTGTCTGGTTTCACGGGCGTTTCCTGATAACGGGCCGCAAGCTCAGCGATCCTCCTCCCGAGGAACTCCAGCTCGAGGCGGCGGTGGCCGATGAGTCGGAGAGTCTTCCCGGCGGTGACGAGATCGACCAGGAATGAGGAGCATTTTACTTTTCAGAAATGGTGTGGGTCAGGCCTCGGCTGCTACAACGGAGCTATGATTGTTTCCCGCTTAACACCGGCACCGTTGGCCTGCGCCACCACAGGACCGAACAGCCCTCAACAGCCGTCAGAGCCAGAAGACTCGGCCGACATCGGGGGCCAGGAACCGACCGGGTTTGCCAGAGCCTTCTCGGGTCTCCCTCGTTTGGCCCAGGGGGCGGTAGCGGGCGTGGTCGGGTTTTCCTTGCCGGTGGTAGGAGGAATGACCCTGGGCTACCCCGGGGCCCTCGGCGGGGCTTTGGCCCCCGCCGGGTTTAGTAAAGCCCTCGGTAACAGCACGAGGACGGCTCTGGGCGCGGCCTTCTGGCCGGCCGCAATAGGTTGCCTCACCGCTTCCGCCGCGCCGGTTCCCACTCCGCTCAAAGTGGGGATGATGGTCGCTGGGGGAGCGGCTCTAGGGATGCTCGCTCTCTGGCGCGAGGACCTTCTCGACGATCTGAACGGATACTAGAAGTCCGACCGGAAGTCACTTTGAGCGGCGGAAGCAAGTTCTGCCACACTAGAGTAGGCGGTCGTTCGTTTGGCGAAGGGTTCGGGCCCGGTCGAGGCAGAACCGAACCAGGTTCTCGGAAGCGGCGTAACCCTCTCCTGTATGGGTGAGGAGCACTAGTTCCACCCGGTCGAGGCCGTAAAAGAGGTCTTCGGAGTTAAGCTTCTCCCGCTGCTGGGACAGGGCTCGAAGATGAGCATAAAACCTTAGCAGATGGATCCCGAAATGGACCAGCAGAAGATTCTCTAAGAGAGGCCGTCGAATGGCCAGGATTTTGCGAAAGAGAAGGGCCTTTACGTAGCGGTCGACCAGGGCGTTGAGACCAGGGTCCTCGGGCGCGCTTTGAACCCGTTGAACGGCCACCGAGAGGCGTCCCGTCCAAAGCTCGTCAAAGCAAAACTCCTGGTCCTCCTGGAGGGCCCGCAGTGCCTCTACCCCTCCCGAGCCAGGTGACTCCATTCGGGCCAGGAGAAGATGAAAAGACGAGAGAGAAAGCCAGGTCAAGAAGGGATCCTCGGGGCCGGGCTCTAGAGCCTGTGGGAGATCCTCTGGTCGAAGCTCGGTCGGTTCGTTTTCAGACCACCACCAACAGAGATTCCAGAGGGCGTCCCCCAGGGCTATCCAACGATTCTTTTGGAAGCGTTGGAGGAGTTCGGCCTCCAGCAGCTTGTAGGTTGGCCAGGCTAAGGTGGTCTCGTTAGCCAGGGGGATCGGGTTGAACCCGACTCGAGGGCAGAGAGCCCCCTTCGCCAATCGTTCGATATCGGCGCGGTGTTCGGCCAGGGGCCGGCCCTGGTTCTGCTGGATAGCCGTGCAGAAAAAGGAGGCGCCTACCAGCACCCCATCGGGGGTCTCTACCGGTAAGAACGGGAACATTTGACAGGTCTCAGGCTTTTGGGTGCCGCCCACTTGGGCGTGAATTTTGCAAGTGTGGCCGTCCTCTAGAAAAATACACTGGTCGCCTTGAAGCTTAAGGCAAGCCCCGGCCCCTCTTTGTTCGAAGGCATCTTCCACCAGTTTGAGAGACTCCAGGCGTCGACGAGTGCTCCAGTCGACAAAGACTTGCCAGCCCGAAGAGCAGCTTCGGCCGCAGCGTAGGCAGTCATAACGTTGGCCAGGCAGAAACTCCATCAGGTGAGGGCCACCACCAGGTCTTGGCGCCCCACGGCTAGGGCCACACAATTGGCTACCGCCGCATCGTCGTCAAAGCCGATTACCGAGCGGGTATCGGGTTCGGAGTCGTCGTCTAAGAAAAAATAGCGAGTAGCCGCTTGAATCCAACCCTGATGGAGTTCGCAAAACACTTCCGAATTATAGCCCAGCAGAGTCTTCAGGCACAAAGCGATCCGTTGAGCGAGAGCCACATCGACGCCGGGCTGGTGGCGATTGGTTGCGGCCACCTTGGCAAGATACCGATCGACTGCCTTGATCATCTTCGACTGGTCTTCCAGAGGAAACTCCAGCAGGCGTCGGAAACTGTCGACACAGCCGGGGGGTAATCCGGGGGGAAGTGATTGTTCCATCGGAGGTTTCATTCCAGAGGGCGTCATCGGCGCCTGCCCGGGTAAAGTAAACTATGGCACGCTTAATTGTCCTTATCATTCTTCTCAGCCTGGTGGGTCAGGCCCAACCGCGTCATCTCTATTTAACCTGGCAGGGCGAAGACACGAGTCGAGAAATGACGGTGGTGTTTCACACTTTGGGAAAGGTCCACCAACCCGAAGTGCGTTTTGGGCTTGAGCCGCAGCAGCTTGAGCGGGCCAAAGTGCAGAGCTACCAGTGGTTTCAAACAGAGCGACGCATTCACATGGCCCGTCTAACCGGACTCACGCCGGGGCGGACTTACTACTTTCAGGCCGGGAGTGTCAGCGGCGGCTTTAGCCCCGTGGCCAAGTTTCGGACTGTTCCGGACCAGGGGAAAATCCGCATGGTGACCGGGGGGGATATGTATTTTCAGCCCGATACCGTCAAGCTGCTGCGCCAGGCCGCTCTCACCTCCCCCGACGTGGTCGCTATCGGGGGAGACATCGCCTACGCTGACGGTCTGCCCCAACGGATGAACTTCTGGGACCGCTGGTTGGACAACTGGGAGGAAACAATGGTCTCGCCCGAGGGCTATACACTCCCCATGCTTCTGGCCATCGGTAATCACGACGTGCGCGGCGGGTTTGGAGGGCGCAAAGACCAGGCTCCTTTCTACTTCGGTCTCTTCCGTCAGGACAGCACCAGCTACTTCCGACGGCGTCTGGGAGAATACACCACGATGTTCGTGCTCGATACCGGTCATGTTGCCCCTCAGGGAGGAGCCCAACGAGCCTGGCTTAAGAAGGCTCTTGAGGAGTGTGATTCGGGCTGGAAGATGGCCCTCTATCACGTGCCTTGTTACCCTTCCCACCGACCCTTTCGCAATCTTCACTCGGACCGTTCTCGCAAAGAGTGGACACCTTTGTTTGACCAGTTTCAGCTGACGGCGGCTTTTGAGAATCACGACCACACCCTCAAACGGACCTATCCTATCGTCAACGACCAGGTGGCTCAACAAGGCACGGTCTATTTCGGAGATGGTTGTTGGGGACGCCCACCCCGGTCTGTTCAATCCACGCGCCGATGGTATGAGGCCAAAGCCTCGAGCCAGGCCCACGTTTGGGTGGTCGATATCGACCGCGACCGGATCGACTATCGAGCCATCGGGCTTGAGGGTCAGACCCTCGACCAGTATCGCAGTCTCAAGTCGACCGACAAACCTGGCCAACTGTGAGAGAATTTTAACGGGGGGTTCACCTCGAGACTAGCGTCTCGCCGGATTTTGCATAAGGAGTGAACTTCCGTGAGGATATCCCAAACGGCGGCTTTCGCCAATAAAACCTATACCATCGACACCTTTCCCGAGGACCCGGCCGGTGAGAGCCATCAGGTGGCTCGGCTCGACCTCCAGGGCGACAGGTTTGTGCTGGAAGGTGAAATCTATGGAGAGATTTTTCCTCGCCAAGAAGGTGACTACGAGATCCGCGACGGGTTTCTTCACTTGCGTCGGGAGGGCCGCCCCGATCTGGCTTTAGAGGTGGGCACCCATGGTCCAGAGTTTTTTTGGCCGGGGCGAGACATCGATATTGAGGGCATGCCGGCTTGGCAGGGAGAGAATTATCAGATCACTCTCCATCGCGTGCCCGATTCCGAGCCGTTTCAGGGTTCCCTGAACGCCCACGAAGAGAACCTGGTCGGTCACCATCAGTTCGTAGCCGAGCGCCTCGGTGAGTTCCAACTCCAGCTTGATGACGATCGGACCGGACTGTTGGTAGGCCAGCTTAACGGCCAGGAGGTCAGCTTTCAGGGCCAATGGATGAGCACTTACCCTATGAGCTACTTCCTGCTTGAGGGAAGTCAGGATTTTGTTTCCTGGCATAACAACCACGACCACGGCAACCATGAACACCCTCCCGGTGGCAACCCCGTGCAGGATCTTGAGGATATGCCGGTGGATGTCATCGTGACCACCACCGGGGAGCGAGCTGATCTCAGGAGAGTCTACTCCATGGTGATGAATCCCAGTTAAACTCGGGGGCGCTTTTGGAGGAAAAACCCACCCAGGGCCTGGTGACCAGGATCTTGCTCGAGTCGGCCCGCCAGGTCGAGTTGAGAATCGCCATCTTTCGCACCGTTCTGGCTGTTCTTTTGTTGGGCATGAACGTGAATGTCCTGGGTGAGGCGGCGGGCGGGGCGCCGCCTCCGACGTTCTGGCTGCTGGTTTTGGGGACGACCGTGGCCTTGTGCTTCTCGGGAGTGACTTATCTCTACTTGAAGCGCCGCCCGGGTTCGGTCAAGAATTTGACCCTCTGTTCCATCGGTGTGGACGCCATCTTGCTCTCGCTACCAGTCTTGACCTATTTTGCTGTCCCTCAAGACGACAGCCTGATGGTGCTGCAACTGTCGGGTGTGCCCGGACTTTACATGTTGGTGATCGCTTCTGGCATGCGTTTCTCGAGTGGCACTCGCTTCGGGGTGGCGGTGAACACGGGCGTTCTGTTGTGTTATATGGGTCTTGATCTGACCCGTCTTCAAGAAACAGTCAACCCCGATTTTACCCATCTGAGACATCATGTGATGCTCCTGTTCGCTAGCGTGTTGCTGGCCAATCTCATTCAGTCGCAGACTCGCCAAACCGTTCTTGAGGGGGCGCGAACAGCCCTCGAGGCTACCGTGGATGGGCTTACGGGGGTATGGAATCGACGCTACTTACGTAACCAGTTGGAGCAGTGCACCCAGCGGCCAGAATCGGTTCAATCCATCATCATGGTCGACGTCGACCATTTCAAGCAGGTCAACGACACTCACGGACATCAAGTGGGCGATCAGGTTTTGGTCGACCTGGCCCAGGTGCTCCAAGATAGCTGTCGTTTGGAAGACTCGGTGGCTCGGTATGGAGGCGAAGAGTTTTGCTTGATTCTTCAAGCAGACCTTGAAACAGCCCGGACAGTAGGCGAGCGGATTCGAGAGAAAGTCGAGGCCTCTAGCCTGGGGGGGCTGAAGGTCACTCTCTCGGCCGGGGTAGCCGAGTTTCGGCCCGAGCAAACTGTCAGCGAATGGCTGGAAGAAGCCGACCAAGCGCTCTATCAGGCCAAAATGAAGGGAAGAAACAGGGTAGTGACGGCTTCTCGAGAACAGACCGCCGGCGCATCTTAGCGCAGAGGTAGGAATGTGATAAAAGTCAGCCTTTCAGTCTTGTTTTTGATCTTGCTCTGTCTGCCCGCTTCGGCTCAGGAGTATTACTCCTATTACCGTATCCAGCCCGGTGATAGTCTGGTCAGTATCGCTCTCCAGTTTGGGGTGGACCGAGGCGCCATTATGGCCATGAATCCGAGTCTCTCAGAGGGAAGGCTTGAGCCTGGTTCACTCTTATGTGTCCCCAACCCGCAGCCTCAGCAGGCTGGTGGAGAGATCGATTGGGACAAGCTGAAACCGGGGGCGATCGCTCGCCGGCCTGTTAAGCCCGTTCCTAAAGCTCCTGTGGCACCGGAAAACCCGACGCCTCAGGAGATTTCCTATCTCGAGCGTTACGGAACGGTCGGTCAAGCTCCCCCTCAAACTAGGGCTCAGAGTGTGATGACCACCAACGACGGACGAACGATCGAAATCCCCAGTCGGGGCCAGCCGGTCCAACGACGGCGTAGCCTCTCCTCTCGACGAGGTCGAGCCATCTTCGGGCTCCTCAAGACAGCCCGAGGTCTGATGGGAATTCCTTACGTGTGGGGTGGGGAGCAAGCTACCGGGGCGGATTGCTCGGGCTACGTTCAGCTGGTCTTTGCTCGCCACGGAGTCAAGCTTCCCCGCACGGCTGACATCCAGTACAACGTCGGTAAGAAAGTCTCCAAAGGCAAAGAGCAGCCGGGAGATCTGGTCTTTTTCGAGACCTACGCACCGGGGGCGTCTCATGTGGGCATCTATCTGGGTCAGAGGAAGTTCATTCACGCCTCTTCCCGAGCTAAAAAGGTGACCATCGGTAGCCTGGAAGAATCCTACTTTCAGAAGAGGTATCTCGGAGCCCGTCGCCACCTGTGACCTGGGTGAAGAAACGAGTAATGGCAGCGGCTAGGCCGGCCCTTCTAGCTAGAAGTCCGGCCGGAAAGTCACTTTGAGCGGCGGAAGCAAGTT
>CAYRFU010000017.1:10324-36901 GCA_964423525.1 uncultured Burkholderiales bacterium | reverse complement strand
GTAACCAGCCGTTGAGAAAGGTGCTGGAACTTCACGCTGACCCCCTGGGGGAGGCCGACGACCGGCTTGAGATCGATAGCCTGACCCGGGACGCTATCGTCTCGATGCTGGCTTGCCTCGACCGCTATCTTGAGACGATCGCCGACGAATCGCCGGGCCGTATTCTCTATCGCTTCGTCACTGAGACCGGCTGGCTTGAGCAGCTCACCCGACAGGGCCAGGAGGGAGAGAGCGCCATCCAAAACCTGGCCCGTTTCTTTGAGATTCTCAAGAGTTTCGAGACCCTTTACCCAGGGGCTCAGTTACCCCAGTTCGTTCGTCATCTCGACCTCTTGATCGAGGCCGGTGACTCGCCCCCGGTGGTCGAAGCCGATGCGGGCGCCGAGGCGGTCGAGCTTTTGACTGTCCACAAAAGTAAAGGTCTGGAGTTTCCTGCCGTTTTTTTGGTGGGCCTCTCGGAGGGACGGTTCCCGACTCGGGAGCGGTTTCAGAATCTCGAGTTTCCGGCTGAGTTGATTCGCGACCCTAACGTTGGTACGCCTGAGCGCCACATTCAGGAGGAGCGCCGTCTATTCTATGTGGCCCTCACCCGGGCCAAGAGTCTGCTGTGGCTTTCCAGTTCTGCCGACAGCGGGCAGGGTCGCAGCCAGAAAGTCAGTCGGTTTGTGCTAGAAGCCCTCGATCGACCTCGGGTGGATCTGGCTGTGGTCAGAACCTCACCCTTGGAGTCTCTGGCCCGTTTTGCCCCCGAACCAACCCCGGAACAGGGTTGGTCTAAGATGGCTCCTGACCAGGTCTTGACCCTGTCCTTTCGCAAGATTGACGACTATCTCACCTGTCCCCTGAAATACAAGTTTGTCCACGTCTTGAGGGTGCCGATTCTGCCCCATCACTCGGTGGTCTACGGAAACGCTCTTCACGAGGCTGTCTCGGCTTACCTCGAGGCCCGGATGGCGGGTCGAGAAGAGAAGCTTGACCTGTTAGAAGAGACCTTCAAGAAGGCCTGGACCGGTCTCGGATTCTTGACTCTCGACCATGAACGACAGCGGTTTGAGGAAGGTCTAGAAACCCTGAGGCAGTTCTATTCGCGTGAGTCTAGCCAGGAGCAGATCCCTACTCACGTGGAGAAGGATTTCTCCTTCATGGTGGGCCGCAACCGGGTGATAGGACGCTGGGATCGAGTCGATATTCGAGCCGGGGAAGCCGTCTTGACCGACTATAAGTCGGCTGCCATTCGCACTCAGGAGCAAGCGGATACGCGAGCCCGAGAGAGCCTCCAACTAGCTATTTATGCCCACGCTTATCGAGCTAACTACGGGGTCTTCCCGAGTCGGGTTGAACTCTATTTTCTAGAGAGCGGCATCATCGGCCGAGCGGCCGTCGAGTCTGGTCGTTTGCGAGAGGCCTCCGGCAAGATTCGACGAGCGGCGGCTGGTATTCGGGTCCGGGATTACACCGCTAGCCCACGTCAACGGGTTTGCTCTCAATGCGCTTATCGTGAGATCTGCCCAGCCACTCAGGTCAAGTAGGGTCGGTCTTGAATTGCCAGGACTCCAGGAGGGCCGACCCCAGGGCGGCCAGACCAGCTTTGGTCTGAGGAATCTCGGGTTGGTGGTTGGCCAGATATTCCACTCCGTTGAGATGGACCTCGTTGCCCCGGAGTTCTATCTGATACTCTAGGGCGTCACGGCTGAAGTCCTGGCCCACGAAATACTGGGTCACTATTAAGCGGTCATTGTCTTGGCGGTAGACTTCCTCGGTAGGCACCATCGTGGGAGTAGGAATGGCCACTCCGTCCTCCAGGGAAGACTCCACCGCCGACATATAGAGGGCGCTGGGGTGACGTTGCAGGATGACTTGCTCGTCGTCCACTCTCTTGAGGTTCACCTCGGGCTCAGGCTCAGTCTGAAGCTTGTGGTATTGGGCCACAAAGATCTGAGCGACTTGGTTGGCGTTTTCGGGGCTTTTCGAGCATCCAGCCGGAGTGAAAAGCCGCGACGTTTGAGGAGCGATGAGCAGGTGGCGTCGATAGGGATAGTCCCCATCGCTACGGCAATGCTCATTCTTGGGCACGGGATCGGCTCCTAGCGTCGGTTTGCCTCCCGCTAAGATGAGACTAACCGAGGGCCGTTAAGGAATGATTAAATTTCCTCTGGAGTTTCCTTGTTGGGGGGATCGACCCCAGGAATCTGAAGAGAGCCTTTGAGGACCGCGTCGACCAGAGGGATTCCACCCAGTAACGTGAGTAGGACTCCGGCTCCCACAGCCACCGAGTTCCGCACAAAGTCGGTCCGCATGAAAGGGATGTCGTAGAGGGGAGAGCGCTCCTCGGCCCCGACCGCTTGGCCTTTGACCACGATTCGCTCGATGATGGTGACAGCGTCTCGAACTAAGAGTTTGATCATGGCTTCGCCGAACTCACGGCTGGCCAAATGAGGAGCCCCCAAATAGCCGGCTCCTCCGCCTACAGTCCGGATCAGCTCGTCGTTGACACGGCGAAAGTCTTCCTCGATCACGGGCTCGAGGTCTTTATAGGAGTCCCGCACCATCTCCGAGCAGATGACTAGCATCAGGCTGGTCTCCCACTGACCGGCATGCCAGTCGCAGCGGAGCATGGCTTTCTCCTCTTCTGCCAGAGGCCGCTCCAGCATGCGATCGAGGTCCTCGTCGTAGGCACCTGAGAAGAATTTCATGGCCAGGGCCCCGGTAGGCGAGACGGTTCGGGCTTCAAATTTCTTGTTGATGATTTCGCAGGCTTCTTCCATAGCCACGATGTGGCCCGTGCCTCCGTGGACGCTCATCAGAACGACATTCTTAAAGTCGTTGCGACAAAGGGCACTGAGGTAATCCACCAACAGGGACCGGAGCACCCGCTGACGGGTGAACATTCCGCCCGGAAAGTCAAAGGCGTTGGAACCGAGGGGCAGGGCCGGGGGGATTAAGACGTCCCAGTCTGGATACTCAAGCACGAACAGCTCGGCCGCTCGCCTGGCCAGGTAGTCGGCTCCGAACAGGTCAAGACCCACAGGAAGATGGGGACCGTGTTGCTCCAGGGGGCTGAGGGGCAAAAAGATGAGGGTTCTAGAGCGGTCGAGTTCGTCCAACTCATACCAGGTCATCTCAGCCATCCTGCGGATCATCTAGCCTCCCAACGCACCTTCCCCGTTCTTCAGGTTTGACACCCGACCTGACTGGCCTGCATCAACCATAACGCGGCCGCTCCCAGTCCCGTCAAAGTCGCCCCTAGTCGGGCCAGCTCTCGGCTTTGGGGCTCGAGAGACAAAGCCACCGTTCCGTCCAGGCAGGCGAGCGCCCAGCCCTGGCGGCTGGCCAAGATGCGACCGGGTTGACCGGAGGGCGTCTTGGAGAAACCGATAGCGCGCCAGCGAAATCCTGGTCGAAGGCCCAACTCCTCGTGCCACGGAGGTGCTCCCCGAAGAAAGTGATAGACTCTTTCTACCGGCCAACTGGACCACTTAACTAGTTTCTGACCGGGTTGAACCAGGGGGGCCCTGCGAGCTCCTGGGGGTGGGTAGTGGCTGCTCGCAAAGGACCTGAGCCAACAGGTCGGCCCCCGGCTGGAGCACCTGGTCGATCAGTTCTGAGGCCGTGACGCCAAACGGGATCGGAAACGGCTGTTGAGCCAGAATCGGTCCCCGGTCCAGCCCTTCATCGAGGAGGTGGGCGGTCCAGCCCCCTTCTGTTTCCTGATGGTAGAACTGCCAAAGCCAGGGATAGACTCCCCGGTAGAGCGGCAGCAAAGAGGGGTGAAGGTTGACGCCTGGGCAGAGGTCGAGCACGGTCGGGGGTAAGCGGAAAGGAAAGTTCGCCAGGGCCATCACCTCAGCCCGGAGCTGGTGCAGGAAAGGCTTCAGGGAGGGGTCACGACCGGATTTCACCTTGAGATGAGGGAGGCCATAAGCTCGACTGAACCGCTCCAGATTGCCGGCCATCGGTTGACCGCCAAGCCAGTGGCCCCACCAGGGACCCGGGGCTGTCCAGTCTCCCTCCACCACACCCACCAGCTCCAGCCTCTGGTGAATCGCCTCGAGAGGACGGGTGCTCAGACGGCCGTTTCGGCCGAAGAACACCACTCGACGGCTCACTGGTCGGGGAGAATGCCGTATTTGATGGCTTTGCCCAGCGAGAGATCGGCAAAGATGGACTGGTAGTCCGACATCGGTCGAATGGCCGTGATGAGATCGTCGACCGGCAAGGTCTCGTCGACCAGCAGCTCTCTCGCCTCTCTGACAGCGGCGGGAGTAAAATGGAAAACCCCTTTGACGGTGAGGTCTCGACGGCTCAATTCCTGAACCGGAAAGGTGACCTCAGAGCCGGCCTTGCAACCACCGAAGACGACTGTCGTCCCCCCGTCGGCGGTGGCTGCCAGGGATTCTTCCCAGACGTTGGGTTGGCCAGTGCACTCGATGACCAGGTCGGCCCCTCTTCCCTCGGTGGCTTCCATCACGTGGGGGACGATCGAACCCTGGTTGACTTCGATCACCTTCTCAGCGCCCATGGCGCGGGCCGCCTCCAGCCGTCTTTCGCGTCTGCCGACCACGATCGTACGAGCGGCCCCTCGGTGGCAAGAGAGGGCCAGTTGCAACAGCCCGATGGGGCCCGCGCCGATGACGACCACCGTGTCGGTAGGTCGGATTTCGACCTGCTGATGGCCGTAAACGACACAAGCCAGAGGCTCCATGATGGCCGCTCGGAAATAGTCGATCGAGTCAGGCTTGGGATAGAGATTACGGGCGACGATATGCTGGGGAACCTTGACGAACTCGGAGAAGGCTCCCAGCAGAAGCCCATCCATGCAGAATTTGCACAGGTTCTCAAAGCCCCGACGGCAGTCAAAGCAGGTTCCGCAGGGGGCGGTGGGGGCCAGCATCACCGGCTGACCCGGCTGAAACTGCTCGACCCCTTCCCCGACCGTCTCGATGTCGCCCGAGAATTCATGACCGAAGGCGGTCGGTAAGGGAAACTTAGGATGACCTCGGCGAAAGAACTTCAGATCGGTCCCGCAGGTCAGAGCGGCCCGCACCCTCACCACCACTTCGCCGGGTCCGGGCTGAGGGGTGGGGACCTCTCGCAGAACCAGATCCTGGGGCTTCCTGAGATAAAGCTGCTTCATCGCCCCACGGTTCGAGAAGAGAACAGCCAGCCCTGTGTCGAACCGCGTGGCTATGGAGCTGAGTTATTCCACCGACCCTGACTGGTGCTCAAAGTGCAAGCACCTTCCCTGCCGCTGCCACAAGAAGATTCCTCGCACCACCGGGAACGGGCGCATCAAGATGAGGCGCGAAAAGCGTAGAGGGAAAGACCTGATCGTGTTGTTCGAGACTCAACATGTCAAAGACCAACCTTCAGGCTTTGCTGGAAGCCAACGATTACAAAGTGATCCGAGCTGGCGGCTAGGGCTGAACCAGCCCCTCAGGAGGGAGGTCTCGAAGACGACAAGAAACCCATGTTTCCATGGGCGAGATTGTAAGATTCCTTCGACTTGAGGCTGGCCAAACCGAGGTCCTTCCGCTGTGGGAACTGTTTTTTGCTCTGGGAGTGACGGTGTTCTGCACTCTGATCATCGGGGCTGTCTATCGGTACACTCATAGTAGCCCGGGCTATTCGCAGAGTTATGTGCAAACTCTCGTTTTGACGGCGATGGTAACGACCGTGATCATGGTGGTGATCGGCTCCAATTTAGCCCGGGCCTTCTCGCTGATCGGTGCTTTGTCGATCATTCGTTTCCGGAATGCCGTCAAAGAGACCCGCGACGTCGGCTACATCTTCTTCGGGCTGGCTGTGGCCATGGCTGCGGGGACGCGTTTTTATTCTATTGCGCTGGGAGCTACCGGGGCCATCTGTGCTACCATGGTCGTGCTGCATAGTCTCGGCTATGGTCGCAGTGACGAGGCTCCCGAGCGTTTGCTGAAGATTCGTTTGCCGGCCGGCGAAGACCCGTTAGTGGTTCTAGAAGACACCTTCAAACAGCTCTTCACCGGCTACAGTCTGGTCTTGCTAGAGTCGGCTCGCCAAGGACTTTTTCTCAACGCTGTCTTCTCGGTACGCCAGGCTGAGGGCGTCTCCGCGGCCCAGGTGGTGGAAAAACTGACGGCCGCCAACGAGAACCTTAAAGTGACCTATCATGTTGACCTTCACGGCCAGGAGCCGTGAAGGGACGGCGCTGGCGCTACGAGCTCAAGTTCCGCATCGACGCCGAGGTCAAAAAGCGGCTTCTGGAGAGCCTCGAGCCAGGGTTGGAGTTTGACGCCCACGGCCCATCAGGCCTTTACCACGTCCGCAGCCAGTATTATGACACGCCGGATTTTGAGGCCTATTGGGAGAAGTTAGACGGCGTGGAAATCCGGCGAAAATTTCGACTCCGCTGGTATCGAGAGGAAGGACCCTACTTCTTCGAAATCAAGCATCGGGCCGGTCAGACTGTCTGGAAAGAGCGAGTCCGGCTGGTGCCAGAACGGGCCCGCTCCCTTCTGTTGGGGGAACTCGACCTGGTTGAGCTGGCTAGCTGTCTGGAAGGAGAACCCGATCCGACTTCCGGGGCTATTGTGGCCGCTGCCGCCCGCCAACAGCTCCGCCCCATCCATATCATCGGCTATCACCGTCAGGCCTGGCTGGGACGTGTCGATCCGGGCTTGCGGGTGACCTTTGACCATCGCTGCAATGTCTACAATCCCGCTGACCTTGAACAAGGTGCCGGCCTTCCCATCTGTCCTACCACCGACATCATTCTCGAGGTGAAGTTCAACCGTCGACTCCCCCGCTGGGTTCGCCAGCGCTTGGTCGATAAGGGGCTGCGACCGATTCGGTTCTCTAAGTATCTCGAGGGCGTCAACGCTCGGGCCGGCCTGCCCAATCGGCGACGCTGGGCCGCCGTTCATCGGTTGCTTGAGGTCACCTCTTGAAGGCCGGCCTGCTGGCTCTCTTGGCCCTGGCTCTGGCCGTTGGCTTCTCGGGCCTGACTCGAGACTATACCGAGGCCATTCGGCCCGAGCCGGTGGGAGATCGACAACTGTTGGTGTTGGCCCGGCAAAAGGGACAGCTGGTTGTGGTGCCCCAAGAGCAAGCCGATGGGCCCGAGGTCTACTTCCCGGAGCCTGAACAGTTAGAACTTCCAGCCGGGGTCGACCTGCGAGTTCTCGACCATCGACGCACCCGGCAAGAGCAGACCGTTTGGCTGGAAGTGGCCAGCTCTGAATCGGTCGACTACTTCATCTATCGAGTCACTGCCGAAAGGGTCTATCCTCTGGAGCGCTCCTCTCTTCAACGTGCAGAGGTTTACCAGGCTCTGGGCCGGGCGGCTTGGCGGGGTGCCTCTGTCATGGTGGTCGGGGGACTGTTCTTTTGGGGCCTGGGAAGGTTCAGTCGTGAAGATTGAGCGGCGAGGCATCTGGCTAGAGCCGAGTCCGGGAGCGGCCCATCTCTACCGCTGGAGAAGCTTTTGGCCCGTCCTCCTGTTGGTTGCGACCTTGCTGGCGGGGAGCGTGTTGGCTCTGGTTCGAGAGGACGAAGGGCTCAATACCACCTTTCTTCGTGGTTCCAAAGAGCTGGCGCTTCGGCGCGCATTCGAGCGGGTCGGAGTGGGTGTTCAAGGTCTTCTCTGGGGCAGTCCTGTGCCTCGTAGCTCAGCTGTCCTTCAGTTGGAGCTGCTCCTCCCGGACGGTGCTGTCGAGGAGCTGCGACGGGCGCGGGCTTTGGGTCAGAAACGCTTTCTTAAGGGGATCTATCGAGATGAGAGTGACCGCTACCAACAGGGCTCGGTGTCCCTTCGTGGCACTTCCTATTGGCATCACTCGCCGGTCAAACCGTCTTTTCGAGTTCGTCTCAAACGCTCAGAGATCGCTCTAGGTCGCCGCCTGGTAGAGTTGTCGCGCCCCGAGGATGTGCTGGCTATCAAGAACTGGCTCCCCGAGCAACTGGGCCGCGAACTCGACCTGATCTCCTCTCTTTCTGACCACGTTCGACTGGTGCTCAACGGCCATGCGATGGGCCTTTATCTTCGAAGCTATACGGCCAGCGAAGCACTGCTCTTGGAACATCAAAGAATGCCCGGGGTTTTCTTCAAAGGGGACCGTTTTGATGGAGGCGATCTGTGGGGAGAGGGTCTGGAGGGATGGAAGTTCGACGGGGCCGACCCTAGCCAGGCCGACCTCGAGACCTTCGAGCAGTTTCGTGGCCTGGCTCGCCAGGGACGCCTGGCCCCTGACCAGATGGACCAGCTGCGAGCGGTCCTCGACCCCGAGCAATACGCCCGCTGGTGGGCCCTGGTCATTCTGACCGGGACGTCCCATATCGATCAGTCCCACAATCATCTCTACTATCTTTCTCCCGTTGTAGGTCGACTGGAGCCGGTGGTTTGGGATTTCAACGGATTTGGCATCTGGCGAGGCCCGGACGTTCCCGCTAATTGCCTTTCCAACCGCATTCAGTTCCTGGCCAGCCAGGACCCCCGCTGGGTCCATCGACGCAACCAGGTCCTTTACAATTTACTGAACGGGCCGGCCGCTCCAGCCGAGCTGACTCGCCTCTGCCAGGATCTGTATGAGCGGATCGAGCCCGAGCTTCGGGCCGATCAGGCCCTGGGTGAGCTGGAACGAAATCCGGTAGAGGTGCCGGGAATGCCGGTCTACTATGCTCCTCATTCGGTTTTGAGTCTAGAACCCAAGAAGCTCGAACTGCGTCAGTTCATCGAACAACGTCACGCCCACCTCGGAGCCTTTTTGCAAGATGCCAGAGTGGCCGTTCAAGAGAACCCTGACGGTTGCCTGGTGGCAGTCTTTGGCAACGTCGCCGTCGAGGTGACTTCGACCTCGGTGGTGACCGACCAATGGGGGGTCGAAAGCGACTCGATGGTGCTCTATCCCGGTCTGTCAGCCCAGGTTCAGCTTTACGAAGGGGTGGACTATCTGACCGCCGCTCCGCTCCTTTATCAGCTTCGTAATCGACCCGAGGAGCTTCGCTTTAGCAACGCCCTCAGCGGTCAAGTCGTGAGGCCTGGCCCCTTTCCCGACCCCACGCCTTGCTTGTCGATCCACCCCTGGTTCTTTGCTCGTAATCAACCGGAGCCGATCGTCTGGGGACCGGGGCGGGTCGAACTCTCTCAGGACAAAATCTTAGCCCCCCATCAATCTCTACGGGTCGAACCCGGCACCACTCTGGCCCTCGCGCCGGGAGTTAGCGTCCTGGCCGCCGGGCCGGTTTCCATGGAAGGGACAGCTGAAGAGCCCATCAGAATGGTGCCGGCGGGTGACAGCCCCTGGGGTTCGTTCATTCTGTTCGAGAATAGGGGTCGATTTCGGCACTTGGAGGTTCGAGGGGGCTCGATCGGCCGTTTTGGAGGACTCCAGCCGAAAGGTATGTTCAACGTCTATCGGAGTGAGGATGTGGTTCTGGCCCAATGCCGATTCGGCCATAACTCGGTGAGCGATGACACGGTCAACTTACAAGGTAGCCAGATCCTGGTCGAGAACTGCCTGTTTGAGTGGGCGCTCTTCGATGGCCTCGACCTCGATATGTGCCGGGGCCTGGTGAGGGATTGCCGTTTTGTGCATTGCGGTAACGACGGCCTCGACTTGATGGAGGCTGACATCGAAGTCCAGGCTAGCCACTTTGAGGCCTGCGGTGACAAAGGGATCAGCGTCGGGGATGGAACGCGCTTTTTGGCCTCCCAGCTTTCTCTGGCGGACTGTTTCATCGGGGTCCAGGTGAAAGACGACTCGGTGGCTGAGGTGGTGGATTCCCACTTTCAATCCTGCCGGGTGGCCGTAGACGCCTATCGTAAGAAGTGGCTTTATGAGCGAGGTGGCACCATCACTTTAAGACGAGTCACTTTGCACCAGAACACCCGGGATGTGCGTCTCGATAAGTTCTCTCGTGCTCGACTTTCTCAGACGAAGGCTCACCTTCCTCAAGGCACTCCGGGGGAACTGATTCTTCTGGACTGACCCGGGAACGGTAGCAGGAAGAAAATCGAGCCTGGGAAACAAGACCGAAAGCCTTGAAGAATCTCAAGAAAATTCTGATTACCGGCGGAGCTGGCTATATCGGTACCGCCCTCACCCCAAGCCTCCTTCAGGCCGGCGTCGAAGTGAGAGTTTGCGACACCCTGTTGCACGGGGGCGATGCGATGCTGGCATTTCTGAACTTCCCCAACTATCATTTCCACCACGGCGATGTCCGTGACCGAGCGCTTTTGGACCGTTTGCTGGAGGGGGTCGATGCGGTCATCCATCTGGCTGCTCTGGTGGGCTTTCCCGTCTGCAAAAAGGTCGGGCGCGAGCACTCCTGGGATGTGAACGTTGAGGGAACGCGAGCCGTCTATGAAGGGGCTCACAAGGCTGGGGTGGAGCGGATGATCTTTGCCTCGTCGTACAGTAACTACGGTGTGGCCGACAATGGGGTGGTTCGAGAGGACTCTCCCCTTAGACCTCAATCGGTCTATGCCGAATCAAAAGTGGCCGCCGAGGAGTTCTTGCTGGAACGATGCCAGGACGATCTCCCGGCCGTGACCTGCGTTCGACTGGCCACTCTTTTCGGCGTCTCTCCTAGAACCCGCTTCGACCTGATGGTCAATCAGTTCGCCCTCACAGCTCATTTGGGGCAGAAGCTGGTGATCTACCAAAAAGATTTCAACCGGGCTTTCGTTCATGTTCAAGACGTGGTGCGGGCCTTAACGACCCTGCTAGAGGCTCCCCGCCCCCAGGTGGCTGGCCAGGTTTTCAATATCGGTGGGGAATCTCTCAATTCCAGCAAAGCACGGTTGGTGGAGATGATTCGTGCTCGCTGGACCGATCTGGTGGTCGAGGAGCGGGAGCTTCAATTCGATGGGGATATGCGAAGTATTCACGTTTGTTTTGAAAAGGTCCGCAAAACCTTGGGGTTCGAACCGTGCTACACTCTCGAGCAGGGTATCGAAGAACTCCATCGTTGTTTGACCCTCAATCTCATCGCTCACCCTGAAGCCACTCGTCATCGAAATCATCCGGTGCTAGTCACCTGAGTTGTTCGGTCTCCTTCGCCTTCCTGAAACCCATGGCCTCGATCTTGACGACCCACAGACCACTCTGCTCCACCGGCGGATTCTGCGCTCAAAGCCCGCTTTGGAAAGCCTCTATCGGGACTGGTACGAGACTTTTGAGGAACTCTCGCCGAAACTAGGGGGAAACCGTCTCGAGATAGGCTCAGGAGGGGGATTTCTCAAAGAAGTCATTCCCCAAACCATCACTTCAGACATCTTAGAACTCCCCCATCTGGACCGGGTCTTTTCGGCTGAGGCTCTGCCCTTCGAGGATGAGAGTCTAACGGCGATCTATCTCTTGAATACCCTGCACCATCTTCCCGAACCTCTACTTTTTCTGGGCGAAGCGCAACGGTGCCTGAGAGTCGGTGGCAGGATGATCTGTATCGAACCGGCCAATACGCCCCTGAGCCGCCTGATCTACACCTGGCTCCACCACGAGCCCTTCCTACCTCAAGCCGGTTTGAGCTTGGTTCCGGGGAAACCGTTATCCCACAGCAATCAAGCTCTGCCCTGGATTCTCTTCGTGCGAGAGGCTGCTCGCTTGCGCCGCTCTTTCCCCCGCCTTCGGCTGGTGAGGCGCCAGCATCACACCCCGCTGCGCTATCTCCTGAGCGGTGGCCTTCGTTACCGATGCTTTCTTCCCGGACCGGCTTGGCCCTGGCTCAAGCGGCTCGAGGGTTGGCTCAAGCCCCTTAACGACCTGCTGGGACTCTTTATGACGGTGGTCGTTGAGAAGCTCCCCTCAACAGAGACAGACTGCAAAGACCTTTCCCCACCATCCGAAAAAGCAACACCGAATGGCGGAAGTTCTCGATCTTCGGTTCACCGTAAAGGCGGCGGCGATAGCGGATCGGGAGATCGATAATGCGCAACCCGGCGGCCGAAGCTCCGAAGAGGAGTTCAAAGTCTCCGAAGGGGTCGAAATCCCCCACCGTTTGGCGGAACGCCATCACCCTTTCGTAGTCTCTCTTGCGGAGCACTTTGGTGCCGCAAAGGGTGTCTTTCACATAGTGCCCTAGCAACCAGGTGAAGACGACGCTGAAAAACTTGTTCCCGAGAAGATTGATGTAGCGCATGGCCCCCTCCTCCATGGGATAGAGGAGGCGACTCCCGTTGATGAAGTCCCCTTTGCCAGTGGCTAAGGCCCGATAGAAACGGGGCAGATCCTCGGGGGCCACAGTGAGATCGGCGTCACAGATCATCAGAACCTCCCCCTGGGCCGCCCGAAAACCTTTGCGCACTGCGTCGGCTTTGCCCTGTGGCAGCATCCTTCCCGTTCTCTGGGCTCGAGCCGTGGCCGCATCCTCAGGACCTTCGGGGTCGACCTGATGAATCAACCGAATCGTACGCTCGGGAAACTCCTCGATCAGAGCCTCGATCTCGGCCTGGGTGCCGTCGGTTGAACTGCCGTCGACGAAAAGGATCTCGGTGCCGCTACCCATTTCTGGGATCCGCTCGACGGCTGAGCGGACGTTGCCCACTTCGTTGCGGGTAGGCACCAGCACCGTGACCGGCAGTCTCTCCATCTCGACACGAAACCCCGGGCGGGCTACAAAAAACATAATCCAATTGAGAGGGGTGGTCAGTCTCTCCAGCGGCCGAAGCCATTTCTCGGCCACCGGTAGCGGCAGCAAAAGGTCGGTCTTCCACCCTTCTACCTCGCGGTCGGCCAGTCGAAAGAGATTGATGATATCGGCCGCCCCCAGCCAGTTCGAGCCCTGAGCGATCCGCTTGAGGCCGAGCCTTTCAGCCAGCGAGATCAAGCCTTGCCAGAGGGCGTTGTGAGAGGCCACCACCCAGCGAGTGTCGGCGTGAGAGACGGCCTCGAGACGCTCGAAGAGGGTCAAGATATCGGTGACCGACACCAGCAGATCGGCCATCACGATGTAGTCAAAAGTGGTTTCAACCGTCAACTTTTCCGCTTCTTGCTGCTGGAACTCGAGGTGAGGATAGGCCTTGCGAGCCTGGTGGACGGCACCGGGGTCGCGGTCGATCCCTAGCCCTCGGGAGGGAGACAGAGAAGCCAGGAGGTCGCCTCTCCCGCAGCCCACCTCGAGGACGGTCTTACCGGGCGGGATGGCCTTCTGAAAAAGCTCTCGGATACGGCGCTGGTAAATGCTGGTGACGCTAGTCTGCATCCGCTCTGGCGCTTCGCGGGCTAAACCGTTCGGGCCTGCCCCGACTGCTACAACCAGAAAACCCAGGCGGTAACCAATCCGAACAATCCTAACCACAGGCCCATCACCAGTTGGGCGCGTTGATTCAGCTTCGCACAAGCCGAAGCAAAGCAGAGACTGGAGGCCAGAAAAGAGGTGTAGATGTAGGTCGATTTGACGGCTGTATCGAGGGGCAGATTGAAGGACATAGCCAGATAGAAAAACCAGGTGAGTCCGATGTTGGCCACCACAGGCCACCACGGCCACCGCTTCAGATTGTCTATCAAGCCCGCCAAAGCGAACAGGGTAAAGCTAGCCCCGGCTGCCAGGAAAAACCGAGCCAGGACGATGCGGCGCTCGACAAAGAAGCTGAAAAAGTAGTCCCACCAAACGGAAGCGTAGGTGACGCCCAGAAAGCTTGGGTAAGCGCCTGGGTAAAGCGGCTCAACCCAGGCGGTGGGAGAGGGGTGAAAGTAGAACGACAAAGTCCGAAAATCGGGCAACGTAATGAGCGCGTTGGTGTAGAAGTAGGGGAAAATGTCAGGGTCGCAGGCGAAAACGAACGGCCGGTTGTAGAGCGAGAGGTTACGAGCCATAAACCACCCCATCAGGGCTGTCGTGATGAACCCGCCGAGGGCGTAGGCCAGGGTTGCGTCTCGATAGCGGCTGGGGTCTCTTACCAGACGACCGATCCAGAGGGCGGTGAGAATCAGGGGCAGTACAGCGCAGTCGGGGCGGCTGAGCATGCCCAGGCCGGTGACCACTCCCATGACCAGCTCTCGCCACAACACCGGATCTCTTTCTCTCCAGGCTTCTACCACCAGCCAGAGGAGTAGGTTGGTAAAAAAGTAGCCCAGGGTAACGTTGTAGACCATCGCGGCCAGCATGAGCTCGGCCGGCAGCGCCGCCAGCAGGAGCACCACATATTCCTCGTAACCAGGAACGAGGCGGCGGGCCGTCGGGTAGGCCATCAAGATGGCCAGAATACTGAACACCGCTGACACCAACTGGCCAGCTCGAGGTAGAGATTCGGGACCCAGCCACCCCAAACTGTTGGCCACCCAGGTGGTGAGAAGATAGTAGAAAGGCGGATGATAACCCGACCAGACTTGTTGAGAATGGGGAACAATCCCCTCCAGAGCCAGCAGCCGCAGAAATTGAGAGTGGCCAGAGTGGTCAAAGCCCAAAGTATAGGGGTAAACCTGCCAGTTGTGCCAGCGCACCACCAGCAGCACCAGGATACAAAACCAGAGCCAACGCCTCATCGTGGCAATCCCTTCAGGGCCTGTCGAGCTTCGTCGCTTGAAGGACCTTCGGGCTGCAACTTCAGATAGGTCTGCAAGTGATAGCTCGCTCGAGCTGGTTCAAAGTCCTTCAGGGTCATTCCCAGGACCAGGTGGGCTTGGGCCATCTTAGGATTCCAGCGCAGCGCCTCTTGAAGGGTTTGGAGTGCTTCGGCGCTCCGTCCCAGTCGAAAAAGAGGAACGGCCCGGTTGTAAGCCATCACCGCGTTAGATCCGTGGGTTCCGCCGATAGCCAACTGGTACTCGCGAGCCGCCTCTTCCCAGAGCTCCTGGCGCATAGCGAGGTCGGCCAGGCCCCGATGGCCAGCCCAATGGTAGGGGTTGATCTCGAGCAATTTTCGCATCCAAAGCCTGGCTCGGTCGAGTCGACCGCGTTGAAGCTCAAGCTCATACATCAACACCATCGCTTCCATGGATTGGGGAGATTGGACCAAGGCCTCTCGCAACAGCTTCAGCGCGATGGGGTGACGCCCGGTCTTGATGGCAGCCGAGGCGTATTGGTGGAGGACCGCCGGCGACTGGGGTTCTAACGAGTAGGCTCGTTGAAAATGCTCGATGGCTGTGTCGGGCTCCTCGCTAGCCAGTGAATTCATGCCCAGTCGCTCATGAACTCTCCAGTAATTCGGAGCCACGGCGGCCGCATCAAGATAGTATTGACGGGCTAGCTGGTGGCGCTGGCGAAGATGCTCTCGGTCGCCGAACTGGATAAGATTTCCGGCCTTCTCCACGGGACTCACCAGAGCCCACATGGTGGGCACCAGCAACAGGAAAGCTACCGTCAGGCCGGCTATCATCAATGTTTTCCGGTTCAGAGCGGTTGGTCGTCCTTTCGGCTGCTCGCTAGAGCCAAAAATAGCCCTGTCCCCAAGAGAAAGAGACCCCATCCTGCCTGACCACGTGGAGGGCGATACTCAAACCGGACCTCATGCTTTCCGGCCTTGATCGGAACAGCGCGAAACATCACGAAGGCGCGCAAAATTGGTGAGGGAGTCCCATCCACAAAAGCTGCCCAGCCCGGAGCGAAGGCGTCGGTCAGGATAAGGAAGGCGGGCCCGTCGCTGTTGACTTCGACCACCACCTTATGGGGCTGGTAGTCTTGAATGGAGGCCGTGCCGCTGGCACCGGGTGAGGCTTGAAACTCGGGCGCTTCACTCAGGACGACAGTCTGCCGGGGGTCAACCTTTCGGCTGGCAAGACCCTCCAAGGCGGAGCCTGGTTGCCCCATCACCAGGCTGTCACTCACCACAAAGGCGCGAGGGAGCCGATGAGGATTTTCGAAAATCGGCAAAGGACTTTCTTGAACCCGTCGATAGCCTTCCAAGTTTTGGCCGGGATAGGCCACAAGAAAGCGGGTCCCCATCAGATCCACCAGAGGAGAACGGTAGTCGGTCAAGGGAAAGGGTTGGGCTGGCAACTGCCGCTCGGCCTCGAAGTTTCCGTAGCGCAAATAGGCCAGGTATTGACCCGAGCCCTCGGGATAGAACGGTTCGTAGCCTCCGACGTCGAGCAGTCGAAAAGGGGCCAGGGTGTTCGGTTTGAACGTGCCCAGGCCCAGGACTCGGTCGCTCCCAGCGTGCTTCTGGAGGAACGAAATGGTGGGTCTGGTGGGATAGATGGTGTCCGGCAGGACAAGGGGGTTGAAGCGCACTCCGAAACAGATAAGGTCGGCTGCGACCAGTCCTATCAGGCCCGCTGACGAGTATCTTGGCAGGTGCAGAGCGAGGCTGAACAAAGCCAACCATAGCAGAGGCGCTAGGGCGGCCCAACTACTCCAGCCATAGGTGGCTTCAAAGGCCTGGAGGGTCGCCTGGAGGTGTTCTTGTTTTGACAAGTAGAGTTCGGCCTCAGGTAGCCGAACCCGTCCGGCGTTGAGCCAGCCAACCACCCTCGAAGGGACTGAGCCGCTGTTCAGGTAGGCGAGAACGCCGACCCAGCTCAGGCCCAAGACAGCGGCCACTCCAGTCAGGGTGTTTCGACTTCGTTTCGTCACGGCATCGAAGCCGAAGCCTGCTACCAAGACCACCAGAGCCATGAACACAATCACCAGTCTGGTGGAGTTGATCCGGTTGAAGCCCGGGAGCCATAAGACCAGGCCGTAGAGAGGGGTCGCCGGTATCAAAAATCCGACCACTCCGGTCACTCCAAGGTAGCGCGGAAAACCCCTTTGGAGTAGGCCCAGACCGAACAGGAGGATGGTGGCGACGCCGACATAAGCTGACAGCTCCGGGTAGATGAAGTTGCCACCACTGGGAATCCGAATGAGTCCGAAATTGTCGGCCGGGTTGCCAAAAGCATCAGGAAACAAGAACGTCACCAGTGCCGTCCCCAAGAACTCCCGATAGATCGTCTGGAGGAACTCTAGAGTGAGCACAGGGCGTTGGGACCCAAACATCGAGATGACGGTGGGGAGTAGCATCGGCCCGGCCAACAAGACTCCCAAAGCGAGACCAGAAAAGACCCTGAGAAGGCTTCGCAGCCAGGGCTGGTTGGGCTGAGAAAAAAGGTGGCAGCAGCCCACTATCATCGTAATGATGAGAGAGTTGTAGGCGAATTGCAGATTGCCAGCCACCAGGTAAAGACCAACGGCGCCGCCCAGAAAGGCTACCCCCCGCCAGCAACGGCAGGCCATCTGAAAGGCGATCAGCCCTAAAGGAATCAGGGCCGAAAAGATGGTCGCAAACTCCATCAAGAACCAGCTTAGCGACCACCCATTGAACATCCAAACGGTTCCCACAAAATACTTAGCGGGCTCTGACAGTCCGACTTGACCGCCATAAAGATACATGAACAGGCCGGCCAGGAAGACGTGGAGCACGAGGATGGCCATAACAGCCTGGATCGGTGTCAGGATTCGATGGAGCACCAGGCGCGGAGGGTAAAAGTAACCGCTTTGGCCGTTGAAGGCGATCGGGCGACCACCGAGATTATAGGGGTTCCAGTAGGGGAACTGGCCATGTTTGAGAGAGGCGTTCAGATACTCGGAATCGGGATAGTAGAAGATGATGGCGTCGAACAGGTCGAAATTCTGGAGTTCGACCTCGGGGTTATACCAGGCCGGGGTGCGGTAAAGGAAGTCGGAAGCCATGTAAACCTTGCCGCTCACCCAGGCGGGAGCGAAGAACAGGCCGGTCAGGATTGCGAAGTAGAGGGCCGCGCGCTTCGTTTCGGTCATTTCGGCCGCTTTGGCCTCCCATCGGGCGCGTTTTCTTCCTCAAGGACGGATCTCCCGCCGTTTTTCAGAGCCGTTTCAGGGCCACCGAAGAGACTCCAAGTATGCGTGTCTCACTAAAAATCCCGAGGCGAGCGATCGAAAGTTCGCTAACCAACCGACGGGACAAAGCCCGGTTAGCCGAAAGCCTGGAACGCCTCAACGGCGACTATCCCCCCGAACAGTTCTGCCGACTGGGTCTCGACCTAATAGGAAAAGTCGATAGCACCAGCAGTGAGCTGGCCATCGCGACCCGGTGGCTCGAAACCCTCGAAGGCCACCCCGAAGGGAAGGCGTCGGCTCGTCTGGCTTTTGCCATGGCCGACGCTGGCCGATTAGGAGGGATAGCCAGGCTAGACCTCTTCGAGGCAGCCCTCGAGCAGCCGTTGGTCGAGACTCCCTCCCAGGCCGCGCGGGCGACCCTCGGGCTGCTGAGCGAGCTGACCCTCGACCAAGCCACGGCAACTCTACCGGGGGCCCTGGCGGTGCTGCGTTCGGATTACTTCAAAGAGGACCGCGAGTTGCTCCAGTTGAGCTCTAGGCCCGAACTAGACCGAGTCGTTCAGAAGCTGGAGCAGCTGACCCAGCAAGCCAGCGCTCGAGAATCCGTTGAGACGTTGGTGGAAGGGCAAGACGCCACAACCCTGTTCGAGCGACACGTTGATCGAATCGAGGTCGGCGACCTTTCGGTGCCGGTTCAGGAAAGCTAGCGGCTCACTGGATCGGGAGGGAAACATCGCCTATCACCAGCCACTCGCCATCATCCTCGATGGTGGGGGGAGGGGGAGCAGGCGGGAGTTGGCCGTAGCGCTCTTTAAGGCGCTCGGTCACGGTATCGCGCGTAACCGCGAGCGAAAGGGAGCCGTGGTTGTCACGCAGCTCCATCACCCCTTGGCGCACCCGCGTCAATTTCCAGTGTCGGCGCTCTCCAAAGTCAAGGGGGATAGCGTAGCGAGCCGTGTCTCCGGGGGGAATGACCAAGACTCGGTGCTCGTAGTCTAGAACGTAGAGATTGCCCCCCTCGTCAGGGCAGAATTCGTCGACCGACGAGACGTCGTAGAAGGTCCCGGGGCTACCGTCCGGCCTCAGGCTTGCGATTCCGTCGCGGTCGCTGGGTCGATAGAAGAGATGGCCATCGGGTGCTACCTTAAAAGGGGGATCCAGCAGGTCACCGGGAGCCATCTCGAGTTCCTGCTCCCAGACCATTTCCCCCTCGGGAGTGAAGCAGTAGTAACGGTGTTCGTAGCGGTCCTTGGCATAGATTCTTCCGTCCTCGCCCTTCCAGGGGGTCATGGTCCCCCGAGGAGAGTTGGTAGGAAGTTCCCAGTGCTCGAGACTGTCGAGATTCAGCCCGATCATTCTCCCCTCGTCGCCGGCGTAGATCAGCGTGTCGTCGATGCGGAGCGGGAAGGAATTGAAGTTGGGCAGTTTGATCCTCTGTCGTTGACCGTCCAGCTCCACGGCTTCGAAGTAGTCGCTGCCGAAATTGCCGGAGAAGTTTTGGTTGGCAAACACCTGGCGCCCGTCCGGAAGCGAGACGTGGAAATGGTCAGAGGGGTAGATGGAGAGCTTTGTTTTCCACAGTTGCTGGCCGCTGTCGGCGGCCAGGGCTGTCACCTGTTTTTCAGCCTTTAAGATGACCTGGTCACCGACCCGTCGGACTGAATCCAGGCGCGGGTGGGGGTAGTCGTCCGGCTGGTGAGTCCAGACTTGTTGTCCGTGCTCATCGAGAGCCAAGAGCTGAGGAACGCGGTAGCGGCTTTCCGCTTCTAGAAGAAGATAGGTAGCGCCCCTGGAGGAGGCGGCCAGAGAGCGAACCGAAAAGCCGGCAGGAGCGTCAAAGCGCCATTTCTGTTGACCTTCCGGGTCGACACAGAGAGCGTAACCGCCCGAAGTCTTGTCGCGGTCGCGCTGCCAATCGAATGTCGAGACGGTCGTGAAGGTATGGCCGTCTGGGGCCGTGACGACCTGATCGACACTGTGGCTTGGGTCGGCTCGATACGAACTCACGGCCACTTCATCAATCGGAATGGGGCGCCCGGGCTCTCGCTCGAACAGGACTCCGCTGTCTAAATGGGCGGGACGGGTTATAGGCCTCGGGGAGACAATCATTGCCTGTCGACACTAGAATCTGAGCTCGAACCAGGAAAGACGTAGGATGTTAAAGTTCCAGCACCTCGACCTCGAGAGTGGTCAGGTCGACCACAGCCGCAGTGGGTCGGCCCGTCAACCAACCGCACACCTCACCAGGATTAAGAATCAGAGTCGGACCCGGTCGGATGTCGAGTTGATGGGTGTGGCCGTAGACGACCAGGCGGTAGGGGCTTTGGCTGAGAGCTTCAAGAGCTACGGGTTCGTGCTGGAGTAAGATTCGATGGACACCCAGAACCACTTCCCGGGGCCGTTCTTCCAAGCTACCGATCTCTTGAAATTTTCGATACAGGCCCACTCTCTCTCCGTCGTTATTGCCGAATACCGCGTGGATGGGACAGTGGAGCTTGGCCAGGGGTGGGATAGTGAAGGGTGCGATAAAGTCACCCGCATGAAGGACCGCCTCGACAGAACGGCGGCCGAACTGGTCGACCGCCGCTCTGAGATAATCGAGGTGGTCGTGGCTGTCAGCCAGGACCCCGATTCGCATTATCGGTTAAGCTTTGACACGTGAACACCGAGGGCGTCGCGCACGGCATCCGGCAGAGTGGCTGCTGAACGGAACTCGGGCCCGGTGAAGTAGACGTGCTTTTGGCCACCGTTCTGAGGGTCGGTCTCGATGGTTAGCTTGGTGTCGAAGTGCTTGGTGGGTTTTTTCAGCTTCTCGAGCGCGTATTTACTGTTGGCTTTGCGGCCATCGTGAGGGAAATGGAAGCGAATGTCGCGACCGCTAGCTTTGAACTCGAAAAGCTCAATGGTGATTTTGAAAGCCGAAGCGGCGTCGATATTCAGGCCGACATTATCGCTGGTAAACATGTAGGCGTTCCAGGTGTCCTGACTCATCTCGGGATACTTGTCGATCCAGATGGTGTCGTACAGATCTTTGTTGGCGGGTGTCACCTCGGCCGACTGGAGCTGGCTCACGCCATAGCCGACCGTCAGGAACGAGGCCACCAGCAAGGCGGCGAACCAACGGGGAATCAAGCTGCTGAAAGATTTTTTTTGCATAGTTATGGACCTCCGATGGGGCGCCAGTTCTCCATTGGGAAACGATCTCCCGCTCCGGTCCGAAGTCGCGCCTGGTCGGAGATTGGGGGAGCCAGCCGGTTCCAAGCCGAAGCCTGTTGGTAATATGGCAGGGGAATTGCCCCACGGCCACGGCTTGAAAGGCCGCTACAAGATCTTGTCGACTCTCGGCGAGGGCGGCTTTTCCTCCGTTTACCTGGCTCGCGATCTCGAGTGGCGAGGGAACATGGTGGCTCTGAAAGCGATTTCCACCGAGGGCTACAGCGAGGAGGAATACCTCCAACTCAATGCCCAGTTCCTTCAGGAGGCCGCCTTCCTGATGACCCTCGACCACCCGGGCCTCCCAAAAGTGGTCGAATTCTTCGCTGAGGGGTTGAGTTACTATCTGGCCCTTGAATGGATAGCCGGTAAGAACACTCAGGAGGTTTTGAGAGAAAGAGGTCATTTGGGTCTTGGGGATGTTATCGGGTGGGGCTTGCAGTTGTGTGATATCCTCGAATACCTCCACACTCGCCAACCTTATCCGGTGCTGTTGGGGGATCTCAAGCCCTCCAACGTCATACTTCGCTATGACGAAAAAGTTTCCGTGATCGACTTCGGCGTGGCCCGTCAGGTCACTCCTGGGCAGCGGCGCCGGATCTCTTTGGTCAGTCCCGGTTTCAGCTCCCCCGAGATGTATCAGCGCCACAGTGTGGATACCAAAGGGGATATCTATTCCCTGGGGGCCACCCTCTACTGGTGGCTGACCGGCGCCGACCTGGCTCGTTACAAGTTTCAACTTCCTCCTCTGCGCCGACTTCGCCCCGACGCTCACCCCGAACTCGACCGGATCTTAGCTCGCTGTCTGGAGGTGGAGCCCCTCGTTCGCTATCGAGGGGTTCCCGATGTTGGTCGGGAGCTGAGACGTTTGCAGAAACGGGTAGAGCGGGAACGAAAAGGCCCCAACGCGGGCACCATTCTATCCGAGCTTTACAAAGCAAAGAAAAGGGAATTGTGAGAAGGAATCGTGGGTATAAGGCGAAGGAAACGCTATGACCGGCTTCCGATGGGGGTAGTCGACCGGGCCGGTTGAGTTTATAGGAGGCTACCAAAAGTGAACTGGAAAAAGGGAATGGCGGCCGTTTTGACAACCGCCGTGCTACTTTTGTCGGGATGTGGAGCGCAAGAGAAGCCTACCCACCCGACCGCCAGCCAAGGCGGACCCGACACCCCCCTCGAAAAAAAGGCGCCAGACAAGACCAGCGACACCGGAAGCGGTGGAGGCTCCGTCGAGCTTGCCGCTACCGGACCCGTGGCCGAAGACTTCATGACCAGTGAAGGGATGGCCGGTTGGGAAGAGGTGGCGGTCTTGAAGCCGACCGAGCTGGACGCCGCTGCTATCGACCAGGGCAAAGCTCTTTTCGCTACCAACTGTGCTTCTTGTCACGGTGCTACCGGTGAAGGCGGGGGGCCGGCTGCCGCCGCTCTCGACCCGCCCCCCAGAAACCTGACCACGTCGGGGGAATATAAGTATGGCCACCTTGACCTCTCCGTTTTTCGCACCATTAAATATGGTGTAGACGGCACCGGAATGGCGCCGTGGGACGGCCGCATGACCGACGAGGAAACCTGGGCGGTCGTCCATTACGTCAAAAGCATTCAGAAAGGGTAATTTGAAGATACGATGCGGAATCGATTCTACGCCTGGTTAGCCGTGGGGCTGGCTTCGGCACTTTTCTTGGGGGGATGCCCCTCAGAGCCCCAGGGGACCCCCTCCAGTCCAGCCGCTCAGGCTAGCACGGCACCTGCGGAGGAGCCTGCGGAGGGTTCTGGAGGCGGCGGTTTGCCAGACGCTACTGTCGTGGCCTTCGAGATGGACCCGGCCAAAGAAGACTTTGCTAACGCTGAAGGGATGGCCGGCTACGACGACGTGTTGGCTATGACCGAGGTGCCAGAGCCGACCGAAGAAATGGTGGCTCACGGAAAAGAAGTTTTTGAGACCAACTGCACCAGCTGTCACGGCAACGAGGCCGTGGGTGGTGGGCCAGCCGGTGAGGCTCTCGACCCGCCCCCGCGCAACGTCCGCGATACCAGTCAGTATAAGTATGGCTCGGGCGCCTTGGCTCTCTTCCGAACGGTGAAATACGGAGTCGATGGGACCGGTATGGCTCCCTGGGATGGCCGAATGGAAGAAGCCGACATGTGGGCTGTGACCCACTATGTGCGAGGTATCCAGCAATAGCTTGAGCCAGCAGCAAGACCTGCGGCAAAGTTTAGCCCACGCTCTGGAGGAGGCGATCGACGGCGAAGTCCGGTTTGATCCCTTCTCCAGAACGCTGTACGCTAGCGACGCCAGCATTTACCAACAGGAGCCTTTGGGAGTCGTGGTCCCCCGCCGAGTGGAAGACTTGGAGGCAGTCGTTGATATTGCCAAAGCCCACCAGGTTCCGATCTTGGGCCGAGGGGGAGGAACCAGTCTGGCTGGACAAACGGTGACCTCGGGGTTGGCTGTCGATTTCTCCAAATACCTCCATCGGACTGAGCGGTTTGTTCCTGAAGAGCGTTGGGTCGAGGTCGAGCCCGGTAAGGTGCTAGCTGACCTCAATCGCGAGGTGGGCCGCCAGGGCCTGATGTTTGCTCCCGACCCGGCCACTCAAGAACACGCTTGCGTGGGTGGGGTTCTGGCCAACAACTCCTCGGGAATGCGCTCGCTCATTTACGGTAAGTCGGTCAATCATGTCCTGGCCTTAACCGTTCTGACCGCCGCTCACGGCACTCTTCAGCTGCCAGAACTGGACTCTTCTCAACTGGAGGCCCAGCTCCAGGGCTCCGGTGGTGAAGCTTCACTGTATCAAACGATCGTCAGCCTGGTGAAGAACAATGCCGAGCTGATAGCCACTCGGTTTCCTAAGATCTTGCGACGGGTTTCGGGTTACAATCTCGACGAGATGTTGCGAGGTCTTCGAGCCGTTGGCTACGACCTGTCGCCTTGGACCGGGCTTCAGGCTCCACAAGCGAGGGCGCCTCAGGGGTTTTCTCTGGCCCCTCTGGTGGTGGGTTCGGAAGGAAGTCTGGGGCTGATCACTCGGGCCCGCCTAAACCTGGTGGAGAAGCCCGAGGCGCGAGGGCTTCTGGTCAGTCACTACAGCAGCCTGCGCGAGGCGCTCGAGGGGAACGCAGCCATCCTAGAACTTTCCCCTTCGGCTAGCGAGTTGCTCGACGAGATGGTGTTGAGCTTAGCCCGGCGCCAGCTAGAGATCGGCCGACTGATGGATTTTTTGGAAGGTGAGCCTCGGGCCCTGGTGGTGGCTGAGTTTTCTGGCTCCCGTCGGGAAGTCGACGCTCAGTTGGCCGAGGCTGCTCGCCATCTGAGCAAGAAGAAGCTGGGCTATCACCATCTGGTGGCCACCGACGAACGGTTGATGGACAAGATTTGGCGGATCCGCAAAGCGGGCCTCCCTCTCCTGCTGGGGATGCCTGGCACCAAGAAGCCGGTCGCTTTCATCGAGGACACGGCCGTCGATCCCCAGCGACTGGTTGAGTATGTAGAGCGCTTCGAAAAGATCGTCCGCGATGAGGGAACTAGCGCGGCCTACTATGCTCACGCAAGCGTCGGCTGTCTCCACATTCGACCCCTGCTCGACCTGACCGAGTCGGCCGATATCGAGCGGATGGAACGCTTGTCCGACCGAGTATCCGATCTGGTTTTGGAGTTTGGGGGTTCCATGTCGGGTGAGCATGGGGACGGCCTGGCCCGGGGAGTCTGGAACCGGAAGCAGTTCGGTGACGCCCTCTATGAGCTGTTCCGCGAGGTGAAGAAGGCCTTTGACCCGGAGAATTTGATGAACCCCGGAAAAGTGGTCGACTCACCGGCCATGACCGAGAGTTTGCGCTTGGGAGTCAATCCCCAGCGTCGCTCGACGGAGACGGTGCTGGACTGGTCTCGACAGGGCGGGTTTCTGGAGGCTGTTGAGTTGTGTAACGGCTCGGGGGTTTGCCGGCGCACCAATCGCGGCACTATGTGCCCCTCTTATATGGCCACTCGAGAAGAGGAGCATACAACTCGGGGTCGAGCCAATCTGCTTCGGGCCGCCCTCTCGGGTCGGTTGCCCCGCTCGGACTTGACCAGTCGGCGGATGTATGAAGCAATGGATTTGTGTCTGGGGTGCAAGGGTTGCAAAGCCGATTGCCCCTCAGGCGTGGATGTGGCCAAGATGAAGTTTGAGTTTCTGGCTGGCTACTATCGTGAGCACGGCCTACCCTGGCGGAGTCGGCTCTTCGCGGAAGCGGAACGACTCAACCAGCTAGGTTGCGCTACTGCTCCCGTCTCGAACTGGATCATCAATAGTCCGCTCTGGCCGCTGCTGGCCAAGGCTGTGGGTATGGCCCCCAAGAGGAGACTGCCGAACTTCGCTCAAGAGACCTTCTGGCAATGGTGGTCGAGCCATTCTCCGCGGCCCGGAAAGAAGCGCGTGGCCCTTTTTGTCGATACTTTCGCGGCCTACAACGAGCCCCGGGTGGCTCGCTCGGCGGTCTACGTGCTCGAGAACCTCGGTTTCCAGGTCGAACTCGCCGACCGGGTCTGTTGTGGCCGAACCTACATCAGTAAAGGCCTGGTGGAGCCCGCTCGTCGCCTGGCCTATGAGAATCAGCGACGCCTCCGGCCCTATGTCGAACAGGAGGTGCCGGTGGTCGGGTTAGAGCCTTCCTGCATTCTCTCCATGCGAGACGACTATCAGGACCTCACGGGAGAGGCGATCCCAGGCTGTTTCACCTTTGAGGAGTTTCTTAGTCAGCAGTCCCTGCCGTCCGCTAATCTGGGAGCTTTGCTCCTCCACGGACATTGTCATCAGAAGGCTTTGGTGGGGACGGGGCCGGCCCTAGCTTTGCTGAGCCAGATTGGGGACGTGAGCGAAGTCGATTCCGGCTGTTGCGGGATGGCCGGCTCGTTCGGTTATGAGGCAGAGCACTATGAACTCTCTCGTCAGATTGGAGAACGGCGCCTCCTGCCCGCTGTTCGCCGCTGTCAGGCCGAAGGGGGGCAGGTGGTGGCCGCCGGCACTTCCTGTCGCCATCAGATTTACGATTTCACCGGACACCGAGCCCTCCATCCGGCAGAAGTGGTGGCTCGCGCGCTAGGAGGCCGTTTTGAGTAGTCATTTTGGGCGTCTGTTTCGAATTTCCACCTGGGGAGAGTCCCATGGGGGAGGGGTGGGCGTGGTCATTGACGGTTGCCCTCCTCAGATTCCTCTGAAGGTGGAAGAGGTTCAGGCCGAACTCGATCGGCGTAGACCTGGTCAAAGTCACGTGACCACGCCACGCTCCGAGACCGACACCGTAGAGATTCTCTCGGGGCTTTTTCAGGGCCAGACTTTGGGTACTCCCATCTCGATGATGGTCCGCAACAAGGATGCTCGCCCCCAGGCCTATGATCATTTAAAGGACGTTTATCGACCATCTCACGCGGATTTCACCTACCAGTCCAAATACGGCATCCGGAATTGGATGGGAGGAGGGCGTTCCAGCGCTCGCGAGACGGTCGGCCGGGTAGCTGCTGGGGCCGTAGCGCGACGCTACCTGACCGACACCTACGGATTAGAAGTGCTGGCCTGGGTGGAGCAGATTTATGAGCTTGCCGCAGACATTGACGAGACCGCCGTCACTCGAGAGCAGATCGAGTCCAATCTGGTGCGCTGCCCCGATCCCCAGGCTGCT
>CAYRFU010000017.1:0-10314 GCA_964423525.1 uncultured Burkholderiales bacterium | reverse complement strand
AGGCCGACCCCGCTGCCACCGCCATGATCGAGACGATCGAGAAGTTTCAAGCCGAGGGCGACTCGGTGGGAGGGGTCATCAAATTGGTGGTGCGCGCGATGCCCGTGGGCCTGGGAGATCCCGTCTTCGGAAAGCTCGAAGCTGTGCTGGCCGGAGGGCTGATGAGTATCCCCGCCGTCAAAGGAGTCGAGATCGGATCGGGCTTTGAGGGAACTCGGCTAACCGGTTCGCAGCACAACGATCCTTTCTATATGGAGGAGGGTAGGCCTCGCACTCGCTCCAATCGCTCCGGTGGCGTTCAGGGTGGCATCTCCAACGGAGAAAACCTGGTCATGCGGGTGGCCTTCAAGCCCACCTCGACCGTCTCTAAAGAGCAAGACACGGTCGACCGGAGCGGCCAGGAAGTGAAGCTTTCAGCCCGGGGGCGTCACGACCCTTGCGTGCTGCCTCGCGCCGTCCCCATTGTGGAAGCGATGGCCTGTCTGGTGCTGGCCGACTTGAGCTTGGTCCATCGCGGACAGACGGGGAGGACCCTGGGGACCGATTGAGGAACCGAAATCCCGCCAGAAGGAGGTGCAATGCTCTACCAGAAAGGCGGCGCGGTATTCGCCGAGATTCAAGACCAGCCCCGATTGTGGAAAGACACTCTGACCACTCTCCACGGTCGGAAAGAGGAACTGAAGGGTTGGCTAAAGTTCGAGAACTTTGGCCAGGTCCTGTTTCTCGGCAGCGGGGATGCTTATGGGGTTGCTCTCTCCGCAGCCAGCATCCTGCAGCTGGTCTCGGGCCTCAATACCGTGGCCATCCCCTCCAGCGAAATGCTCTACTTGAGGCGGCCTCCCTACGACAGCCGTATCAAGACCCTGGTGGTGGCCCTTTCGGGAGATGGTGACACCTCTGACACCCTCTGGGCTCTTGAGAAGCTTCGCAAGCTCCACACCACCTGCCGGGCTATCTCGATCGGAGGAGCGCCTGGCAAAATCGGTCCCCTGTGCGAGAAACAGATCGTTCTCAACGACTCCCTTGAGGGAGGCCCAGTGTCCACCAGAACACCCTCCGGAATGTTACTGTCTTGCATGGTTTTGACGGCCTGGATCTCCGACAAAGACGTCTTCATGAACGAGTTGGTCAAGCTTCCCGATGCTCTGGACTTTCCCGAGATTCAAAAACAAGTCCAGCGGGTGTCGTCGTTAAAACCGATTCCTAATCACGTTACCTTCCTGGGGTCGGGTCCTTACCTGGGGACCGCTCTTCACGGGGCCCTTAAGCTGCGTCAGATGGCCGCCATCGGGGCCGAGTATCAGAACGCGCTTGAATTTTGCCAGGGCAGTCACGTCTGGTTGACCAATCTCACCAGTGTGTTGACGCTAGTCTCGGATACCTTCCGAGATGCTGAGCTGAAGGCCACTTTTCAGCTCGCCACTACCCGGGCTCCCCGCATCCTGTTGGCCGAGAAGCTTGATGACCAGGCCCTGATGAGAGTTGACCAGGCGGTTCAGCTTAGCAGCGGAGTGAGTGAGATCTCGCGTATCCTACTGATGTATCCCGTGGTTCAACTGCTAGCCTTCTACCTCTCCATCGCCAAGGGCAAAAATCCTGACAAGCCCAAGCATATGGAGAATCAGGTCAATCTCGAAGCTAGGCCTGGTGTCTAGGTGTTCGACCGACTGATCTGGTGGCAGCTCTTGCTGGTTTTGGCCCCCATCGTGGCCACGATGACCTTTATTCGTCATCGAGAGGCTCAAGCTCAGGGTCTCAAGTTCGATCAGCTTGACAACGCCCAAAAGGTGTGGATCTTCTTGACCATGCTCCCACCTGGCGACATGGCTCGCCTTCTTAACGAGATGAAGCCGGATGACCGAGATGAGCTCATGGCCCGGGCCCGCGAGCTTGAAGGTAACCGGCGAACGGTGCTCGTTCCGGTGGCCAAGGAGTTTCTGGTTTCCCTGGGAGAAACTAAAAAGGTGAAGAATTCCGAGGCGGCTGAAATGATCGATTACATCTGTCTTCATTTCAACGGAAATATGCGAAAGTTGATGACCAGTCTCCGTAAGTGTTGGCCGACCTAGTCCTTCGTCTAGGACAGGGGGAGTCGGTGGTCACCGCCACCATCGTCAGGATTTGGGGCTCGACCCCGAGGGAGGCCGGGGCCATGATGCTGGTCTTCGAAGACGGTAGCCTGTCCGGAACGGTGGGAGGGGGCTGCGGCGAGGCTGAGGTATGGCAGAAAGCCCAGGAGCTTCTCCTAGAAGGCGAGACCGGTATGGTCTGTGTCGATCTGACCGAGTCACCCAAGAGTTCTAGCCCAAAAGTGTGCGGGGGTCGGTTCGATGTTCTTCTTGAGGTGTGGCGGCCTGACAACCCGGTTCGAATGAACCTGGCTCGCAGGTTGTCCCAGCCGGGATGGTCGACGGCCGCTGTCGTCTCTGTCGGGAGCTTTAAAGGGGCTCCGACCAGCCTACCTTTGCCTCTTGGGGCTCGCGCAGTCTGGTGTCGTGACAGTTGGAGCGGCGACTTTGAGCCCTGGGGCTCTCTCAAGACGGCTGAGCCCGGCTTGCTTCAACTCTCCCATCCCGACGGGGAGGTCAGCCTCTACCTTCAGCGAGATCGCCCCCCCCATCGGCTGCTGATCGCCGGGGCTGGGCATATTGCTCGGCCCCTTTGTGCCATGGCTTCAATCGGAGGTTTCCAGGTGGTGGTGGTTGACGACCGAGCCGATTATGCCCAGCCTGCCTCTTTTCCTGGCGCGGACTCTGTGCTGTGTCAGCCTTTTGGTCAGGCCCTGAGCTCCTTCGCAGAGGGGCCAGAAGCGGCGGTGGTCCTGGTGACTCGTGGTCATCTCCACGATGAGGAGTGCCTCCGCCAGATGGTGGGACGGGACTACGGCTATGTCGGGATGATCGGGAGTCAGCGCCGAGTCGGGGCGGTGTTCACCGATCTGAAGGAAGAAGGAGTCGAGCCTGCCTGGTTGGAACGGGTCTGCGCCCCGATCGGTCTCGATATCGGGGCTCGGACCCCAGAGGAGATCGCAGTCTGTATTTTGGCTGAGATAGTTCAAGTCTTCCGGCGTGGGCAGAGATCTTCCCTCTCTCTTTCGAGAAGGAAGCGAACGGGTGTTCGCGAACGCCATTGACAAGCCGGGAAGGCCTGACTATAATCACACATTCCTCCCGGGTGTTCCCGGGTAGTTTTTGTTTTAGGGAGGATCTTATGAAAAGGTTACTTGCGCTGGCCGTGGTCTGGTGCCTGGCGGCAAGTCCCGCCTCGGCCGATGGTTTCGAGGAGCCCGGATTCGATGTTCCGGGTGAAGGGATTCAGGGCGAGCTCGTTCCCGACGGTCCTGCTTTTGACGACACGACCATCCGACTCAGTCCCAGCGAGGCTGCCAAGATGGGACTCATGCTTCCCCAGGGCCGAGCGATGGCCTCTGAAGCTTCTTTCTCAGGCGACTTGCCTCCGATTCTGGTGAGCGTCAATACGGTCATTTACGAGAAAGTGGCCGTCGCCAACCCGGCTCAACGTCGGCGCCGCTCTCTTGCTTCTCGTGGTGCGCCAGCCCCGTCGCTAACCAAGCATCGAACCGTCGCCCGCCGGGTTCAGCAAAAGCTCGACATCAGCCCCATTATTTCGAAATATGCCAAAAAGTATGACTTGGACCCCTGGCTGATTCGCGGTGTGATCGAGTGCGAGTCGGCTTTCCGTCCTTATGCTCGTTCCCCGGTCGGGGCCGGTGGGTTAATGCAGTTGATGCCAGGCACTGCCGGGTATCTCGGCTGTCGGGATCGGTTCGACCCCGAGCAGAACATTGCCGCTGGTTCCCGTTACCTTCGCATGATGATGGACCGTTTCGGCAGTGCCGACCTGGCCATCGCGGCCTATAATGCCGGTCCAGGCAACGTGGAGCGTTACGGCGGCATCCCGCCCTTCGCCGAAACACAGCGTTACGTGGTCAAAGTCAAGAAGGCCTGGAAGTCTCGCGGACAGTAACAGGTCCGTCGCCACGCCCTCTGGCGAGACAGTTCTAATCGTTTCAGCGGATCTCTCTGGCGAAGGAGCCGGAAGGCATCGGTCCGGTCTTGGAGAACCTATCCAAAAGTAGCCGGTCTAGGCTCGCAACCACATGATGGGACGTCCAGGAGTTTTTGCGGCCGACCGATTCTCGACACGCTAGGAGGACCGCCCGATTGCAAGTCACTGTTAAAGGAAAGCATTTCGATGTCACTGAGGCTCTGAAGTCGTATGCCTCGGACAGGATTACGAAAATTTCTCGCTATTTTGATACGGTTATCTCGGCCGACGTGACCCTGTCCACGGAAAGAAACTGGCATATCGCCGAGGTCACGGTTTTCGCCAGCGGCTTCGATATGCGTGGCGAAGAACGCACTAAAGACATGTATAATTCGATCGATCGGGTAATTGAGAAACTCGAGCGCCAGATCAAGAAGCAGAAGGGCAAAGTCGTCCAACGGCGTCCTTCCAGGACGGGACCAGACCCGATCGAGGCGATGGAGCTGCCACCTCCCAAGCCACGAGTTGCCTCGACCCCTGACCGCAACGACCTTTATGCGCCCCGCGTCGACCACGTCAATAGCTACTTGGCTGAGCCGATGACCATTGAAGAGGCGATCAAGGATATGGAAGCCCAGGGTCACGAGTTCTATGCTTTCCTGAATTCTGAATGCGATCGGATCAACGTGGTCTACAAGCGAGACCCTCACTACGGCCTGATCGACCCGAGACTCGAAGAGGTTTAGCAACCGTCTCCGGATAGCCAAGAAGACAAAAAGCCGCGCGGACAGCGCGGCTTTTTTCTCTCCGGACGAACGGACGGCTAGCCGACTAGGGCCAGTTCCCCAACGTTGGCGCGGCAGGTGTGGTCGATGATCTTTTCCATCTCGTCTTCATCACATCCGGTGACGCAGGCCAGTTCATCAGCCAGAACACGGCGGGCCTGCTTGAGCATGGTGTGCTCTTTGGGAGTGATCTTTTTGACGATGGTCAGCTCTTTCACCACATCGGAGAGCTGATGAATGTCGCAGCTCTTGATGCGGGCCAGGTTGACCGGGTAGCGGTCGTTGGCTTTTCGCGGGATATCGGTGCGAGTCCGCCGCAGAGTGGTCATAACGGCTTCAACCTCTTGGGGGTCGACCGGAGGTCGAATCATCGGGTTGGGCGAGCTGACGTTGACCATCATCTTCAATCGTCCGTCTTGAAAAGAAAGTGAGGCCATCCGGGTGACCGTCCCGAGGATAGTCTTCTCCTCGAGGTCCTCGACAATTCCGACTCCGTGGAGAGGATGGATGACTTTCATTCCGACCTGATACATGCGCGGGTTACTCCTTCTGTATGTGTTTGCTTCCACGTTCAGAATATCTGAAAAAGGCCTGAAAAATGTTTCCGTCTTATTACCTGGCCGGTTTTCTGAAAAAAACCTGAAAAGGGGGGGTCCTTCCCTTTGGCTATCGCCGCTGACCCTTGGCTTGGGGGCGCCGGTTACAAAGCTGAAAGAGGAGAAGGTGCAAAACCAGTCTGACCTCGCTGCCGGTTTTCAACCTTTGGTCGGCGCGAGCCATCATCTCGAAAGCCTGCTCCAGGTCTCTCCCGCTCCACGTCTTCAGTTCCTGGAGAGTCTTTTTTATTTGGAACTCCTTCTTGCGAGGGATGGCCTGGGTAACGGCCGAGATCGAGCCCATCCTCTTGTAGAGACCCCCGACCTGAACCAGGGAAACGAGATAGGCGTTGATATACCCGAGAATCGTGCCTGGGTTTTCACCTCGCTCAAGCTGGTTGTCGAGGATTTTGATGGCCTGCTCTAGTTGTCTCTGACCCACCGCAGCCGTGAGCTTCCACATCTGGACGGTGGCTGAAAAAGGTACGACCTCAGCCACTTGCTTTTTGGTGATGGTGCCCCCTGGGCCTACCAGCATGGCTAGCCTCTCCAATTGGGAGCGGAGCGAGCGCAAGTTCTCGCCAGACCGCTCCATCAGCTCTTCCAAAGCCCCGCGACCGGCCTTCACGCCCAGTTCCTCCAGCTGGCCACGGACCCAGGCTGCAATCTCTTTTTGGTCCAAAGCGCAACGAATTTTCAGGCCCACCTTCGAGGCCTCATCGAGTAGAGGAGGGAGCGTCTTTTTGCGTGAGGGGGCGTAAGTCAGTAAGACCACGAGTCCCTCAGACCGAATATGAGCAAAATTGGCTGCGGCTGTTTTCGAGGTCGAATCGGAAAGAGCGTCAACATCGCGCAACACCAGTAGTCGGCGCTCGGTCATCACAGGGAGTTCGGCGAGCGCATCTAGCACCTGCCCGGCGCCAGTAGAGCGGGAGCAGCGGAGTTGCTGAAAATTGAAGTCCTCAAAACCGGTGTCGAGCAAGGCGCGGCGAAACTTACGGACGACCTGCTCCTCCAAAAATTCGTCGACCACTTCCAGCAGGAAGGCGGAGCGGTCAGGAAGCGACCCGGCCAACAGTTCTGAGGTCGACAGCTGTTTCACCGACTGGTGGCCATGATTTGGGCGATACTTTCTCGGTAAGGCGCCTTTAAGACACCGCGTTCCGTGATCAAAGCGGTGACCAGTGTGGCTGGCGTGACATCAAAGGCGGGGTTGGCCACCTCGACGGATTCGGGCGCGATGCGCCGACCCCCATGGTGGGTCACCTCCTCGGGTGAACGCTCTTCAATCGGGATGTCTCGGCCTTGGTCCAAGGACATGTCGATTGTCGAGTAGGGGGCCGCGACATAGAAGGGGATTCCGTGATGCTGGCACAGGACCGCTAAAGTGTAAGTACCGATTTTGTTGGCCACGTCACCCGTGGCAGTGACCCGATCGGCCCCTACCACGACGGCGTCAACCTGGCCTCGGCTCATAAAGTGACCAGCCATGTTGTCGCAGATCAGTTTGCACGGGATCTTTTCGTTGAGCAGTTCCCAGGCGGTAAGACGGGCTCCTTGCAGGAAGGGACGAGTTTCGTCGACCCAAACCATCGATACCTTGTCCCGGGCGGCTCGAATGACGCCTAACGCAGTGCCGTAGTCGCCCGTTGCCAGGGCTCCGGCGTTGCAGTGGGTTAGAACTCGGCTACCAGGCTCGATCAAAGCCGCTCCGTGGGTCCCGATGTCTTGACACATCTGTTCATCCTCTTGATGGAGGGCTTTGGCTTGCTCCACGATAACGGTGCGAGCGGTGGCCAGGTCGGGAGCGGATTGAGCCGCTTTCTCCATCCGTTCGAGGGCCCAAAAAAGATTGACCGCCGTCGGTCTTGTAGCCGCTAACACCCGGGAGGCCTGATTCAGCTCCTGGCGGAGCTGCTCGACGGAATCGCCCTGGAAGTGAACAGCGGTAAGGGCCAATCCGTAAGCGGCCGTGATACCGATGGCTGGGGCCCCCCGGATCTTCATCTCCCGGATGGCTGCGGCGACACCGTGATAGTCATGATATTTCAGCCAGGTCTCTTCCAGGGGTAGAACCGTCTGGTCGATCAGGGTTACGTGGTCATTCTTCCATTCGATCGGTCTCATTGGGGCTCCATTCTGACTTGATTAGTCCGAGAATCTCGATGTTCCAGTGCTTTCCGTTGCTAAAGTGGGCCTGTCGTTCGGTGCCTTCGTGGACAAAGCCGCATCGTTCGAAGACCAGCTTGGCTCTAGGGTTGCTTTCCAGAATGCGAGCGTAGAGCCGGTGCAGGCGAAGCTCCTGAAAGCCGTATCGGACCATCGCTTCGATGGCTTGGCGACCGAGGCCTCGACCCCAAAACTGACGGTCCCCGATGACGACTCCCACTTCGGCTCGCCCTGAGCGATGGTCGATAGCCCTCAGTTCTATATTGCCGATGTAGCTCCCGTCGGTCAGCTTGATAGAGAAGATCTCAATGTCTTGGGCGGCCAGGATCGTTTCATACCAGCGCTCGAGCTCGGCCGCACCTTTCGGTTTCGGGATCATGCCGGCTAATTCGATCAGCTCGCGTTCATTGGCCCACTGGTAGTTTTGGACCAGGTCGGCCCGCTCCAGGGGCCACAAACGGATGTCACCGTGTCTGAGCATTGGCTCTCCTTCCAGAAACAGGGGGCCGGCCCTGTCTTGGCCGTCAAGTCTTTTGCCTAGAGGAGCTGTTCGATGTTTCCTGGAATACGATTCATGCCTTCGAGACAGAGCTTTGAAACAGCATCACCGTAGCGAGCAAACTAGTTCAAACAGCCTAGTCCGTCCTGGTGTCTATGCACCCGGACTCTTGGACGTTGGGCACTAGGAGTTGCCGAATGGCAGAAGTAACCTCACCAGACATACAGAAATACTCCACCCTGGTCAAGCTCCAGCCAGACAACCCTGATGCCTACTTTAAACTCGGTTTAGCCTACGAAGAAGCCGGTAACACAGCCGAGGCGGTCAAGAATTACGAAAAGGCGATCAAGCTCAATCCTCGCCACGCTTTGTCTTATCTCCATCGCGGCTTTCTCTTCGCCAAGGGCGCTGAACTCCCGCTGGCTCTGCAAGAGTGGGACAAAGCTTTTGAATACGACAAAAGTCTCCACAATATGTTCACCATGCCGGAGCATATGGCCCTCTACAAAGCCAAGCTGGAGTCGGCCATTCAGCAGTTTGAGCGCCCTATTGTCATCAATCCAAAGGACGCCTTTGCTCACTACCAGTTGGGGGCTGCCTATAAATACTTCGGCAAGCCCGAGTTGGCTCTCCAGAGCCTCAAACGGGCCCTCGACACCAACCCTGGACTTTGGGAAGCCTACGTCCAGTGTGGCGAGATCTATAGCGGCCTGGGTCAGAACAAACTGGCCATCAACAACTTCAAACGGGCTGTCGATGCCAACCCTCGATTTGCCGATTCTCATTATCAACTCGGGCTGATCTACGAAGCCGAGAATATGAGCGCGTTATCGGTTCGTCACCTCGAGAGAGCCATCGAACTCGACCCTGAGTCGGGACGATTCCATTTCGCCCTGGGCAGGGTCTACATGAAGCAGACCAAGTTTAAAAGGGCGATGAAAGAGTATCAGGTCGCTCTTGATATCGACCCGAACGCCCCCGAGGTCCACCTCCATCTAGCCAAATGCTGCAAGCAGATGCATCGGCCCGATCTGGCTATCCATTGCTACGAGAAAGCCGTGGAACTCGATCCAACCTCGGCCGAGGCGATCTGTGAACTCGGTTCGACCAGTCTCCAGCTGGGTGACCTCGAGAGGGCGATTTCAGGCTTCAAGAAAGCGCTCGAACTCAACCCTAGCGACTCCTACGCCCATTATAACCTGGCCCAGGCTTATCACCGCCAACGCAACTATGATTCGGCGGCCGTCCACTACGGGGAGGCCGCGCGCCTCAACCCTAAAGACGCCTACGCCTGTTACAACCTGGGACTGATGAGAGAACAGCTAGGCCAACTTGAGAAATCGATCGAGGCCTATCGACGGGCGGTAGAGCTAAAGCCTAGCGATGCTCAGTATCACTTGAACCTGGCCAAGGCCATTCTTCAAAAGGGTGATTCCAGCGAAGCCATCACCGAGCTTCGCCAGGCTATCAAGCTCAATCCCAACGACCTCGACACCAACTTTCTGTTGGCCGACGTGCAGATGCGCGCTGGAGCGGTCGACGATGCCATTTCGATGTATCGCAAGGTGGTCGAACTCAACCCCGAGTCGGTGACAGCCCATTGTCGACTGGCCGATGCTTTCCTGGCTCTGGATATGCCGGAGTATGCCTTCGAATCCTACCAAGCCGCTGTTCGTCTTGACCCGCGCCATGTTTCTGCTTTGCATGGACTGGGACAGGTCTATCTCAACCACCGCGACAAGCCCAGTATCGGGGTGGATTTCTTCCAGCAGGCCCTCGATGTTGATCCTTCCCACACCCCTTCGATGGTCAGTTTGGGAGAAGCCTATGTGGGGATGGGCCAGCCCGAGAGGGCGCTTCAGTTTTTCGAGCGCAAACTGGAAGAGAATCGGGAGAACCCCGCGTTCCTGACAAAATACGCTTTGGCGTTGGCCGAGGCTGGCCATCCCGACAAAGCCGACCACGAGATCCGCATCGCCTTGCAGCTTGACCCCGAGAACGTCTCTTTGCGCACAACGAGCGCCAAGCTCTGCGTTCAGAGAGGCAAGTGGAACGACGCTCTCGACCAATATATGCGCCTGGTTCGACTCGATGAGAACAAGGTCGAATTCCATATGGGTTTGGGGCGTGTCCACGAAGAATTGGGCAATACCCACGAGGCCAAGTTAGCCTACAATCGAGTCGTCGAACTTGATCCGGCTAACGAACCCGCCTACGAACGGCTCGAAGCACTCTTCGGCGAAAAGATTCCTCGACC
>CAYRFU010000016.1:17935-37230 GCA_964423525.1 uncultured Burkholderiales bacterium | reverse complement strand
TGCAGCACCGATGGCGGCACCGCCAATAGCACCGATGGCAGCACCGCCGGCGCCACCGACCACCGGTCCGACGACGCTACCGATCAGGAATCCCAGTGCGGCGTCGGCTAACTTGTTGCCGGTGATAGGGTTGGCCATTCCCCAGAAGATCCCGTAGAGGGGACCGCCGAGACCGCCAGCAATACCTCCGAGTTGGAGGCCGGCGACAGCGCCGATACCGGCGCCTGCACAGCAGCCGGTGCCTCCACCGAACTCCACGCTGTCCTGGCTCACCTGAGGGGCAGCCTCCGAGCGGGGGGCGGTAGCGGCAGAGGTCTGATACTGACTGGGTTGAAATTGTGTGACTCTCACTTCTTTTGATAACTCCTTCTAAAATGTCTCTGTGTTGCCCCCAGATAATACGATGGGTTGCGCTTGAAAGTCTTGAATGCTATGTTACAGTCCTACCCAGACGACTCAAATTCTGACAAGACTTTTAGCTTGAAAGGCCCGAAAAGGGCCTTCGAGTGCCGCCGGGAATACCCCAAAGGCACTTGCAGTCACTCCACTGCCGGAGTACGATGAAGTTTATGGGGAAATGATTGGAGACCAACTGGTGAGCTTACCATTGTGCGCTTGCGGATGCGGAAGGCAAGTCAAAGCAGAAGGCCGCAAGCTTTTTTCACGCCATTGTATCGGTCGATACAACGCCAACAACACCAACCGAAGAGGACCGAGGAACCGGGCTCAAGCAGAACTCCTCGAGCAGCTCATCTCACTCGTGCGGCGAGTCCCAAGAGAGTCGCGTGGAGACTTCTTGTCTCAGATCGTCGACCTGGTGAACGCCGAGGAGAACTTGCGGGAAGCCGTCTCCGCCTAGTCTCCCCCCGCCGAGTCTGTTTTAGGGGTCTGCTCTGGAGAGGGCTTCGGCTCTTCCTTCTTGGGCGCTGGAGGAACAGAGCGAAACAGATTCCAGAGGCTTGAAGAGGGGAATTTGGTTTTGCCTGAGTAGTCCTTGGCTTCCCGCTCCCAAGAGATCAGCAGACGGCGGAGCTCGTCAGGGCGGAGCGCCCGCACCTCGCCAGCGGTGATGTCTGAACCGGAATAGAGGCGACACCCGATTTCTAGCAGTTCCATGGGAATCTCCCAATCGACAGAACCGGGGATACTGCTCTCAACCAGCACCGTGGCCCTTCCCCCGAATATCCCCTCGTCGGTCACCACCACGGCCCAGTTAGCCTGTTCATCAACGGTCAGGCTTTGAACCTTAAAAGGGTGCCAAACTCGCCTCCCAGGCACAGTCGGGCGACCGCTCTGAGTGTTGTAGCAAAGGACAAAATTTTGCTCGTCTACCAGAACCAGTCTCTGATTGGAAGTGAAGCTGACCGCCTCGGCTTTAAGGTCGAGCGGCTTCATAAAAGGCGCATCAACCTCCCAAACGGTGGTGCGTTTATCGTCGGTGGTCAAAGCCATCTCACCCATCGGAGATAAAGCGACCAAAGTCAGGTCGCCCTCGGTCGGAAGCATTCTGAGAGTCTTGCCGGCTCGGTCTTGGACCCGCACGCCGGATTGAACTGCGGCTATCCGGTCCCCCCCCACCGACTCGATCTCGCCTTTGACTTTCCTCTGGCTGACGGCCTTACCCGAGGCCACATCCCAACTGGTCACGATGTTGCCGGTGGTAGTGACCAGCGTCTTCCCGTCCGCCAAGAAGGTGGCCAGCTGACACGGCTGACTCATCTTGACCTCGCGGGGCTCGCCCTCCCCTAGCGGATAGAGTTTGGAGCCGCCAGGGCCACTGACAAAGAGAAGCTCTTCCCCGGGGTCAAAGGCGGCTGCGGTGATAGCACCGTGCTCTTTTACCAGCTCAATCTCGACAAGGTCTTTGAAAAGGCGAGGGGACTCACCCCCCAGCAAAACATAGCCACCGCTGGAGCTGACGGTGACGAAACCGCCTTCGGTCAGGGGGCCGAGGAGCTTAAAGAAGGCCAGGCTCGGTCGCTCCTGCATCTGATCAATGATGGCTTGACGGTATTTCCTTTCATCAGGCACCAGTTTGATCGCTTCGAGAAAATAGAGAGTGCTGGCCGGCCCTTGGAGAGTCTCGCCTTGTTCAAAAAACTGCTCAGCCTGGAGGTAACGCGCGCGCTGAAGTCCGCTCAAGACCGCGATGGTTCCCACCGCCACCGAAACGAAGAGTATGAAGGCCACCAAGCGCTGGCGGCTAGCTTTGAGCCAATTCCAGAAGCCTCCTTTGTTCTTCTCATCGGGCGCTCCGTAGATCACCTTCTTCGTCAGTTGCTCAAGTTGTTCGAGATCGCGCGGACGTTTCTCGGGATCGAGTGCGAGACACTTCTCGATCAGATCGCAAAAAACGACTGGCACCCGCGGATTGAACCGAACGATCGGCTCGAGGGTACAGTTGGGAACCATTTCTCGGTAGCGGGCCCACAGCTCAGCCGGTCTCTTGATGCTTCCTAGCTCTTTGGCAGCCGCTTCTTTATAGCGAGGAGGGGTGCCGGTCAGAATGTGATAGAAGACAGCCCCGAGCGCATAGATGTCCCAACTGACCGAGGGCTCAGCCTCAGGGTCGGCCATTTCGGGCGCCACATACCAGAGCTCCTCGGGGGTGGTCCGGTAGAACTCCATCACCGGAATTTGACCTAGATCATCGATGCGGATCTCGTCGTTCTCGTCGAGCAGGAAATTGGTAGGCTTGAGATGACCGTGAATCATCTCTTTCTTGTGAACGGAGTTCAGCCCAAGCACCGATTGCTCGAACCACTTGATCCCTTTGAAGGGGTCGTTAAAGGCCAGCCCAGCCCGCTTTTGCAGGGAACCAGGCATCAGCGGTGAGATCACGTAAAGGTCGTCGCCCTCTTCGAAATCGGTTTGAGGGACGACACTGATGTTGGCGATGTCGAGGAGTTGTTCTCGATTCTCGAGGCAACTCGGGTGGAGGGTCTTGCGCCTGGACATCAACTTGATGGCCACGTGTTTGCCTGATTCGGTGTGGACGCCTTGCCAAACCTCCCCGAAACTCCCAGACCCGAGGTAGTCCTTCATATCGTAACCTTTAAGCGACTTCCCGCTCGCCATGCACCCTCCCTTGGTTAACCGCCCGCTATGACCTTATACCCCCCTGAAAGCTCTTTGGGTCAGTTAGCTAGGAGGTTTTTCAAGTTTCCTTAGGGCCTTCCTCCGTAATCTGAGTCTGCCTGCGGTGACGGCGCAAGCGTCGCAAGCGGCCAGAAACGCGCGCTACTCGATAGAGGGCGGGCAAAAGGATAAGGGAAACCAGGAAATTGGCGGCCACTCCTACCGAAATCACAAAGCCAAGGCTGTTGAGCCCGCGATGTTGAGCGGTCATCAGACTGGCGAAACCGACCACCGTAGTCAGCCCACTCAACATCAGAGCGGCTCCAGTTGAACTGCTCAAGATGGCTTCGTGACCCAACTCCTTAATACGCCTCAGAGCGTGCACCCCATAGACCACGCCGATTCCCACACTGATCGGGAGGGCCACGAAATTGACCGCGTTGAAATCCACGCTCCCGTAACCCATGGCTCCCAGGATACAGATCACTCCGACCGCCGTCGGCAAGAGGGTCAGAAAGACTTCTTCGAGACTATCAAGATAAAGGCTCATCACCAGCAGAACACCCACCAGGGTGAACCAGATGGTGACCCTATGAGCTCTCGACAGAGCTTTGAGAATGTGATTCTGCACCACCGGATGCCCGATGAGAGCGGGGTCAACCGCTTGAGCTTGCTCCAGAAAACTCTCCAGAGCCTCCTTTTCCCAGATGTTCTCCTTGGGCAAAATGTTGAGCTGAACTTTGCCGTCTGGACTAACAAAGCGGATGCGCAAGGCCTCAGGAATGTCATCGAGAGTAGGAGGCTCCTCGCTCTGGTCACGGAGAAAGTTGACTAGCACCCGCAAGTCATCGTGAACTGCGTCCTGGAAGGCTCAATGGGGCCCGGGTCCATCCGGTTGACCAGTCCTCGGAGCCGTTCGATCTGTTCGGAGAGTTCGCCCTCGCCGGTGGGATAGTCGTGTTTGAACTGTTCCACTCGAGTTTCGAGAGCCCGCAACTCATCAACCCCGTTGACGGGCAGTTTGTCGGGAAGATAGAGAGAATCGACTTGGGCCAAGACTCTTTGGACCAAAGGTCGTTTGGCTTCGATCTCTTCAGGGATAAGTGGGACGATGGAGGAGACGCGGGCCACTACGGGTAGCTTCTCAAACTCCGCTTGGCGACGTCGGGCCTCCTCCAAATCGGGGGCTAGAGAGGTGGCCGAGAGCACGCTGGCTTTGAGTTCTCGGACAATCTCGACCTCGGTGCGAACCGACTCTAACTCCTGAGCCTGGACTTTCAAGAGATTGTAGTCAAAGGTGACCTGGGTGGCCCAGGCCAGCCCGACCAGGCAGACCAAGAGTCCTGCCAGCACAATTCGACGAGGGTTTCGCAGAAAGGTCTCCTCAAAGGAGAGCAAAGGACTGGGGGCTGTCTGGGCCAAGCGTCCGCGCCCCAACAAACTGAGCAGAGCGGGAAGAACCGTGACGGTGGCCAAAAAGCATAGCAAAACTCCCCCGCCAGCGATCCATCCCAGGTCGGCCTGGCCTCGGAAGTTGGCCAGTGTCAAGGCGAAAAAGGCGGCTGACGTGGCCACCGCGCCCACCATGGTATCGAGACCCGTTCCGGCCACCGTCTTGGCCAGCGCCTGCTCCTCATCAAGGCCCTGCCGAAGCTCTTCCGAGAAACGAAAAATCAGATGGATCCCAAAGTCGATTCCAAGGCCCATCAACATCGTCACCATGCCCACCGTGATGAAGTTTAGATGGCCGATCGCGAGGGTTGTGTAACCCATGGTCCAGCCCAGGCCACAGGCCAAAGCTAGCACTGCCAGCACCGGCCGCTTCGGTTCTCCAAAGCCCCACATGAAGAGACCGGCAATCAAGATCAAACTGAGGGTGGCGGAGCGGATGCTGTCCCGGGTGCAAGTGGCCCGCTCATCGCTCAACATCACCGGTAAGCCAGTCAGGCGAATGCGAAGCCCGTAGGCAGTCGGAGCTAACTCGTCCAAGATGGACCTCAATCGTCGTACGAGCTCGTGTTGGGGAGCTAAAACCTCACCCCGTCCCCCAGCTTTGAGGGCCAGCACATTGATGCGACCGTCGCCGATAGTGTGGTAGATCTCGGTCTGGCCTTCGATCAGACGCTCGGTGTATTCCCGAATCCTTTCGTCTCCGGTAGCTCCCAGAACCTCCCAGAGAGGCTGGTGAACGAAACGGCCTCGCTCGGTCAGACTCTGTTCGAGTTCGGCTAAGAGATGGCCAAGAACTCTTCTGCTGGTGGGCCCGATCGGAGAAGCCTCAGTCGTCTCCATCCTTTCCATCTCCGTGGCTAGCTGCTCTAGCTGTTCTCGTTCCAGATAGAAGAGAGCTTTGCTGCGGATCTTGGTCAAGTCGAGCTTGTAGTAGATATGGTGAAACAGGTGAGGTTCCTGGCGGAGCCGCTCAGCCAGGGCTTCAAGATAGGCCTCCCTTTGGGCCGGTAGACCTCGGTCGACGAAGACGGCTATGTCTCCCGGATAGGGAAACGCTTGACGATGGTGATCCACCCTGGCCACAACGGGGTCGTTAGGGTGAAAAAGATAGGTCCAGTCCATCTTCAAGTTGAGCCCGATCGAGGCTAGGGTGATCCCCGAAGCAAAAACCAGACCCGCCATCACCAGGGTGAGTCCCGAACGGCGATAGCAAGCCAGAGCGAGTCTGACCAGGTGGCGACGGAGCCATTCTTGGAATCGGGATTTCATCGAGAGTCTTCTATCTTGCGGCGGCGAGGAGTCGGGGTCGTAAACATTATGTCAACGCTAGGAAGTTCCTCGTTTTCTCTCGACAGAGGCCCCCCAGCCTGCGGCGGGGAATTCGCAGTCCATGCGCTGGTGTCTGCTCCTGATCGGTCTCTTGCTGGCTTGTTCCCCTCCCAAGGTGACGGTCGAACTTGGTAGTGTCCGCCTAGCCTTCGACCGCCTTCCGGGCGCCTGGCACCAAGAGCAGCAAGGACCCCAAGTCACCTTTCATCAGCCGGACCACTCCTCGCTCGTGATGCGCAACCTCGGCCCCCTGGCCACAGCCCGTTTCCGAACGACACTCGAGTCAGCCCTAGACAAAGTCGCATCGGAACCCGAGAGCGCCGCTCATTTATTGCGCCGCCTCCGTATTTCCTCAGAAGAGGAGAGACATCCACGCTTTGAGACGCTCACCTGGTGTCAGGAACAAGCTGATGAAACTCGCCAGGCTCTCTCCTCTAACCAACCCGAAGAGGCCCGTCAACGAATCGAGGCGATGCTGTTAAGGTTAGCCACCGATCCTCCGATGAATCCCACCGAGGTCGCTCGCTTTCATCTGTTCGAGCAGGCCGAACCGCTCGATAGTCCGATTGCTGGCTACCCCGGCTGCCGATTTACCTATCAAGAAGACAACGGCCTAACGTCCACCCAGATGGTCCTCTACCAGGAACAACTGCTCATCTTCTCGACGGGAGCCGAACAGGAAACGCTCCTCGATCGCCTCGCTCAAACGGTAGAGTTCGACCCGGAACCCCAGTCCTCTCCTTGGCCCCAGTTCCTCGCTGAGTGGCAAGCCAAGAGACGGATTCTACTGGGGAGCGGGATGCTGCTGGCCCTGGCTGCGGCACTGGGAGCCTGGATAACAGCCAGGCCCGACAACTCGGTGGCTGGGGCGAGAGGAGCGGCCATAGCGGCTGGAGCGGTGGTGCCTGGCTTGGTGGGCGTCACGACCTGCCTGTTTCTCTCTCAAGCGGGTCTCCCCACCGGCTCGTTCTTCGTTTTAACCTTTACCGCTTGGATGGCCCTGGCAGCCATCGGCATGGGGCTAGGCCTCATGGCCTATTTCGGGGCGCTAATGGGGGCTAAATTTGGCCGCCTAGGATCGGCGGCAGGGGCGGCTCTGGTCGTCTCACTCAGTCTTTGTGTAACGGGGTCTTTGCTATGAATCTTCCTTCTCAAACCGAACTGCTGCTCGTAGGAGCCGGGATTGTCGGCTGCAGCTTGGCCTACCACCTGGCTCTCAAGGGATTCACGGAAGTGGTCGTCCTGGATAAGGGAGATCTGTCGACCAATGACGGTTCCACCTCTCACGCGCCGGGAGGCATCCACGTCACCTCACCCTCTAGGATGATGACCGATTTCGCCGTCTACAGCACCGACCTCTATGCCAGTCTCGACCCGCCCGGCCAGGTCTTTCGAGGAGTGGGCGGGATCGAGTTCGCTTACACCCCTGAACGCCTCGAGGAACTCAAACGGCGCCACGGAATAGCTCAAGCAAGCGGCATCGAGGCCCATCTGCTCGAACCCGAGCGCTGCCAGGAAATGGTCCCCATTTTAGACCCTCGCGTGATCCTGGGAGGATTTCACGTTCCTCGAGACGCCAACGTAGCCGCCAGCCCTCTCAGTGCGGCCCTGGCCGAGCCGGCCAAAAACCGGGGTGTCGTGTTCGCTGGCAACTGTCCGGTGGAACGCCTGCTCACCGAAGATGGTCGTGTCATCGGAGTGGTGACTCGGGAAGGCGAAATCCGAGCCGAGCGAGTGGTAGTATGCTCCAACATCTGGGCTCCGATTTTGACTCGTCAGGTTGGCCTGGAACTTCCTCTGTTGGCTGCCCAGCATCAGTACGCGGTGACGACTCCCTTGCCAGAGTTAGCCCCCTACGCCGACCAAGAGGTCAAACTGCCCACTCTTCGCCACCAAGACTTTGCTCTTTATTATCGCCAGCATCACGACTGTTGGGGCATCGGCAACTACCGCCACGAACCTCTCCTGGTGGCTCCCGAAGCGGTTGGCAAGACGGCTTTGAGAGAATTCACCCGGCCCCATTTCGAGCAGTCCTGGACCGCTTCCCAGGAACTCTTCCCGGCCCTTCGCCAGGCTGAGATCGCCAACAGCTTCAATGGAATGTTCGCCTTTACCATCGATGGATTCCCCATCCTGGGACCGACCGCCGTGTCGGGGCTGTGGACGGCGGTCGGGGTCTGGATCACACACGCCGGCGGGGTCGGCAAAGCCATGGCCGAATGGTTGCTAGAGGGAGCACCCAAAACAGACTATCGCTGGGCCGAAGCCAGACGCTTTCATTCCTTCCAATTGACCCCTCACTACATCCAAACTCGCTGCCATCAGAACTACGCCGAGGTCTACGACATTCATCATCCCCAGGAGCCCCTGGCCCGCCCACGGGATCTTCGCCGCACCCCTTTCCATCGTCAGATGCTCCAACTCGACGCCCACCTGGTGGAGTCGGCCGGATGGGAGATGCCTCTTTATTACCAGAGCAACGAGGCGCTGTTGGAACGCTACTTCAGCACGCCCCCCAAGCGAGACAGTTGGGGGGCACGCTTTTGGTCTCCCATCCAGGCAGGCGAGCACCTGGCGGTGCGTGAGCAGGTCGGCCTTTTCAACCTGGGAGCTTTAGCGCCCATCGAGGTCCGTGGCCCCAACAGTCTCAACTACCTAGAACGATTGTGCACCAACCGACTGGATCGTGAGCCAGGCTCGGTTGTGTATACAGCGATGCTCGACAGCGGAGGGGGAATCCGGGCCGACGTGACGGTCGTGCGTTGGGAGCGGGAGCGATTCTGGGTCATCAACGGGGGGGCTCTGGCTCCCCGAGACCTGGGTTGGCTCGAAAGTCATCAGGACTCCGGGGTGGAGTTGAGACCTCTGGAGTCGGCCTACACCTGCCTGGGCCTGTGGGGTCCGGCAGCCCGCCGGCTCCTGCAAAAGCTGACTTCGACCGACCTTAGCCACCAAGCCTTCCCCTACTACCGTGCCCAAAGGTTGGCCGTCGCCGGTCGGCCGGTGGAGGCCCTCAGACTTTCCTACGCCGGAGAACTAGGCTGGGAGCTTTACTGTCCGAGCGAGTTGGGAGAGGGTCTTTGGGACGCTCTGTGGGAGGCCGGCCAGGACTCTTCCATCGTAGCGGCCGGCTCCGGCGCCTTCGATTCCCTCCGGTTGGAGAAAGCCTATCGACTGTGGGGACAGGACATGACCACCGAGCACACCCCCCGCCAAGCCGGCCTGTCTTTCGTGCTAGCCGATAAGCCGTTTCTAGGAAGAGAGGCCATGGAAGCCCGACCGGTCGATGCTCGACTCACCAGCCTGATAGCGCCAAACCCCAGCGCCTTTCTCATGGGCGGAGAACCGATCGAATGCCAGGGGGAAACGGTTGGCTACATCACCAGCGCCAACTTCGGACACTCGATCGGAAAGTTGGTGGCCCTGGGTTGGCTCCAACCCGACTGCGCCGGTCCTCTCCAGGCTCGATATTTTGGGGAGCCCGTTGCTCTGGAGCGGCATCCAGGCGTCTTTTTCGACCCCAAAGGAAGCCGAATGAAGGCTTGAACCCGATCAGGACGAACCCTTCGAAATGAGTCGAAGTTTGTTGCAACGCCTCCAGGAAGGCCCCGTTCTTTGTGCCGAAGGTTATCTCTTTGAATTGGAGCGGCGGGGGTATCTGCAAGCGGGAGCTTTCGTTCCCGAGGTCGTCTTGGAGCATCCTGAGGTGGTCTTGGGGCTCCACCGGGAGTTCGTCCGGGCCGGCACCGACATCGTGGAAGCGTTCACCTACTATGGCCACCGCGAAAAGCTCCGTCTGATCGGTAAAGAGCACCTGCTTGAGCCGCTCCAGAAGAAAGCGCTTCAACTGGCCCACCAAGCCGCTGCGGAGGCTCAGCAAGAGCGGCCTCTGGTGGCTGGTAATATCTGCAACACCAACATCTGGGACCCCGCCGACCCCCAGGGTTCGGCGGCCGAGATTCGACCCATGTTCTGCGAGCAGATCGAGTGGGCGGCCGAGGCCGAGGTCGACTTGATCATCGCTGAAACCTTCAGCTGCCTGCTCGAGGCTGAACTGGCCGTCAAGACCATCAAAGAGCTGACGAATCTCCCCGTGGTGGTTACCCTGATTCTCAGTAAGGAAGAAAAAACACGCGATGGGTTTTCTTATCACGAGTTCGCTCGGCGACTCGAGCAGGAGGGAGCCGAGGTGGTCGGTCTCAACTGTGGCCGAGGACCGGCCACCATCTGGGAGCCTATCCTGGCAGTGCGCGAGGCGGTTTCTTGCCACGTCGCCTGCCTCCCCGTCCCTTTTCGGACCTCTCCTGCTCAACCCACCTTCCAGTCGCTACGAGATCCCGCTTGCGCCTGCCTGCCCGAGGATCGCCCCTTCCCAGTGGCCCTCGACCCGTTTACCTGCAACCGATTTGAAATGGGGGAGTTCGCCGTTCGCTGCCACCAAGCCGGAATCCATTACCTGGGCGTCTGCTGTGGCGGAGCCCCCCACCACGTCCGATCCATGGCCGAAGCTCTGGGTCGCCAACCGGAGGCCTCGCGATTTTCGCCCGACATGTCCAAGCACTACGCCTACGGCAGCGACACGAAACTGAAACGATACAACCAGGACTACACCTCGACCATTGGTTGACCCACCGCAGGGAGGCCCGAGGTCTTTACAGAGTTGTAACCATCATGGCGCGCGACAGCTTTGAAAATCGACGTCTACGGGCCGAAATGGCCAAGGCGGCAGCCCACCAAAGAGTCAAGAAGGAGACTGGCAGAAAAGGCAAAGCTGCCTGGAAAGAGCAGCGAGAGGCGAACAAGTCGGTAGTCCAAAAGGTAGCCTTGGGCGTCATCTGGGCTCTCGTCATCGTGGCTGGGCTCGTCGGGCTCTATCGTCTCGGCTTCATCCGCACCACTCCTTCTGCTCTCTCCCGGGCTCTCAAAGATCCCGCTACCAGGAAGCTCGACCTCAATTTGGCCGGGCTCGGCAGCCTTCCTAGTAAGCTCGGAGAGGTGACGGCCCTAGCCGAACTCAACGTAGCCCAAAACGAACTGAATGCGCTGCCCCCTGAACTGGGCCAACTCAAAAAACTTCGCGTGCTCCGAGCCGGCTATAATAACCTGAGCGAGTTCCCTCCAGAACTGACCAGGCTGGAGTCTCTTCAAATCCTCGACCTGAAGGGCAATAAGCTAGAGGATTCGTCGGACTCCTTCGGGTCGCTTGAGCAACTGCGAGAGCTCAACCTGAGTCGCAACCGCCTCACCTCGATTCCCTGGAACCTGGGAGAATTAAAGGAGTTGAAATCGCTCGACCTCTCCTCCAATCAACTCACCACTATCCCTGAGACGTGGCGAGGCAGCGATGGTGCCTGAGGCTCAACTGGTCTTCTAAGAGAGGGAACGTGATGAAAACCCCGGCAACACGAGGCTTTACCCTGATAGAGTTGATGATAGCCATGGGATATCGCCCTGCTGGCGTCGATCCTACGAACGCTAAAACGAAGGCCGTGGCCCTCTTAGAAAAAGCCACCACCCATTCCGAAACCGCCCATGCCACCACCGAAACCGAAGACGGAGCTGATGCTGGGCATGCCGCCGGTCAAACCTCCCAGTCCTGGGAGGGCCCCTTGCAGAATCTGCATCTGAACGTCGTTTTGACCTAGGGCGTCTTGGAGCAACATGCTTGAGATTTGGAAATCCTGGGATCTCGAGCCGAGGATCATCTGCTGAATCATCATCTGCTCATTGTTGCGTTGTTGCATGATGGCCTGGGTTGGGTCCATAAAGCCGCTCATCGCGCCACCCATTCCACCGAAGCCGGCCCATCCCTGACCTGTCTGGGTCAAAGCGGAAACGAGCATCATAATGAGTTGCATAGGGTCTTGGGCGAGGGGGGGACCCGCCATACCGACCTGGGGTCCGCCCAAGCTGGGAGCGCCACCAAGGAATAGAAGAGGGTCTGCTGTGGGTAATCCTATTGGGTTCATCGCCATTGCCTGACGATCATACCACGAGAGTGGTAACATTTTTGTTACATAACCTGATCAACCTTGCTCGGATCCAGAAACAATCACCCTAACCATGTCGACCTCCAGGTTGACCTCCAGCAGGAGGAGGTCTGCCTCGGCGCCGTTAAAAGAGAAGTATGAGAGTCCGTCTTTTTTTCGCAGCTTTACTTCTCTCTTTCCTGGTGGCTCCTGCGGCGGCCCAATCGATCAACTACCACGTCGAAAAAGTGGCTTTGGAGACTCGGGGGCTCCAACTAGCCCTCAACGACCAAAGCGAGCAAAGTTGGGGCCAACGAACGGCGCTTGAGGACCTGCGGCGGCTCCAGGCCGCTTCAGAGGCCTTTTTGGAAGCGCTCGATGAGGAACCCGACCTGGAAGATCAGACTCAGTTCTTAGTTCAACTGGAAGTGGCGGCCTCGCGTGTGCGAACTAGCCGAGAAATCGCCGGGTATGATGACGAGCAGCAACTCGCCCTAGACCGAATCTTGATGGAAACCAAAGAAATGCGCCGCAATCTGGCCAGTCAGAAAGAGCAAGCCGACCAGCGTCGACGGGCCCGCCGAACCTCCCCCCGCTTCAGTTTAGGGGTCGGCTTCGGGGGAGGTTGGTTCCCCTACAACTGCCGTCCGATCTTTTTCCGTCCCCGTTACATCTGCCGCTAGCTGCAACCAAGAGCAACCTATTTGCAACCCCAGTCGATGAGGCTGAACCCATGGATAGACAAAAAGAAAAGGGCGTCAGGCCCGAACCGAAATCCGAAAACCCGCGCCCCTGGAGGCTCTTGATCAGCCTATAGTTGAAGGGTGACGGCTTTGACCTCAGTGTAGTTGTTGAGCACCTCGGCCCCCATCTCGCGACCCCAGCCGGATTCTTTGTAACCACCAAACGGAAGAGCTGCGTCGAAAACGTTGTAGCAGTTCACCCAAACAGTCCCAGCTTTGATCCGATGGGCGACGCGATGGGCCTTGCTCACATCCGAGGTCCAGATCCCGGCCGCCAGACCGAAATTGGTCTGGTTGGCCAGTTCCACCAGATCATCGAGTTCATCGAACGGGGAAGCTGTCACCACAGGACCGAAGATCTCCTCACGCACCACTTTCATGTCCGGTTTCGTGTCAACCAAGACGGTTGGCTCGACGAAGAAGCCTTTCTCTCCTTTGCGCTCTCCCCCGGAGAGGGCCTTGGCCCCCTCCTCGTGGCCTGCTTTGAGAAAGCCACAGACCCTATTGAGCTGAGTCTTGGAGACTAAGGGACCCATCTGGGTTTGAGCATCGAGACCGTGACCGAGGCGGATTTTCTTGGCCCGAGCGGCCACACCCTCAACCACTTCGTCGAAGCAATCTTTCTGGATAAACAACCTGGAACCGGCACTACAGCACTGGCCATGGTTGAAAAAGATGGCATTGGCGGCCCCAGCGATAGCTCCTTTACGGGGTGCGTCGGCGAACACGATGTTGGGGGATTTACCACCTAGCTCCAGGGTCACCTTTTTGAGGTTACTGCTTCCGGCCGCCGCCACGATCAGACGACCGACCTCGGTCGAACCGGTAAAAGCCACTTTGTCAACATCCATGTGGGCCGCCAGGGGGGCTCCGGCTTCCTCACCGAAACCGGTCAGAATGTTGACGACTCCGGGAGGGAAGCCCGCTTCCTGAAAGAGATGGCCGAGCCGAAGAGCGCTCAGAGGGGTCTCTTCGGCCACCTTAAGCACCACCGTGCACCCGGCTGCTAAAGCGGGGGCAAGCTTCCAGGCGGCCATCAGAAGAGGGAAGTTCCAGGGGATGATTTGACCCACCACTCCCACGGCTTCGCGACGGGTGTAGGACAGAAACTCTGCTCCGGGTGCGAAGGGAACGCTGATAGGGATGGTGCTGCCTTGGATTTTGGTGGCCCAGCCGGCCATGTAGCGGAACATATCGATGGCTAGGGGAACGTCAGCCACTTTGGCCACACTCTTAGGCTTGCCGTTGTCGATGCTCTCCAGCTCCGCGAACTCGTCGAGATTCTCCTCCAACAGCTGGCCCAACTTCCACACCAATTGCCCCCGCTGCGAGGTGGTCAGCTTCGACCAGGCCCCTGTCTCAAAAGCGGCTCGGGCGGCTTTGACGGCTTTGTCGACGTCGGAGGCGCGGGCGCGGGCGACGTGGGTGACGACCTCTTCGGTAGCCGGGTCAATCACTTCAAACGTCTCTCCCTCTTCGGCTTCGACCCACTCCCCGTTGATCATCAAGCGGTGTTTTTGGTCGAGGAACTGGCCAACCTTCTGGCTGTATTCGACTTTGTGTATAACAAGACTCATAAAGCAACTCCTTCACTTAGTTTTGTGGGAGCAGCTTTAAGCAGCCTAGGCTATCGGTCCTGGGTGGGGAAAATTCAAGGCTCTTTGGGGAGTATCGCCGCAGCTGCCACTCCCCCCATAAATCCGAACAGATGACCTTGCCAAGAAACGCCCGGAGTTCCCGGCAGCAAGCCGGGCAGACTGCCGGCAAAGAGCAGCCCGCTCAGCAGGGACTTCTTGATCGCTTCGGGTCGGTGGTCGAACAGGCCGCGAGCCATCGAGTAGCCCATGTAACCGTAGACCAGGCCGCTGGCTCCGACGGTCAACCCCGATCCCAGAGCCCAGACCCCCAATCCCGAGGTCAGCCCCGAGATCAGACTCACATCGCGGAACTTCTCAGGACTCTCGTAAGCCACCATTCCGCCCGCCAGCAACACCCCGATGCTGTTGTTGATCAGGTGGTCAAAGCCGCCGTGCAAGAAGGGTAGCAACGGAATCTTGACCAGCCCATCAAGGGTCCTCGGCATCACACCGAGGGCATCGAGAGGGAAGGCGGTGACAGCGTCGAGCACTTCGGCACCGACCATCCAACCGGTGAGTTTGAGAGGCCCTTCTAGACGGTCGAGAGGGGACTGGGGAGCAGGTGAAGAGGGGCGGTAGGAGTCGTAAAGAGGGGTATGGGCTCGGCTGGACGTGCCAACCGAAGCGGCCGAGGCCGCCAGTTGTGAGAGTAGCATGGCCTAACCAAGGTTAGCCTCAACCCTCAATCTATGCTGAAATTACTCTTCGTAATAGCGCCGTTGGCGCTCGATTCGTTGGCGTCTTAGGCGCTCCCGACGCAGACGCTCCCTGCGTTGGTAGCGGCGACGCTCGTAATTAGTGCGCTGGACGGCACGGTTGAGTTGTTGACGATTGAATTCGGGGCGGAAGCTCGCGACCAGGGAAGTCAGCTGGGGATAGTCTCTCTGATAACGATTCTTATCGGCGCTGGCCACTTGAAGAAAATAAACTCGACCGGCGTGAAACAGGGCCGTGGTGCTCTCCACTCGGCCCGACTCTGCCACGTAGGTCAGACTGCGGGCGGGGGCCTGGCCCAAGTTCAGCTGGGTGTTGTCGATGACGGTCAAACCTCGTTTGCGGGCCTGGTCGATGAGAATCTTCTCTAGTTGGGCCAGCGTTTCGATCGAGCCGCGGGGACGAATCAACACCGAAAAGACCGAGCCGGCGTCCGGAGCGGCCAAGTGCAGAACCGTCCCTTCCGGGAGCCCTTTCTTAGCTCCCCGCCACCCACCAGGAACCTCGACACTGAAACGGTTCTGGCGGTCCACATGACGTTGGGCCTGGGCCGTTGCCAACAGAGCCAAGCAGACCAAGACCGTTGTGAGATAGGGCTTCACTCGTCAAGCTTATCCCGACGTGTGGGTCACCATGCTGCGAGAGGGTTAACTTTTCCAATCCCGCCCAAGAAAGGAGTCTCGGTCGTGGGCTAAAACCGCCCCGGTGTGGCTCCTTGTGATCTGATACTCAAAAACGGAAAATTCTGGACAGCCGAGCCGGCCAACCCCTGGGCCGAGGCCGTGGCCATCTCCGGCAGTCAGCTGACGGCAGTGGGAAAAATTAGCGACATGCCAAGCTCAGCCACCCAGGTTATCGATCTGGGCGGGCGCTCGGTTCTACCTGGCTTGTGGGATGCCCATATGCATTTCTACTACTGGAGCCTGGGCCTGCAACAGGTCCCCCTGGCCAACGTGGCCAGCCTCGAAGAGATGCTCGAGAAAGTGGCCGAGCATATGGAGAAGTTACCCGCTGGAGCCTGGTCTTCCGGCTGGGGCTGGAACGACTCCACCTGGGAGTGCCCCCCCAGCCGACACCACCTGGACCGGGTGACCGGACTCGACCGTCCGGCCCTCTTTTGGCGCTCCGACATGCACTCCGCTGTGGCCAACACGGCCGCCCTGATGCTAGCCGGGTTGCTCGAGCCGGGCGCTGCGGTCGAAGGCGGCATCATCGAGCGAGACCAGGCAGGAGAGCCGACCGGCCTGCTCCGGGAACTGGCCATCAACCCCGTCAGGGACCATCTACCTGCTCCAACCGGAGAGCACTCCGACACTGCCATGTTAGAGGGTATCCGCCAACTTCACGCTAGTGGAGTGATCGGAATCTGCGACCAAAGAATGAAAGACCAGGAAGATGGTCCCAAATCTTTGGCCGCCCTAGCCCGCCTGAATCGGCGGGGTCAACTCAAACTGAGGGTAAACTGCAACATTGCCGCCCACAACCTTTCTTTGCTGGAAACCCTGGGACTTGCCTCCCCCATCGGCGACGAGCGGCTCAAGCTGGGTCACGTGAAAATTTTTGCGGATGGAACTCTGGGAAGCAAGACCGCCTGGATGCTGGAGCCATTTCTGGGCGCCAAAGACGAACACGGCAATCTGGGTATGGCCCTCACCCCTCCCGAGCAGATTCTCGAAGAGATGCAAAGAGCTCACGATATCGGCTTCCCGGTCAGCATTCACGCCATCGGTGACCGAGCCAACCGAGAATGCCTTGATCTCTTCGAAAAGCTGGCCGAGACCCAGGTCGAACTGCCGGTCATGCCTCATCGCATCGAGCATGTCCAGACCATCGTCAAAAGTGACGTTCCTCGCCTGGCTCATCTCGGCCTATGCGCCAGTGTCCAACCGGCTCACATCCTCGACGATATGGATGTGGCCGACCACTTTCTGGGCGAGAGAGCGCGTCGCTGCTATCGCTTCAAAGACATCCGCAGAGCCAATGTGCTCCTGGCTTTAGGCAGTGACGCCCCGGTGGCCGATCATAACCCTTTCCTGGGGATCCATGCCGCCGTTTTCCGCCAGCGCCCGGCCAGGATGGAGCGTGGCCCCTGGTATCCCGACCAGTGTCTGACCTTAGAGGAGGCTCTCATCGGTTATACCATTGGAGCGGCCCGCGCACTGGGATGGGAGAAGATAACCGGAAGCCTGAGGATTCGCAAAAAAGCCGATCTGATCGTACTCGACCGAGACCTGTTCAAACTCGTGGAAAAGGGAGTCCTCGGCGATGAGCTCAGCTCAACCAAGGTCCTGATGACTGTCTTTGACGGAAAGATAGTTCACGACGAGCTTCCCAGGTGAGGGCCCGCCTGCTCGGTCCAAACTCGCCAAGCGTTCTCTCGTAGCTGCTCGAGAGTGCCGTTGTTGTCGATCAGAATATCGGCTCTAGCCGCTTTCTCTTCCACCGGCATCTGGGCGCGGATGCGAGCCTCGGCATCTTGGCGAGAAGACTGGTCTCGGTTCATCAGGCGCTCAACCTGAGTTTGGCGGCTGATGTCGACCACCCAAACCTGATGAACCAGGTCCTCAGCGTGGTGCTCGAGCAAGAGGGGCATCACCATCACCACCACCGGGTGGTTAAGGGAAGCCTCCAACATCTGCTTGCCCATCTCCTCCCAGATGGCTGGATGCATAAGAGAATCGAGCTTGGCCAATTCCTCTTTATCATTGAAGACGATGCGTCCTAGTTTCTTGCGGTCGAGCGTTCCGTCGGCCTGGATCACGTCCTCTCCGAACTCATCGGCCAGGCGGTCGAGTAAAGGCATGCCGGGTTCTACCAGTTCTCGACTGACGACATCGCCATCGACCAACACAGCTCCCCACTCCTCGAGGAGATTAGCGGCGGTAGTCTTGCCCGAGGCGATGCCTCCGGTCAATCCGATACAGAAGGCGTTCTCTTTCCAAGGAGCCGGCATCGTCACTTTCATCTCTCCTATTGTAACCGGAACGACCCCGAATGGTGTAAACAGGAAATTACCGAACGGGAGATTGGAAGGCTCCCCCGAAACTTTTTCCCGATGGACGGCGTTTTACCGACAGTGCGACGGGTCTTGCAGAACCTGGCCGGAATCTTTCCTCTCTCCTGGGGAGGGGTGGTTCTAGCGGCCGTCCTTTACTACGGCGTCGTCCAGATCGGCCTGAAGCGTTCTGATCTGGTCATCTTGATCGCGTCCGGCTCGCTGGCTGTGGCAGCCGTTTTGACTCTGCTGGCGGTGGTCGGCACGGCCCTGGTCACCCTCTCTCGTTTTCGCCAAACACCAACAAGAGGAGCCTGGCATTTGGTGGCTGGCCATCGCAGCTGGACTGAATTCCAATTTAGCCCGCCACGACTCCCGCTGGTGGAAGTCGACTGGGAGTGCGTCCACCCCCATCCCGTTGAGACCGTCTTAGAACGACAGCGCCACGAGTTGGTGGAGACCCTTTCGCCGGAAAGACGGGGACTAACAGACCGAATCGAGCGTCGCATCTGGGTCCGGGATGTGCTGGGAGTGGCCTCGGTTTCTTGGACGGCTACCCAACTAGGGCCAGTGGAAGTCCTACCCGCTCCGGCCAAGCTCCAGGTTGACACGCTAGTCCAAAGCCTTTTTAGTGGTGACGATTGGCCAGAGCCTATGGGCGAGCCCCAGGGCGACCGGGTGGACATGCGTCGCTATACGCCCGGAGATCCACCTCGTTTGATTCTGTGGAAGGTCTACGCTCGAACGGGAAAGCTGATGGTGCGGGTCCCCGAGCGAGCCGTGGTCACCCAACCTCGCACCTGCGCCTATGTGGTGGCAGGCCCTCACGATGAGGCTTGCGCTTCTCTGATGCGGGCGGTCCTCGAGCAGGACCTTTTGGGGAGCGGTTGGCGCTTCGGTGCTGACGGCAGTCCAAGCCACACCGAGGACCGACGCGAAGCTTTGACCATCCTGGCTCGCTCCGGTAACCCGGGAGTGGTATCGGGTCAAGGTTTGGCCTCTTTCCTGAAGAAGGCCCGGTCAGATGGCTACGGAAGCTGTTTAGTGGTGGTGCCGCCTCAAACAGGGGCTTGGTCCCAAACCGTGGCGGAGGCGATCAAAAAATCATCCCTAGCTTTCACGGTGCTATCAGCTGCCTCCAACCCCAGTCAGGCCCGCTTGCAGGGTTGGCAAAGGCTCCTGTTTTTCGAGGAAGAGGGTTTGCCCGAAGAGCCTGAGCGCCTTTTTGAGAGCTTGCCTAAGAAGGGCGTTCAATTTCTCCTCTACGATCGGCACCAGGGTCGAGTGTTTCCTGATTACCACTATAAGAGGGTTCCCGCTTGAAGGGTTTCCGGGCCAGAGATTTAGGGGCCGCCTTGGTGTGGACCGGGGCCTGGGC
>CAYRFU010000016.1:0-17925 GCA_964423525.1 uncultured Burkholderiales bacterium | reverse complement strand
GTGTCAGCCACCTGGGCGGCGGCGGCGGGCGGTTTGACCGGATATTACGGGGGATCCTTTCTGGCCAAGACTCGCCTGAGAGCCCCGGCCGTCTTCACCCTGGCGCCGGTGTTGCTTTTCCTAGCGGTGTTGGCCGGTCGCATCCCTTCGACCAGCCCCACTCTGGCGGGGGCGCTCGGTGCCAGCACCTCTTTCTTCCTCTCCTCCGCCCTGGTCTGGTTTTGTCTGGCTCTAACGGGCACGGGAGTGCTCCACTTTGTGACCACCCGTTACCCTGCCTGGGTAGCGACCGAGGTAGCGGTTGTCACCGCTTTTCTGGCCATCCCCTTCGCGGCCCATCGAGACGGCTTTGTCAATCGCCCTCATTTTCTAGTCGACCCTCTTTGGTCCCGAGGCTACGACCCGATGCCGTTTCTGTTCGCCCTGGGGGCCATCGCCGGCGCCATCGTGATTCTGCTCACCCTGGGACGGGTCACCAAACGTTCCTCGGCTCTTGATTTGGCCATCCTGCTGGCCGTGATCGCCTGTCTCTATCTCTATTTGCCCGAAAATACAATCCGCGACTGGATCCCCGACCCCCCAGGCGGACTGGGCCTGACTGGCGACCCTCGCGACGGGGAGCCCCGTAACGCTCCTGGTGGGGCGGGAGGAATGGGTCAAGGTGAGGGTGAGGATGAAAGTGACCAGAACGATGAAATCCCTTTCCAGGATAACTACAATGTTCCTGACACACCGCCGCGACCGGTAGCCGTCGTCATTCTGCGTGATGACTACACGCCTCCCTACGGGTTTTACTACTTTCGCCAATCGGCCTACAGCCAGTTCAATGGACGAAGATTGATAGCCGACACCACGGGCCTGGCCGACCAGGACCTGGCCACCTACTTCCCCGTCGAACAGACGACCCTCGGGACCACTCAACCCGATCCTCAAACCCACAAACTCCTGGGCACTCGGGTGGCTCTTATCTCCTCTCATACCAATCCCTTCGGACTGGTCAACGCCGCTTACATGAAGCCGGCCCCTAACCCCAACCCCGAGAATTTCCAACGGGCCTACGATGTCGAGTCGTGGGCTCTGACGGCCGACTATCGAGCCCTGGTCGGTCGCCAAATCGGAGGAAGCCAGTGGCCTCCCGAACTCCTCGAGCACTATACGGACCTGCCGGAAGACACCCGTTATCGCGAGATGGCCGAGGAGATCATAGCCGACCTTCCCGAGGAATATCGCGAGGATCCTCTGGCCTGGGTGGTGGCCATCAAGCTGTGGCTCGACAAGAACGGAGTCTACAGCCTTCGCTCCAACCACATGTCGGCCGGGGACCCGGTGGCTAGCTTTTTATTTGGCAACAAGACCGGTTATTGCGTCCATTTCGCTCACGCCGGATGCTATCTCTTCCGCTCCCTGGGAATCCCCTCTCGAGTAGCCGCGGGCTACGCCACCGACGCCCGATTCCGGAAAGGCTCAGCCATTCTGCTACGAGACCGAGAATCTCACGCCTGGCCCGAAGTCTACTTCGAAGGGTTAGGTTGGGTGGTCATCGACTTTGCTATCGAGAATTCGCTAGTCCCGCCGGTGGCTCAACCGGATCCTGACCTTTCCAAACTGCTGGGTGAGTTGGCCCGCGACGAAGAGGAACGAATCGACCTCAAGCCCAAGAAGTCCCTTCGTCAGATCCTCCAAGAACTGAGCCGCCTGCTTGGTTACCTCGCTCTTCTGGCGGGGGCCTTGCTGGTGCTGGCAGCCGTGGGAATGAAATTGATCCGTCGCCTGGAGGCCCGCTACGTTAGCAACCGGCGCTGCGCTCTTTTCTACTACCGGACAGCTCTTGACACCCTGGCCGATGCGGGGATTTATCGCGGGCACGGCCAGGGTCGATTCGCCTTCGCCGAAGAACACGAGCTGAAGTTCCCTAGCCTGATGGAGCTCACCCGCCTTCATCAACAGGCGACCATGGGCGACCCTGAGCGCCGACCGGACTTGAAAGGTTGGGAACTCCACAAGATTTACAAGAGTTTTTGCCGAGAAGTGGCCCGAGCTGTGCCCTGGTGGCGTCGAGCCCTGGGCTGGCTAAACCCCTTCACCTGGTTGTGGGTGAAATAATGAAAGGAACTTCGACTGTTTGACTGCTACCCAAACCCGACTCGATAAAGCTAAAGAGCTAGCCACCCATCTACGCGGGCGGCTCCGTCACGCCATACGGGGCCGCGACGAGGTGATCGATCTGATGTTGGTGGCCCTCCTGGCTGATGGCCATGTTCTCCTTGAAGACTACCCTGGCTCGGGCAAAACCACTCTAGCCAAGACCCTGGGCGAGTCGATCGAAGACGACAATTCCGACCAACCGATCGCCAGCTTCCGTCGCATCCAGTTCACGCCCGATCTGCTGCCGTCCGATATTACGGGAGTGGCGATTTTCGAGGCGGCCAGCTCGACCTTCACCTTCCGCCCCGGCCCGATCTTTGCCCACGTCGTCCTGGCCGATGAGATCAACCGGACTTCGCCCAAGGTCCAAGCTGCCATGCTGGAGGCGATGGCCGAGAAACAAGTCAGCGCCGACAACGTCAGTCACGAACTCGACGACCTGTTCTTTGTGATCGCCACCCAAAATCCACGCGATCAGGTCGGAACCTATCCCCTCCCGGTGGCACAGCTGGACCGATTTCTGTTCAAAATCGTGATGACCCATATCGATCGGGATGCGGAACTGGAGGTGCTGCGCTCTTACAAAGAGCGACGCCAGGCTCCCGGAGAGTCGGAGTTTCCCCGGGTCACTCGCTCCCAAGTCTTGGAGGCCCGTCAAGTCGTCGACGAGGACGTCTATCTCCACCCAGACATCCAGAAGAGCCTGGTCGATATCGCTCAGGCGCTTCGCACTTCCAGTCAGGTGACCCAGGGCGTCTCTACCCGAAGTCTGGTCTTGATGATGCCGGCTCTTCAGGCAGCCGCCCTTATCCGGGACCGAGACTATGTCACCGGCGAAGATGTCGATTGGCTGGCCCCCCATATCTTCGGTCATCGCATCGAACTAGCCCCCGGGGTGGAGGACCGCAGCCGCGTTATCAGCGATTGTTGTCGCTCGGCTCTAGAAGAACTCAGCCGGAGGACTCTCAAGCCTTGAAACGAGCCTTTCTTCTGCTCTTTTTGCTGATCACGGTGGCCACGGCCTGGAGCCGGGGCTCGATGAGCGGAACCTCCGAAGAGTTGGAGGCCCTGCAGTCTTTGGAGCAGCAGAAGCTGATCCGCCTGCGAGAGCAGGCTCGGGCCATTATTCGAGAAAACCCTCGCTCCTTTGCGGGGCAGTATCTGATGGGTTACTCGCTCCATCATTCCGAGGGAGACCTCCCCCGGGCCAAGTTCCATCTGGAAAAAGCTCGCCAGCTTTTTATCACCATCCACGGCCGAAGCCCAGGCTACACTAGCCCCTGGGGCTGGTATGAAAGAACTTTGATGGAGCTTGAGATGGTCAACGCCGAGATGGACCTCTACGATCAGCAGATCAAAATTCTCGATGAATACTGTGCCCTCTCTCAAGCTCTCTTTAACCGTCGTCCCCATCAAGCCGAGGCGGCCTATGCCTGGCCTCTGATGAAGTTAGGGCGGGAGAAAGAAGCTCGCCAGCGGCTCCAGAGCGTGGCCAGCTTTGGCGACGAGATGACCCGAGCCATCTACTGGAACACCAAAGGCGCCCTCGAGATGGAAACCGGCCACCCGAAGGCTTCCTACGAAGCTTTCACCAGCCTGATCTCAGAGATCAAGTTCCGGCGCTGGAACGTGACTTGCACCTACCTCCGCAATGCGGGGGAGGCAGCCGCTTCGATCGGCAAGTTCGATGAAGCCGAGCGTTTTTTTCAAGAAGCGAGCCGCTATTTCGACCCCTACTCCTTCTCTAATCCCTACTGGGACCTAACCAGCCTTTACCTGGCTCAGGGACGCTTCGCCGAGGCCACCGAGGCCCTCAAGCGGTGCCATGAATGGAGCTTTAGAAGCCGGCCTTACCTGGCCCAACAGTCGTGGGCGGCTAATCAGCACATCACCTGCGAAACGTTGCTTCAGCTTGGATACACGGATAAAGCACTGGAAATCGCTCGCCGCTTCGTCTCGCGTCCCGACCGCCAGGGAGGAGATAGCGTCCACAAAGACCAGTGGGAGGCCGGGAACTTGATGATGTTTCGAGCCACCCTCCTTCAGCGGGCTCAAGCTCTCGATGAAGAGCGTTGCTACACCAAAGGAAAAAAATGGTGGGAGCTTTTGCTTCAATCGCAACGTTTGCGAGCAGAAGCGGGCGTGGCCCAAGCCCGAGCCTCGGCCATCGTGGCCTCTCACGATCGCCTGGCCAAGAGTTTGCGCTATAGCTACGCTCCCGGCACCGTGATGATGCCAAATTGGCATCGCCCGGAGTTGGTCACGGTCTACGGCGCCGGTACTGCTGAAGCAGCCCTCCAGACGGTCTACGAGAGCAAATCTGAGAGTCTTCACCTGGAGAAACCCTATCTGGATATCATCCAGGCCGAGGTCGAGCGGCTGCGTGGGGATGAGCAAGAAGCGATCCGGTTGTTGGAAGATAGTCTCAAGACCCTTCCCCCCTCGGAAGCCACTTTGCGCGCCAGGGCTCAGGCCACTCTGGGCAAACTTTATGAGCGGCAGGGTCTTAACGACAAGGCGCTGGCCTCTTACTTGAGAGTGCTCGACTCGGTGCCCGGTATGGTCCGATTTCTGGATATCAGCCTGCCCGTCGTGATCGATGATAGCGGCAACCCGAACCTCGCCCAAGTCCGACGGATGCTTTTTAAGAGCCCTCGCTTTCACTCCGGGCAAGGCCTGGCCATTCGCCTCTCAACTACCGGGGCCAGCCTGGCAGGGACGGTAGTAGACCCCAACGGAACCGTGTTTGCTCGAGTCGAGGTCAAGGTCGAAGGGGAACTCGACCAAAATCTTCGCGACTTGGCCGCAGAAATTCATCGCAAGACCTTCGCTCCCAAAGTCAACCTTTCTCAGAAAGACTTGACCAGCCTGGACGGCACGAATCTGAGCGGGACGACCCAGAGTGAAAAGCTCAAAGACCAATTTTTCGGTCCCGGATCCGAAGGGCCGAAGCTTTAGGTTCGGGGGAGTTTTACGTCCCAGGCCAGACCGACTCTCTCCAGTCCGCGTATAATCAACCAGGTGAGGTCAAATTCCCACCAACGAAGGCCGTGTCGTGCCGAAGCGGGGAAAGCGTGGTGGTTATTGTGCCACCCCTCCCCCATCGTAAGCAGAGCGACCCACCAGCAGTTGGTGGAGCGGTCACTGGTCGGATGGCTGCGATAGCCGAAAGTATGAGCCGCGCTGTTCACCAACCAGGTAGCGTGAAAAACCAGGGCCACGCGCACGAACACACCCCACACAAGCCACGACCAGCCCCCCAGGCTGTAAAGCAAGCCAGCCGTCACCAGGCATAGCTTGAAAAAATGGCGATCCAGAAAAGCGTGAAACGGGTCTTTCAGGATATCGCGCGCCAAACGGGCCGTGAACTCGGGGTCGAGTTTGCGGGGAGTAAGGTGGAGCATCCAGCCGAGGTGGGACCACCAAAACCCCTGAACCGCGCTGTGGGGGTCTCCCTCTTTATCGCTTTTGGCGTGGTGGATTCGATGGATAGCCACCCACGCAGCTGGGCCCGCCTGCACCGACTGGGAGCCGATAAAGACGATCAATCGCTCCAGCCAAAGCGGCGTCTTGAAGCTCCTGTGAGTGAGGAGGCGATGGTAGCCGAGGGTAATCCCGAGGGCCGTGAGCACATAGAGAACCAGGGCTAGCACGACGGCTGAAGGCGTCACGTAGAAAGGAGCCGCCAGGGCTCCGAGGTGGACTGCGCCCAGCACCAGGATGGTGCGATAATCCCAGGGATGAGGCGGATGTTCAATTTCTGTGGTCGACACGTCCGGCTTACTATCTGTCAATCTTGCCCGACTGTCAAGGTCAGCCAGGTCGCAAAAAACGCCCGTGAGGCTTACCCACCGTTTGCTCGCGCCAGAGAACCCTGCCATCCGGCCGTCGGCACTCCACCATCCCCTCGTTATAGGCTAGCCCAGGATCAGACACTCCCACGACCAGTTGACCCTGGGGACCAACCCAGGGCGCCGTCGTAACTCGATCGATCTTAAAACTGAGATAGGGTTTGGAGGGGTCGCGGGCGACCTTCTTCTCGAATAACAGCCTCTTGGCGGCTTGCTCATAGGTGATGGTTTCCTCGGCCTCAGCGGGAGAATAGCTATCCGTTTCGTGCGGCTGGGGGGCAGATGGCCGAGCGAGCAGAGTCGGACCGAGGTGACTCATCGGCGCAATCTTCATAGTTTTCAGCCTCCTTGATGCGACCATCGAAGGTGTTGCCCCGGCGTAAATATCGCCCCAGAAATGTTTCACGGTTTTTTAACGATCGGGCCCTAAAGTAGGGGGCAGTGAACGCCCCGACGCTGCTTATGCTAGAGACGACCCCCGCCGGGGCGCTGAGACACCGACCAGTGCTGTCGAATGGTAAGGAGCCGACCCCCACCAGCAAAGCCGAACGAGACAAGCTCGACCTCAGCCCCGCGGCCAAACGAGGCCTTGATAGGCTGGAGGAGCAGTTGGCCAACCTACCTTTGGAAGCGCTGATGAAGATGGAAGCCAAGTGCCCCGAGTGTGGCGAGGCGGTGTGTGATTGCCTGGCCGGTAAGATCAGTCATACCATGATCGAGCAGGCTCAAAAGCAGGCCCAGTTAGCGGCCTCTCGGACTATTGACCGGGTAGCTTAGGGCCCGAGTTCCTCACGCGCCGGGCCGGGGGAGCAAACGTACGGTCGCGAAAGAAGGCTCGATTCGGCCTAAGCCGAAGCCGCCGACGATGTGTCCTCATGACAACTTAAGAATGTCCAGCACCTTCGTCGTCTATAAAGATACAGGCGAGATCATCGTTCAGACCTACTGTTACTGCGCTGATTGCAAAACCCGCCTCCAGTTCGCCGGCCCAAGAATGAAAGAGGTGGTGAACAAAGCCGGGGAGCCGATCAATCACGGCAAGCCCACCATCTCACCCTGCGGCTATGTCCTGACCACACCAGTAGAGATCCCGAGAATGCAAAAAGAACCCGAGGCGCGACCCGAGCAGGCCGACCAAGCCAAGGGCAAAGTGATCGAGTTCAAGCCGCGGAGTAAAAAGTAGGTCCCTATCCATTCGGATAGGGGTCAAAGACCGAGAAGGGCCTGCCGGCCGGACCCTAGCCAGGCTACCATAGACTCGTAAAGGAGGATTTATGAGAAAATTTTTTAGCCTACTGACCCTTATCGCTCTGCTGCTGGTGACGGTGCCTTCCCAAGCTCAGATTATTGTGGTGGAGGACGATTTCCGCATCGTCGCTGTCGACTTTGACGACAACCGATTTGCGGTAGCCCGACCGGAGGCGGACCCTGATGTCCGCCAGAACTGGGTCTACCTCGAAAACGACATCCGTCTCTCCTACCGCGAGTATATGGGCAACGGCGCCTTCCGCGACAACGTTGTAACCAACAAACGAGAAATCCTGAACATTCTCGCCAGCAACGAAGGCGACTTGATCAAGGTTCACGGGGGACGAGACTTCGACGGATCGATCGACGCGTCCAAAATCTGGATGTAGTGCTGACACCCAAAGCCCCCAGCTGGGGGCTTTTGTCATGCCATAAAAAAACCCCCGGGGGTTACCCGGGGGTGGTCCAACCAATGCTCATCTCACTAGAGCAAGACTACCAAGCCTGCGTCACAAGAGCGTTAAACGGGCTGTTTAAGAAACTGTAACAATAGACTGCGAGCCTTATACAAAAAGGAGATCCTCAAGAGCTACCATGGAATGGCCCGAGCCTGCTCTTGACCCGCAGTCCCTAGGGCGTGATGGGAGGGTGCAAGGAGCAACCATGGCACTACGAAGTGCGATCCACGCTACAATTGAAAAACGAGAGCTGCCCCCGTTACCCGCCTATCGGCGCTATACCGGGGAGACGGTGGTCGACCTGACCACGCCTTGGGCGACCACCACAAACTTAAGCCACGTCCGCTTTCGCCGCCGCCTGGAAGAATTTTCGGCCTTCTTGGGGGGGTTTTTCACCTGGCTCGGCACTGGCGTAAGCCGTCTGGTCCAGTCGGTGGTAGCCATCGTGACACAGCTGGTGATCTGGGGGATGGTGCTAGCCCTGGCTGGCTGGTTCTTCACCCCCCGTCCGGTCATCGAAACAGGCCCGAGACTGGCCGACGCCGGCCAGTCGGTGGTCGATTTCCACCGAGCTCTGGATGGTCAAGCCTATCGAGCCGCCTACTCGTTCCTGTCGCCGGTCTGGCAACAGAACCTCAGCTATGCGAAATTCCGTCAGGGATTTGGCTACGGCCACCTCGGCAAGATGTTCGTCACCAACGTGTCTCTGCTGAGCACCGACCGCGCTTACGTCGAGGTGGCGGCCATCTTGAAACACGGCAGCAAGCGGTCTGATGTGGCTGGTTACTACATTGTGACCTTCAACGGAAACCGATGGATGTTGGATAGCGGATTCCTGGACCAACGTCCCGTCTTAACTGGACGCGCCAACCCGGCCGGTTAAACAACCCGTTGGAGCTGCTCCCGAAAGAGCCTCCCAAGCGGCCACCACATCCACCACGCCAGCCCCCTGGACATTGAGATCTCCCGCCCCTTCGAGGAGTCGGGCGCTGCTGGTAAGAGCCTGCTTGAGCTGTTCGGGAGTCGCCTCGGGGTAAGCTTCCAGAAGAAGAGCCACCAAACCGGCCACGATCGGGGCCGACATAGAAGTACCCGACTTCGTGATATAACCGTCCGAGAAGGCATCGGCCGAAGTCACTCTGACGCCCGGAGCGACCACGTCAGGCTTATTCAATCCGTCGGGATGGGTCGGCCCTCGCGAGGAAAAAGTCCCGATTTTATCGTCTTCCAGCGAAAAGGTCCCTTTGTCGTCAGAGGCCCCAACAGTAATCACGTTCTGGGCGTGGGCCGGTGTGGTGATCGTGCGGGTGAAAGGACCCGAGTTGCCAGCTGCCACCACCGGTATTAGCCCTTCCGACCAAGCCGCTTCGAGGGCCTGGACCACCGGGTCCTCACGGTAAGGTAGCTCCGCCCGGCCACCAAGAGAGAGATTCAAGACCTTAATCCCGTGCCGTTCTTTGTTTTCGACGGCCCACTGGATGCCCTTGATGATATCGGAGAACCGCCCTTCACCCTGAGAGTCGAGTACTTTCACCGAAACCAGATGAGCTTCGGGAGCCGCTCCTTGAAAGAGGCCATCTGATGCTGTCCCGTCCCCGGCGGCCAGAGCCGCGACGTGGGTCCCATGTCCGTGATCGTCATAGGCCTCTTCTCGACTGCTGAGGACATCGTGGAAAGCTCGAACATTGTTTTTGACGTCAGTATGGTGAGCGATGCCGGTGTCGAGCACAGCAATGCCCACTCCCTTGCCGGTGATTCCCCTCTGCCAAAGTTCGTTGGCCCTGGTAATGGGGACGGCCACATTAGCTTGGGGGCCAGTCGGTTCGTCGAAGCTGGGGATGCTGACGGGAGCGTCAAAAGTGGCCGACACTTGACGACACCCCTTCATGGCCTCGATGAAGTTGGGGAGACTCTGATTGTCGACCTCGACCGCCAACCCGTTCACGAGGGGTAGGTCCCCGTGGACTTTGTTGTGGTCCTCGGCCGCGAAAAAGCTGGATTTCAGGCGAACCAAATCCTCGGGGTAGGGGCTCTGGAGAATTAAACGCAGACCCCGATGGCCGTCGGGGCAAGCCCGTTGGCGCGAGGTCGTGAAAGCAACCCTATCCAAATTCAAGACCGAACTCATCGCTGCGGCCTAACCGTAACCACCCCGGCCCTACTGTGGGTGACGAAAATGTTACTATTCCACTCGAAGACCTTCGGACACTCGGAGTCGACCCACCAACCAGGCGGGAACGAATCCGGCCAACAAAGCGGCCGCTACCGAAAGTGCCAGAGCCTGGAACAGCACCGAAGGTTCGAGGGAGAAAAAAAGAGTCCAGCCGAAAGCTCGCTTATTGATCACCAGGACCATCAAAGCAGCTAAGGCCACGCCCACCGGGAGGGCCAATAACCCAGCTAGTAGGCCCAGGCAGGTCGATTGGGTCGTGACCAGGCCCGCTAACTCCCTTCGGGTAAGACCCAGGGCTCTTAGGGTTGAGTATTCCCGGACCTTCTCGAGACCCAGGACCGTTAGGGATCCTAGGATCCCCACGAAAGCTACACCCAGGGCCAGCAGTCTCAGCACTCCAGTGACCAGAAAGGTCTGCTCAAAAATCTCGATACTGAGGGCTTTGAGGGAGGCGGTGGAGCGAACCTCTATCCCCTCTCCCTCGATCAGGCTAGCCGCCTGCAGGGCCACCTCCTCGGCCCGCTTGGGGTCGTCGAGGTAGAGCCCCAACCCGCTAGCTCCAGGCTTGCCCTTCCAATGCTGACGGTAAACGGTCTGGTTGATCAAAGTTAATCCCCGCTCCGGACCGTAGCTGTAGAAGATCCCGGCGATGGGAAACCTCTTCCAACCAGCTGGGGTCAACAGTTCGAGGTCTTGCCCAACCTGAAGCTTGTCGCGCTCAGCATAAGGCTCGCAGACCAGAAGCTCGCCCCGCTCAAAGGCTTCCCATACCTGAGGTTTAGCCTCCCGAAACTTGAGAGAATCGGAGTAGTTTCCGCCGGCCCGGGTCACGATCAGTTGACTTTCCCCGGTTGAGGAGGCCACCACCGCCAGGCTCTGGGACGTGTAGTCCACCACCCCGGGCAAAGACACCAACTCCTCAACCAGCGCTTGAGGGAGCCGCTGCTGGTTCCACATGGCGCCCCGATCGGTTAGGGCCACATAGACGTCGGCTTGCAGAGTCATCTCAAGCCAGTCCACCAGGGTCGTTCGAAAACTGTGCACCATTAGACCGATCGAGACGCTGGCGGCCACGGCTATCATCAGAGCTGACAAAGCCGTGCCCGTGCGGCTGAGTCCGGCCGGGATCGAGCGAATGGCCAGCCGCGCTCGCAAAGGGAGAGACTGGGTCGGGAGCAGCCACAAAAGAAAGAGAGCGAGTTCGGGAGCGACCAAAGCCGAGCCGACCAGAATGGCCATCATCGAGATCAAGCCCGCCCACAGGCCAGGAAGCTTGACCAGGGCGAGGCCAATGAGAATGGCTACTGCTCCCAGAGCCGCCGCCAGGCGACTCAGCTTTCGAGTCCGGTCTTCCAAGCGGGAGCGGTGCACCAAGAGCGCCGGAATGGTATGAGCCGCCTCCCGGGCCGGCCCCAGAGCCGCACCCAGAGCGGCCAGCATTCCCAGGCAAACACCCTTGACGAGCACGGCGGGAGAGAGAGAAAAATTGGTCAACTCCATGACATAGTAGAGGTCGTTCAAAGTTCGGGTCACCAGCACCACCAGCTCCCTCCCCAATATCACCCCCAGGGCCAACCCAAGCCAGGACCCCATCAACGAGGTGGTAGCGACCTCTGTCATCACGGTCGAGAAAAGCTCCTCGGGCAGAACCCCCAAAGCCCTTAGGCGAGCCATGGCGGCTCTTCGATGGACCACCGAGAAGGCGGTGACATTGTAAATCAAAAACATAGCCACCAGGAGAGAAAGAAGGCTCAGGGCTTTCAAGTTCAGATGGAACGCTTCGGTCATCTGCTCGAGAGTTTGGCGCCCCTGGGAAGCCGGCTCCAGGCTCACACCGGGTGGCAACCACCGTTCCAACTCGGTAGGATCGTCTAGCACCACATCGATGGCGCTGAGTCTTCCTTTCTGCTGGAGGAGATGTTGGGCTGTGGACAGGTCGGCCAACATCAGATTCGCCAACCCCACCCGGGTCCGTTCGTCCTCGCTCTCAAGAACGCCGGCGATGCGCAGAGCGACCGGCCTTTGACCGACCCGGGCCTCAACCGGCCTATCCAAACTCAAGCCCAACTGCTGGGCCGTCTGGCGGGTCAAGACCACCTGGTCAGGTGAGCCCATCAGGCCCTCCAGCGACCCTTCGGCCCAAAGAGTTCCCGAGCAGGTTTGGGTATCCGAGAGTGGGTCGATCCCCAGTAGGCGCAAAGTCACCGGCCGGTCGAGCAGAAGGGTCACGTATCCATCCACAATGGGAGAAGCTGGGATGGAGGGTTTCTCGCGCCGCAGGCGCGCGTAGAGGTCTTCATTAAGGCCCTCGGCGTCAGCTCGGATGCGATGGGTCGTGCTTCCGACTAGGGCCTCGGTCGACAGCGAGAAGGACCGTTTTGCGCTCTCTGAAGCAAGGTCCATCGCCACCACCACAGCCACCCCGATAGCCACCCCCAGGATGGAAAGAACACCAAGCCAGGGGTGGGTCAGAAGATAGCGCCAAAACGAACGCCTGAGGAGATTGGAAAACATCCGCGTACAAATTATGTACAGCTTTTACCAGGCGATGTCAAGGGGGATGCCGTCGATCTCGAGCCCGTCCTCGCCCATCGTCAGGTCCACTTCGGGCACCTCTTCCTTAGGAAGCCTCTGTTGCACCTCGGGCAACCTCTCCAGAGTCAGGTTTAGCCCGATGTGATACCCATTAGCGAAGCGTCGGATGTTAGCCTTGGCGAAGCCTGCTTCACTGGTATTGACATCCATCATCTTCTCGGCCTGTTGATAGGCCGACATAGAGTGAAAGCCCACAACTTGGCGCAACTGACCCGCTCCAATTCGCTCCAGCAACTCAAGTCGTTGAGCGGCTTTGTCGGGCTGATTGTAAAAGGTCTCGACGATCTTCTCGGCCACCTGTGAGTTGGTCCTGGGCCGAAGTTCCGCGGGGGCCGCTCCAGCACGGCCTCCGGCTACGGCCACGAGGACGGCGTCCAGGGCTCCCGCCATTAATCCCATCGAGAGCGAAGCCAGAGCCAGTTCTCGACCACTCTGCTCGATGGCGGCTCCGGCGTTGGCCCAGGCTTGGTCGAGCTTCTCGGCCTGTTCTGGGGAGACGTCTTGGCCGGTCTCTCTCACGTCCTGCAAAAGGCGCGAATTCTGCCACACCAGATTGCGAACACGATAGTCGGGAGTCTGTTTGTGTTGGTGAGCCAGGAAAGTGGTTTTCAACAAGCTTGAGGCTTGCTCGAGACCTTCCACCCCGTCACGAGCGTATTCAGCCAACTCGTCCGAGATGGGCTCAAGCTGGGTGAGGTCTTCACCGTGGACCTGGAGGTGGTCCAGGCGCTCCCCCATGCGGTCCATAAAGGTTTGTCGAGAAATGACCATCGTCCGGAGTCTGGGGGATCGAACCAAAAGAATCCTGAAAAGGAGGCTCCCAGCCAAGGGGGAAAGCGAGTTCGTATGAAGGCCGTCTATCTGGATCTGTCTCCCCTGGTGCCCTGGATGGAGAGACCCCGTCCCTATCCCTGGGAGACAGAATTCGGTCGCTCGGCACCCCTGGAACTCGAAATCGGGTTCGGCAATGGGGAGTATCTCGCCCGCTATGCTAAGAGTCACCCCGAGCTCAATCTGGTCGGGGTCGAAATGACCTGGGGTTCGATCCGTCGAGCCATGCGCAAGTTGGCTCAGAGCGAGGCTAGCAACGCCCGTCTCTTAAGGGAAGATGCTCGCGTAGCTTTGCACAGAATCTTCGCCCCTCAGAGCCTCGATCGGGTTTACAGCCTCTTTCCCTGCCCCTGGCCCAAAAAGCGTCACCGCAAGAACCGCCTGTTCCAAACGGACTTCTTACGGCTCGTCAATAGTCGCCTTAAGGAAGAGGGCACTCTGACGGTGGTGACCGACCACGCCAGCTATCGTGACCAGATGCTGGAGGAGTGTGAGGGGTCAGGCTTTCTTTGCCAGGTCCAGACGATCGGCCCTGAACACAACACCAAATACGAGCGAAAATGGCAAGAAGAGGGACAGCTTGAGTTCTTTCAGTTAGAATTTCAGAAGGTCATCAGTGTCGAGTTTGCCACCCCCGAGGAGATACCATTGGAAAAATTGAGAGCTAAGAACTTCGATCCTGAGCGTTTCCAGCCAGAAGATCTACGAGGTGACCTGACGGTCGAATTCAAAGAGTTCCTCTACGACCCTCACAAAAAGCGGGGCATGGTCGAGGTGTTCGCGGTAGAACAGGGCTTCACTCAACATTTTTGGGTCGACATTCGCTGGAGCCAGTCCGGGTGGGTCATCCAGCCCGCTCCCGGCTGCAACGTCATTCCCTTGCGGGTCGTGCAGGTGGCCCTAGAACAAGTTCGGAGAGGCTTTTGAGTCCCCTACGAGAGCGAAAACTGAAAAAACTTTTCACCCTTACCGATGTGGACGGCAACGGCGTGATCGAGTTTCAGGACTACCTGAGAGTGCTCGACTTTCTGTCCCGCCGACGCGGCTGGAAGGAGGACTCGCCTTCCTATCAACACTTGAAGAGCTTGCTGGTAGCCAATTGGGAAGGCCTCCAGGCCCGAGCCGATAGCGACAACGACGGTCGGGTGACCGAGCAAGAGTGGTTGGAGACCTGGCGTCTATTCTACCAGCACGTCGAAGCCGAAGACGGCATTCCCGAGTGGTTCCGGGAGTTTGCGGGGTCCCTCTTCGAGGCCCTCGACATCGATGGGGATGGGCAGGTGTCGCCCCACGATTACGCTACTTTCCTGGAAGCCCACGGGTTGCAAGAACCGGTCGACGAACTTTTCGCCCGCCTTGACCTCAACGGTGATGGCAGGATCTCGGCCGAAGAAGCCCTTGTGTTAGCGGCTGAGTTTCACCTCGGAGACGATCCCGAAGCCCCTGGATGCTGGCTCTACGGCGAGCTGCCCGCTTGATGGAGAAAGGCCAGGTTCTTCAAGAGCGCTACCAGGTCGAGGAATATCTCGGTGAGGGAGCTACCGGTCCGGTCTTTCTTTGCCGCGATCTTCACTTGCCAGGCAAGCAGTGGGCCGTGAAAGAGATGATCGGCGACCAGCCTTTGGGGCGGGAGGTTGAAATTATGCTCGGCCTTCGCCACCGCAACCTTCCGGCCGTCATTGATCACTTTACTGAAAACGAGAAAACCTTCCTGGTGCTAGAGTTTGTAGAAGGGGAAAACCTGACTTACACGGTGGACCAGGAAGGACGAGTCAACAAGTTCGAGGCCCTTCGTTGGGGACTTGAGATCGCCCGCGTGCTGAGCTACCTTCACGGCCTATCTCGGCCGGTGCTTTTCCGAGACCTTCGCCCGGAACGGGTCATTGTCACCCCCGCTCGCCACATCAAACTAGTCGATTTCGGGTTGGCTCGCTACCTGGAGCCCGGCCAGCGGATTACCCAGTCGAGAGGCGCGGTGGCCTTCACCGCGCCAGAACAGTGGCAGGCGCCCGGTTCGGAAGACTCCCGTTCCGACATCTATTCGCTGGGCGCCACGCTCTACTACGCCCTGACCGGCAAAGCCCCCACTCCGGCCGGAGGGAACTCACTGGCCGAAGAACGACCTGACCTTTCGCGGGGCACGGTCGCTCTCATCGAGAAGTGCATGCATCCTGATACTGACAAACGTTTTCAGGATGCCAACACGGTGACCCTTCAACTGGAGCAGCTCTTGCGAGGGGCTCGGGCTGAGCGTCGCCTACCCCATCGAGTACCCCTTCTGGCTGGCCTGGTGGTGATGGTCACGCTCTTAGTCGTAGCCGGTTGGTGGAGTGGACGTCGCCCGCCCCAGTCAAGTCAATCTCCTCACCATCAGATGCGTGACCAGGCCGAGCTCTTGATGGGCCGAGGCCAATATGAAGAGGCGATCGGCCTGCTCGATAAACTGGTGACCAACAATCCTCGAGACGCCCTGGCTCAATTACTCCTTCAAAACGCCTACGCCCGTCTCTCGGGAGCCAGCCCGACAACGCTTCCCGTGATCAGCTCTATGACTCCCAATCAGGATGGCTACGAACTCCTCTACGGTTTCACTCTAGCCCAGGCCGAGATCAACCGCCGAGGCGGCATCAACGGCCGGCCCCTGCTGTTCGATCTTTTTGAGGACCAAAATCGTGTCGAACAAGCTATCAGTCAGGCCCAGACTGTCATCCGGGCCAAGCAGTATCCCCTCTGCCTGGGACTCTACTCCTCCCAAAACACCTTGGCGGTGGCCCAGCTTTTTAACACCGCTCGCTTGCCGCTTCTGACTCCAGTAGCCTGCGACCCCCGAGTCTTCGACGCCGGCCCTTATGTTTTCTCCATCGCCGACACGGACCGGCGCCGGGTCGAACATCTGGCCCAATATTTTCTGGGGGAAGGCCAGAAGAAAGCGGCTGTGGTCTTCCATGAGAAGGATGTGGCTTCGCGGACCATGGCCGACGCCTTCATCGAAGAGTTTGAACGGGGCGGGGCCGAAATCACGGCCCAGCTCGGTTACCGTGACTTCCACTTTGAGAGGGTGCTTGAAGAACTCGAAAGGCTCAAGCCAGACCTGCTCTTTATTGGCGAACACCGGACTGATGCCGTCAAATCATTCACCAGCGAATTGAGAGCCGTAAGCCTAAAGCCGGCTCTCGGGATCGCCACGGTCCCGTTCGAGGCCCCCGAAGGAGCGATTTTGACTACTCAGTATCGCCCTGGCGACGATCCTTTCTCGACTGAGTTCCGGCGAATGTTCGGCGGCCGAAACCCCTCGATTCGGGCCGCTCAGGCCTATGATGCTGTCCATCTGGCTGCCCGCCTTCTAGCCGAGGCCAACCTGCCCGAAAAAATCCGCGAGCGGCTAGCCGAGGCACGAATCGATGGAGCTTCGGGCCCCTTCGCACCCGGCCGAGCTATCAATCTGAGACCGATCTACCTGGTTGAGATCCAAGACGGCGAACCGGTGTTTTCTCCTCCCGTCTACTGACTTTCGACCGACGTTCGGTGGGAATTGAATTTCCTTCTAGAGAAGGCCCGAGAATGGCTCGTATATATCTGATCGACTCCCTTTTTCACATCTTTCGCTCTTTTCACGCTTTGCCGTCTTCCTTGACCGCTCCTGACGGCACCCCCACCAACGCGGTTCACGGAGTTTTGGGCATCCTGAGAAACCTCTGGAAGAGCGAGAGAGTCGGTTACGCGGTGGCGGTCTTCGAGTCATTGTCCGGGGTCTTTCGAGAAGAGATCGACCCCGACTACAAGGCCCATCGCGAGCCGCCCGACCCCCGCCTGAAAGAGCAGATCCCTCTGGTCCGCGAGGTTCTTGAGGCGTTGGGCATCCCCACGATGTCGGTAGAGGGGTATGAAGCCGACGACGTGATCGGCACCCTGGCACGCCGAGCCGTCGAAGCCGGTCACAGGGTCACCATTTTTTCCAACGACAAAGATATGGCTCAGTTGATGGCACTCGGTCCCGAGGTCGAGATGTTGCGCATGCACGGGGCCGGCAAACGGTCCCGCGTTGAACGTATCCAGTCTGGTGAGGTGCAGAAGGTGTTTGGCGTCCAGGCCGACCGGATCCCCTCTCTTCTGGCCCTGAAGGGTGACGCCGTCGACAACATCAAGGGGCTCAAAGGGGTCGGCCAAAAAACGGCCGTCAAAATGTTGACCGAGTGCCGAAATCTCGACGAACTGTTGGACCAACCGGAAAGAGCCGGTCGTTTCGCCAAGGCGCTAGTCGAGAACCGAGACCGACTCTTGAAAGACCTCGACTTGGCCACCATCCGCACCAATGTCGACCTCGGCTTTGAGGGATTTCCTCTCGACAGTTTCCGACCAGCCCCTTTCAACGGAGCAGCCACGGCCTTCTACCGACGGATGGGAATGAATCGGCACTTAGCTGGTATCGAAGGCCTGCTGCTGCCAGAACCCACCGTCTCAGACATCTGGTTCTAGCTTTTCTGATTTCTTTCACATCAGCCTGGTAAACTGGTGCTATGCCAGCCATCACGCCCCGGAGCAAACTAAGCCGTCTCTCTTGGAGTCAACTAGCCAAGCGGGTTGAGGAACTCGAACGAAAACAGTGGCGACAAGAAGAGCAGCT
>CAYRFU010000015.1:30270-38342 GCA_964423525.1 uncultured Burkholderiales bacterium | reverse complement strand
TGATCCAGAATTTGGAGGATGCCGCCTGAGAGAAATGAGAGTTACACCCAATCGAAAGGGCTTGGCAGGCGACCGAGCGGGCCGCAATATGAAAAACAGTGCTGGTCAGCTCACCAGCGATTTTGAACATGTTGGGAGCCATCAAGAGAAGGCCCTGACTGGCCGTAAACGTGGTGGTCAAGCTCCCCGCTTGGAGAGCCCCGTGGACAGCCCCGGCGGCTCCTCCCTCGGCCTGCATCTCCTGCACTTTGGGAACCGAGCCCCAGATATTCGTGCGGCCTTCCGACCCCCATTGGTCGGCCAACTCGCCCATCGGCGAAGCGGGTGTGATCGGGTAGATGGCTATCACTTCATTGGCCTTGTAGGCGATAGTAGCGGCGGCCTGATTACCGTCCAGTATGATAAAGTCGTTCAACGGTTTTCACCTCCAGGCTTCAAGCCTAGAAGATCTGGCTACAGGAAACGATGACCTGGATCAGGTCCGCCCCTCGACTTAGCGTTCGCGCTGATACCAGTGGTAAAAGATAACAGCCAAAGCCCAGAACATCGCCACCATACCCGCTAGCTTCATCACCACTCCCCCCAAAATCTGGTCCTGAAGGGGGGTCAAAGACGTGATCCGCACGGCCGCCCTGTAGGTGGGGTAAAAGACTTTACTCGAGAAAGTCAAAAAAGCGAACAAGGGTATCTGTCCGATCCCCACCGCGAGCACGTAGAGCAACTGAGGTCCGTAATCGAGTCGTGGGAGCTCTGCAGTGGGACTTAACAAGGGCCACCACATGAGAATCGAGACCCCCATGAAGGTGGCGTGCTCAAGAAAGTGGATGGTGGGATCGCGCAAAGCCCACTCATAGAGGCCGGGAAGGTGCCAAATAATGAAGACAAAGTTAAAGAGGAACCAGGCCACCACCGGATGGGTCAAAAACTTGAGCAAAGGCCGACTCCAGTCCATCGCCAACAGGGGTCTGAGCATCCAACCGGGCAGACCTTTGAGCAACAGCACGGGCACAATGTAAATCAAAATGACGTGCTGAACCATGTGGACCGAGAAGAGGTAGCGCTCACCGATCTCGTCAAGCGGCGTCCCCACCGCTAGAAAAAGAGACAGGACACCACTGAAAAACCAGAGTGCACTCACCCGAGGGAAGGGGGCGTCTTTGCCGGCCAGCATCGCCCTGAGAGGTCCGGCAGCAATGAGGTAAAGAACGGAGAGGACGACGATGCCGTCCAGGACTCCCGGTTCGGGGTGCCAGTGTAACTCAAGCTCTACGGGGTTCAAGACGGCTCCTTCAGAGTGACAAGCCAATCGACCAGGCTGTCCAAGTCTCGCTCACTCAACTGGTCTTTGTAGGAAGGCATCGCGTTGAGATAGCCCTCTGGGAGGTGGGCGCCGGGCTCAAGAATCGACTCTTCCAGGTAGTCGCGGGCACTCAGACCTTCAACCCGGTTCGCGGCCCGGTCGGCAATGCCATCTAGCGAAGGGCCGAGCGTCCCTTTGGCCCCTTCAACGCCGCTCACGGAGTGACACTGGACGCAGTTGTTGTAAAAGAAAAGCCGCACCCCCTCCACCCCGGCCAATTCCGGAGGAGGGGTCACGGCCCCCGTTCGCGTCTTATAAGCCCAACCACCCAGGACAGTCAGAACCGCAACGCATACGGCCAAAAGTTGGCTCTTGGTCACATCAGCTCACGACCATTCTCTCGGGCGTAGCCGCAAAGGTGGCCAGACGGTGCTGGAACTCGGTCGGTGCGAAACTGTGGTGCTCGCCTTCCGCCTGATGCTTTCTGAGTTCCTCAGGACTTCTCGGCTTGACCGCGTCCTCGGGAACTGGATACACATTCATGACAGCCATCAGGGCCACTAGGGTCCCACAAGCCAAAATCATCCCTGTGGCGAAGATCCCGGTGTAAAGAAAAGGGTCATGCCAGAGGTGCATAAAGAGGGCGACAACCAGGATGAACTTGCCGATGGAGAGAGCCACCAGCAGAAAGATCTTGAACGTGTCCCCTGTTTCAGCGATGGGCGGATAGAGGACAGCCACCTCAATGGCTGTCACAAAGCCCAGAATCAGGGCCACGATGGTGTAACGGGCGACGGCCGAGAAGCCTTTCTTTTCCTCAAATTCTTCAGACATTTCGACCTTCCTAGATGATGTATTCCATAAGATAGACGGCTGTGAAAATCACGATCCAGACGATGTCCACGAAGTGCCAGTAAAGACCGGCTATCTCGACATCGAGGGCCCGGGCCGGTGTGACCCCTCCAGGCACGAAGGAGTAGATAAAGAGCGCCGAAAGCCAGAGCACACCGATGGCTACGTGGCAACCGTGTGTTCCCGTTAGGACATAAAACGTGCTTCCAAAAATATTGGACTGCAGAGTCAGGCCCAAATGATAGAAGTGGCTGAACTCGTAAATCTGGAAGCCCAGGAAGATACTTCCGAAGAAGGCGGTTCCTGCGCACCACAGTCGAAACTTGTTGATATCGCCCCGCTCAATGGCGTTTAGGGTCAGAACCATCAAGTAACTACTCATCAGCAGCACAAAGCTACTGGTGGAAGTCAGCGGGATATCGAAGACCTCTTCAGGGAGCGGATGAGCCGTGCTTCGACCACGGTAGACTAGATACGTGCTAATCAGGCTTCCGAAGAACATGCAGTCGGAGGCCAAAAACAGCCACATCATGATCTTTCGGTGTGGATAACCAGTACACCCGATTTCGTGGGGATTTGCTATTTCTGCTGTGTGTGCGCTCATTCTTCTTCAGCTTCCTCAGCGACTTCGCTGTGTTCATCGAAGTGGATGTAGTAGCCACCGATCGGCTCCAGAGCCCACCCGAAGATTCCGAAGATTCCGATTATCAGGCCGGCGATGGCGAACTTAAAGGCGCTGAAGACCAGACCCAAGCCGCCGATCCCAAGACCGATAGAGGCGATCATCGGGAACCAACTTCCACCCGGCATATGGATGCCGTGGTCGTCGTGGTGATGATGGTGCTCCTCGTGAGGAATCTCTTCCTCGTGACCCTCTTCGTGGTGGAGCGATTCGGGGTATTTCTTATACCAGTGGTCATCGAGATGATCCACCAAGGGAGTCTCTTTAAAGTTATAGACGGGCGGTGGCGAGGGGATGGACCATTCCAGGGTCCGAGCATCCCAGGGGTCAGCCGGGGCGATCTCGCCACTCCTGGCCGACCGGATCAGGTCGATGAAGAACATCAAGATGGCTCCTGCCATCAAGAAGGCTCCCAGGGTGCACAGCATGTTCAGCTGGTTCCAGCCCATATCGGCGCTGTAGGTGTAGATCCGGCGGGGCATCCCGTTCAGGCCAAGCCAGTGCATCGGGAAGAAGGTGATGTTAAAGCCCAAGAACAGAGCCCAGAAAACGGCCTTCCCTTTCTTCTCGGACATCATTCTTCCGGTGACTTTAGGGAACCAATAATAAATGCCGGAGAAGAGTCCGAAGATGGCTCCTCCGATCAACACGTAGTGAAAGTGGGCTACGATGAAGTAGGTGTCTTGCTGCTGGAAGTCATGGGGAGGAGAGGCGTGCATCAGGCCCGAGAATCCACCCATCATGAACTGGTAGATGAAACCCAAAGCGAACAGCATCGGGACCTTCATCAAAAGCTGGCCTTTGTAGAGCGTTCCAATCCAGTTGAATATCTTCACCCCGGTGGGGACCGCGATGGCCATCGTGGTTAAGGCGAAAGCGGCTACAGCGATGTTGCCCAAACCGGTGGTGAACATGTGGTGACTCCACACCGTAAAGCCCATAAAACCGATAGCCGCACCGGAGCCGACGATGAGCGGGTAACCAAACAGTGGCTTGCGCGAGAAGACCGGCAGGACTTCGCTGACCATACCCATGGGAGGGAGAATCAGGATGTAGACCTCGGGGTGACCAAAGACCCAGAACAGATGCTGCCAGAAAATCGGCATTCCGCCGTTCTCAGCGATGAAGAAGTTGGTGCCAAAGCTGCGGTCGAACATAATCTCGACCAGGGCGATGGTGATGGCTGGGAAGGCCAGGATAACTAGGAAACCGGTCACCAGAGTCATCCAGGTGAAGACCGGAAGACGCATAAACGTCATCCCCGGGGCCCTCATATTGATGATGGTGGTGATAAAGTTCAGGGAAGCCGCGATGGAGGCTACCCCTAAAATCTGCAGACCGACAATCCAGAAGTCGACGTTGTGTCCGGGATTGAACGCCTTCTCGGTCAGGGGGGCGTAGCCGAACCAACCCTGGTTGGGGGCTTCCCCGAAGAACCAGGATAGATTCAAGATCAGACCGCCGATCAAGAACATCCAGTAACTGAAGGCGTTCAAGCGAGGGAAAGCCACATCGCGAGCCCCGATTTGAAGCGGCACTATGAAGTTGAAGAAGGCCGCCGCCAGCGGCATCACAACCAGGAAGATCATGGTCGTGCCGTGCATCGTGAACAACTGATTGTAGATTTCCGGCGACATCACTTCCCGAAACTCAGGACGGTGGAGCTGGACGCGAATGCCGAGGGCCTCGATACCGCCGACGATGAACCAGAAGAGGGCGGTCACTCCATAGAGGATACCGATTCTCTTGTGATCGATGGTCGTCAGCCAGCCCACCAATCCACTGGGTTGCACCTGTCGAGGAAAGATCTTGTCAAAAAAGCCCTTCTCGGGTGCGGGTTCTATTCTCATCTTTTCGGAGGACAAAACTCTTTACCTCACTTCAAACTATGTAGATACTTGGCGATGTTGACCACGTCGTCATCAGACATCTGGATGTTCATCGCTTCGTAGCCCGCTTTATACATCACGTTACCGGGCTTGTAGTAGTTGGGGGAGTGGATCCAGGCGATCAGGTTATCGAGGTTATTCTCCATAATCCCAGCGGCCAGGCTGACGCGACTTCCCACGTGGGTCAAGTCGGGCCCGACCAGGCCCTGGGCGCCACGCACGCCGCTAATCATGTGGCAGGTCGCGCATTGGTTCTTCATAAACGCTTGCTGCCCCAATTCCTCGGCCATCGTCGACGGCTCCCGAGCCTCGCTCTTCTGGTGGTCAACCCACTTTTGGAAGTTCTCGTCGTCGAGAGCCAACACTCGGAACTTCATAAAAGCGTGGGATTCCCCACAGAACTCAGCACACTGGCCGTAGTAGTAGTGACCCTGGTAGGGGGAGTCCTCAGGCAGTTCCCGAGCTCCGTCCATCATACCAGCGTCAACCTGGAGCCAAAGCCAGTTGTCCTGACCAGGCATCAGGTCTTTCTTGCCCCCCAGTCGTGGAACCCAGAAGGAGTGAATCACATCGGCCGTCTCCAGTTCGAACTTGACCGGGCGACCGATCGGCATGGCCAATTCATTGCCCGTCACGACCCCCTGGTCGGGGTATTCGAACTTCCACCACCACTGGAGCCCGGTCACTTTAATGACCAGGGCATCATCGTTTTGGGGGAGAGTACCCACATAGAAGATTCCCAGGATAGTAGGGTAGGCGATGACGCCGACCAGGCCCACCGAGATCAAAATGAGCGCGATCTCGGTCAGGGCGCTTCCGTGACCCTGGTCGGGCAGCGGGGTGTCTTCTGTCACTTCGCCTTTGAACCGGAACGTGGCCAGGCAGTAGACTAAAAAGGAGCCTACTACCACAAAGATTCCGACCGAAACCCAGAGGGTGACTAAAAAGACATCCATCTGGTGATCTGCCACCGGTCCGTCAGGCGCGAGTGTGCTTTGGTAGCCATCTAGCCCACAGCCGGTCAAGACTAGAGCCAGGAGGGCCACAAGGCCCATCAGGCCTGCGTGTTTCCAACGACTTTTTTCAAGCATACTTTTCCTCAATGGTCGAGTGCGGGACTCTGGTCCCGCCCCCGGTTTCAACGTTTCCTACCAGCTTCCCGCTAACGGGCCACCATCATGGTGCCGTAGAGAAGCGGCAGATAGACTACTGAGGCCAAAAGGAGTTGACGAGCGCGAAAGGTCGATCTTTCCCGTCCCATCCGCAACCCGAAGGCCAGATACATCAGCCCCAGAGCCAGGGCTACAAAAAAATAGAAGGTGTTGGCCATCCCGTGAAGAGTAGGCGCCAGACTCACCGGCAGCAGAGCCAGGCAGTAGGCCAGAATTTGAAGGGAGGCTAGCCGACCAGCCGGATCGACCACGGTGACCATCGGCAAACCAGCGTTTGCGTAATCGTCTTTGCAGAGCCAGGCGATAGCCATGAAGTGAGGTAGCTGCCACAAAAACAGGATGAAGAAGAGAATCCACCCTCCCACATCCAGTCGGCCACTGCCGGCTGTCCAGCCGATCAAAACCGGGAGAGCGCCCGGAACAGCACCCACCAGAGTACAGAGCGGAGTGGTTTTCTTCAAAGGGGTGTAAAGAAAGAGATAACTGACCATCGCTGCCAGAGCCAACACTCCGCTGAGAGGGCGGACCCAAAGTCCCAGAAACAGAACTCCTCCCAGGCCCAGACAAGCTCCTACCCGCTCGGCCAAGATGGGGCAGACGCGGCCCGACGGAAGCGGTCTGTTCTTGGTTCTAGCCATCCTCGCGTCCGTCTCGACCTCGAAAACGTGGTTGAGAATTCCTGAGCCGGCACCCAGAACGAACACGCCGAAGGTAACGGCCGCCAACACGCTCCAGCTAGGGTTGGAGACGCTCAGCCAGTAGCCGCAGGCAGCCGTGAAGGCACTCATCGTCACCAATCGGACTTTGGCGAGCTCCATCCAGTCTTTGCGAGACCCGTTGCGATAGGAAGGCTCACTCCCCTCAAAGGGAGAGGCGGCCGTGGTCAGGCGGAGGGTCCACAAAAGGATGGCAAACGTGGTTCCCAGCACCAGGGCGCCGTTGACCACGTGGAGAGAAGTAGGAACGATGCCTCGTCCGCTCCAGACAGTGATCGCGCCGAGGGTGACCTGGACCAAAGTGAACCCGCCCAGAGCGATGGCGAGCTTCGGAAGGGCCGGTTGTTGATGAAATTGCGTCAGAATGCGGGTGACCAAAGAAGCTACCGCGAGTAGCACCACGATGGCCATGGCCCGGTGGGCGAAGTTGATGGCCACTTCAGTGCTGACCAAAGGCGGCACGATTCTTCCCAGCGAGGTAGGGAAGTCGGGAATGACCAGACCGGCCCCCATATGACGCATCGTTGCGCCGATGACCAGCTGCAGGAAAATAATACCAAAGGTGGTGCCTGCCAAGAAGCGCAGACTCGTTCCCGGCTGCCCTAGAATCTTTTCCTGGGTGGCGGCGAAGGAACGGCTGGTCAGGAGAACTAGCCCGATGATGGTGCAAAAGAACAGTTGGGCTGTGCAGCCGTGGGCAACAGAGACGGCCGTGGGGAGCTTCATCAAGACGGTCATGCCGCCTAACATGCCTTGCAAGATGACAAGCCCCAGGGCGAACCAGGAAACTCTCCGGACTAGCCGGGGACAACGGCTAGAGTTGGCCCAAACAGCCGTGACCAAAGTTAAAAATCCGACCACGGTCGCCACCACGCGATGGCCGTGCTCGAAGACCACTCCCCCGACCCACACCGGGTTCAACCGACCAAATGAAAGCGGCCAATCTGGGACCGAAAGGCCCGAACCGGTGGTTGTAACCAGAGCGCCGATAAAAACCAGCGCTGCCGTGGCTACCGCTAACAATCTTATAAATATAGAAAGGCCGGGCGCCGTGAAGGGCTCCGCGGCTCGTTCCAGGTCGGTCTCGATACCCCCGTTGTGAGACCTAACTGCTCGGTTCTGCACCAGCATATCTAGGCTCCAACAGTCCCCCAAGAACTTCCTCCACATTGTGAAGGATTTCACAATGTTTGTCAACCGGAGAATCGGTATCGTTCGTAAACAATTAGAGCACCGCTTACGGCCGCATTCAACGATTCGCAACCGGACCGCATCGGCACGGTCACCAACTGGTCGCACCGTTCGACGGTCTGCTGGGAAAGTCCCCGAGCCTCGTTCCCGATGGCCACCACCACCGGACCACTCAGGTCCAGCTCAAAGAGAGGGACTCCCCCTCGAGCCACCGCCCCCACCAGGCGAGCAGGAGGAGCAGGCGGCTCATCCACCTCCAGGCAAGGCAGA
>CAYRFU010000015.1:0-30260 GCA_964423525.1 uncultured Burkholderiales bacterium | reverse complement strand
GGCGCCACCCCCTCCTTCTCCAGGAGCAGATGGAAGAGGGCTCCGGCGCTGGCTCTGATGACTTTGGGTCCCCAGACGTCGGCCCCGCCCCGAACAAGAATGTGGTCGACTCCGGCCGCCCTGGATGTGCGGATCAAAGTTCCGAGGTTTCCCGGGTCCTGCAGCTCCTCTAGATAGAGGCCGAACTCGGGCACTTTGGGCTTCTCTGGAGCAAGCTTTCTGGCCACCGCCACCACCCCCTGACTCGTCTCGGCCTGGGAAAGCTTGGCCAACACGCTGGGTTGGGCCTGGTAGAGACGTTGAGGGTCGACCTGGTTGGTCAGTTGGGGATGAAGCTCAGGCTCGACAATCAGGGCTTCCAAAGACCATCGGCTGAGCAGCAACTCAGACACCACGGCCGGGCCTTCAACCAGCACCAATCCCTGCTGACGCCTGGCTCGGGCCTGACTCAGGCGAGCCCAGGCTTTGAGCTTGGGACTGTTCTTGCCTAACTCCATTAAGCGTAGGCTAGAATGGGGGCCAGCCAGCGCTCGACCTCGGCCAGGGGGCGACCAGAACGGCAGGCGTAGTCTTCCACCTGATCCTTGCCGACCCGACCGACCGAGAAGTAGCGCGCCTGGGGATGAGAAAAATAGAGACCGCTGACCGAACTGGCAGGCCACATAGCCAAGCTTTCCGTCAAGCGAATCCCGGTGGTCTTCTCGGCCTCTAACAGGTCCCACAGAATCAGCTTCCAACAGTGGTCAGGGCAAGCCGGGTAACCGGGGGCTGGTCGAATCCCTCGATAGCGCTCCCGAATCAGGTCCTCGGCGCTCAGCTGCTCATCCGCTCCATAGCCCCAATCGCGGCGGGCCTGGCGATGGAGGTATTCGGCGAAGGCCTCGGCCAGGCGGTCTGAGAGAGCTCTGGCCATGATGGCGTTGTAATCGTCGTGGTCTTGCTCGAACTGGCGCACCACCGGGTCCAGGCCCTCGCCCATCGTGACGGCGAAAGCCCCAACGAAATCGTCGACCCCTACGGGGCCAACAAAATCAGCCAAACTAAGATAGGGATTGCCGTTGCGACGCTGACCCTGTTGGCGCAGGGCGGGTAGGACGGCAGCTGGCACCTGGCGCGACTCGTCGGAGTAAATCAGAATGTCATCGCCCTGGGAGTTGGCCGGGTAAAAGGCATAGACCCCCCGGGGCTTGAGCAGCTGTTCGTCGACGATACGGGCCAACAACGTCTCGGCGTCGCGAAACAGCTCCTTGGCGCGTGGCTCGGACAGAATCTGAGGGTAGACCCCTTTCAGTTCCCAGGCGTGGAAAAAGGGGGTCCAATCGATCAGCTCGGCCAACTCGGAAAGACCTGGGCTCACCGTTTGGCGCCCAAGGAAAGCCGGTCGCTCGGGCTGGTGCTCACTCCAGTCGGTGTTGAACGGGCGTTGTCGAGCCTTTTCGAACTCGACTAACGGCTGACGTTCGGCCTTTTGTTCATAGCGCTGTCGCTGGGCCTGGTGTTGCTTCTCAATCTCTTTTTGGTAGTTGGCCGAATCAGCCCCCAGGAGCTTCTGGACCACTCCGACCGCCCGCGACGCGTCACGCACGTGGACGGCGGTGTGGCTATACTCTGGAGAAATCTTGACGGCCGTGTGGATCCGACTGGTGGTGGCCCCGCCGATCAGCAAGGGCGTTTCGAACTCGAGTCGTTCCATCTCTTTGGCAACCTGCACCATCTCGTCGAGACTTGGGGTGATCAGTCCCGACAACCCGATCACGTCGACCTTCTTCTCGCGAGCGGTAGCAAGAATCTTTTCAGCCGGCACCATCACCCCCAGGTCGATCACCTGGTAACCGTTGCAGGCCAGCACGACGCCCACAATGTTTTTGCCGATATCGTGAACATCGCCTTTGACGGTGGCCATCAAAATCTTGGCCTGGGCTTTGCTCTCGGCCTTCTCGGCCTCCATGTAAGGAAGGAGATAGGCCACGGCCTTCTTCATCACGCGGGCGCTCTTGACCACCTGGGGCAAAAACATCTTGCCTTCACCGAACAGTTCTCCGACCACGTTCATCCCGTCCATCAGGGGACCTTCGATCACTTGAAGAGGTCGCTCAAAAGCTTGCCTGGCTTCTTCGACGTCCTCGTCGACATGGTCGACAATCCCATGCACGAGAGCGTGGCGAAGCCTCTCGGCCACAGGCTCTGAGCGCCATTCGGCTGTTCTGGCGACTCGCTTGCCCCCTTCGCCTTTGAAACTCTCGGCCAGGTCAACCAACCGTTCACAGGCATCCGGTCTGCGGTCGAGGATCACGTCCTCCACCGCCTCGCGAAGCTGATCGGGAATCTCCTCATAGACGGTCAGCATACCGGCGTTAACGATCCCGAAGTCCAAGCCAGCCTCGATAGCGTGATAGAGGAAGGCGGCGTGCATGGCTTCTCGGACCACGTTGTTGCCACGAAACGAAAAACTGACGTTACTGATGCCCCCGATCGTGCGAGCCCCCGGAAGCGTTCTTTTGATCTCTCGCACCGCTTCGATAAAGGCCAGCCCGTAGGAATTGTGCTCCTCGATCCCGGTGGCGACCGTCAGAACGTTGGGGTCGAAGATGATGTCCTCTGGCGGGTAACCCACCTCATCGACCAACAAACGGTAGGAGCGGGTGCAGATCTCCACCTTCCGTTCGGTAGTATCGGCCTGACCTTCTTCATCGAAAGCCATCACCACCACGGCGGCCCCGAAACGGCGCAGCCAGCGAGCCCGAGTCAGAAATTCTTGGCGGCCGTCTTTAAGACTAATGGAGTTGACCACGGCCTTGCCCTGAAGACACTTGATGCCTGCCTGCAGGACCGCCCACCTGGAACTGTCGATCATCACGGGAACCCGGGCGATATCGGGCTCTGAGGCCACCAGGTTCAGAAACTGGACCATCAAGGCCTCGGAGTCGAGCATGCCCTCATCCAGATTGATGTCGATCAGGTTGGCGCCAGCCTCGACCTGTTGACGGGCGATGGTCAAGCCGGCCTCTAGATCGTTGCCTTTAACCGCCTTCATGAACTTCGGGGACCCGGTCACATTGGTCCGCTCCCCGACCATTGTGAAGCCGGTTGTCGGCTGGATGGAGTAAGCTTCCAGCCCGCTCACCCGGAAAAGCCTGGGAGGCTCACCGAGGGCTCTCGGCTTTTTCCCTTTCATGGCGGCGGCGATGGCCTGAATATGCTCAGGACCGGTCCCGCAACAGCCTCCAACCAGGTTGAGCCACCCGTTATCGGCAAACTCAGCCAGCAGACCGGCCATCTCTTCGGGACCCTGGTCATACTCTCCCAAGGCGTTGGGGAGCCCGGCGTTGGGATAACAGCTGAAGAAGCAGTCGGCTAGCTTGGAGAGTTCAGCCACATAGGGACGCATATCCTCCGCTCCCAGAGCGCAGTTGATGCCGACAGAGAGGGGCCTGGCATGGCTAACGGAGGCCCAAAAGGCCTCGACCGTCTGCCCCGAGAGAGTGCGCCCGGAACGGTCCGTGATGGTGACCGAGATCATCACGGGCAATCGACGACCGAATTCCGAGAAGGCTTCGTCTAAAGCATAGAGAGCGGCCTTAGAATTGAGGGTGTCGAAGATAGTCTCGATCAAGATGGCGTCGACGCCTCCTTCGATCAGGCCTCTGGCTTGCTCGAGGTAAGCCTCGGACACCTCATCGAAGGTCACGTCTCGATGGCCCGGATCGTTAACGTTGCTCGATAAGGAAGCCGATTTGGTGGTGGGCCCGATGGCTCCAGCCACCCATCCGGCGCCGTGCTCAGCCACAGCCTCGCGAGCCAGACGAGCCGCTTCCACGTTCATCTCGTGAACCAGGTCCTGGCAATCGTAGTCGGATTGGGAGATCCGGTTGGCGCTGAAGGTGTTGGTCTCGATGACATCGGCGCCGGCCCGAAGGTAGTCGAGGTAGATTCCCTTGAGCACCTCAGGACGACTCAAAGTGATCAGCTCGCTGTTGCCCTTCAGGCTACCGGGACGGTCGAGGAACCGCTGGCCACGGTAATCCTCCTCCTCCAGGCCGCGACGCTGAAGCATCGTCCCCATGGCTCCGTCCAGGATCACGATCCTTTGCCTGACGAGTTCTTCTAACTTCATATCCCTACCTTACTCCGAGGCGCGCCCGGGTTCATCCAGGCGATGTGGTAACTTTTGGGGATTGGACTACCGTAGATCAGGTAAGCTCAGCGGAGGAGTCGTCCGCTCCGGCTAATTCTTGAATCTTACGCTCGCCCAATTGAATCTTTTGGCTGGCTTCTTTGACAGCCACGACGCCCTGAATCAAATGCTCCTGGTCGCCATCCTCCAAAAACAGCTGGAGGCGTTCCAGAGCCTCGCGAAAAGCGTTCATTCCTTCCACAATTTCTGAACGGTGGCAATGAAGCTGCTCCTCCAGCAGCGTGGCCCCGCTTTTCTCTTGGACCGCAATCTCCTGTCTTGACTGCAGACGGGGCGACTCGGGAAGGGCGGCCAGCGACTCCGCCAATAATCCGTCGAGCCAAATCAGAACCTCTTCGAATTCAATGTCAGAGAGGTCTCCCTCGGCAACGGCGTTGACGGCTTCAAACAGCTTGAGGAGATTCTCAGTCACTTCGAAATCCTCACCCCCCCGCACCCGTCCGTCAACCTCCTGATAGTTGACGGTTGAGGGTCCTGTCCTGATAGCGGCCTGAGGGAGCTGAGCTCCGCATTGGCTGCAGACCCGAGACCCGGGCTGATTGGGAGTGCCGCAGCGCACGCAGGTCACTTTGCCTTCCATCTCAGCGATCTCAGCCAAAGCCTCTTTGCAGTCCGAAAGCCTCTCGGAGGCCTCGATGAGGCGATGGCGGGCCGTCTCGAAGCTATGCTCATCCCCATTTTCAAGAAAGTCGGAGAACCCGTCCAGGGCCTCGCCGTGCTCGCCATAGGCGTCCCGGATCCGGTCGACCTCGGCCAGAACTGAGTGGTTCGGGTTCGGCAAAGAGGCTAGCTGTTCAACCTGTTTCTGCTCCTCCTCAAGCTCCTGATAGAAGTTCTCGATGGCTTCGATCAACACCGAGCCAGGCACCCCTTGACGCCGGTAGGCCTCGGCAATATTCAAGAAAACGTTAGTCCGCTCAAGCCGGCAGGGCCCCCGTCGCATCAAAGCCAGATTCAAGCTGGCCATCTTTTCGCGCACCTGGTGGCAAGCCACCGACACCGCTTCCAGAGCTTCTTCGATCGCCTCCGAAGAGCCCGCCAGACTTTGACTCAATCCGTCCAAAGAACGACTTTGTAGCTGGTAGGCCCGGAGCAAAGCGTCCCGCTCGGGCGGCTGGTCGCCTTCGGCCAGGCGAAGTTCCTGGATGGCCGCTTGACTGAGCCGCTCAAGCCCGTCAATGGCTTGCTCCACCTGACTCTGTTGAACCAGCCCGTCGAGATACTGGCGACTGAGCCGGAGCAAGAAATTGAGAGCCGGGATCTCCGTCGGACCGAGGCGGTGCTCAGCTTGTTGATAACAGTCCATGGCGAACTTCGAACTGGCAGCGGCCTTAACCAGCAGCTGCTCGGCCCTGGAGAAGCCTTCTTTAGCAGGCTCGGAGAGGGCCTCTAGGAGCGCCTCTAGAGCGCCTGCCATTGCTTCGAAGGAGCGTACTAGCGCCTCCACTTCGGCGGCGAAACGGCCCGAGTCTCCGGCCACGTTCTCGAGCGTTTGCTGCTGGGTGACGGCGAGCTCCTGCTGCATCTTCTCGACCAGAGAACGTAAAGTGTCGGCTTCAAGCCCTCTTTCACGAAAAAGTCGAAGTTGTTCGAGGAGGTAATTGCAGAGTGGTGATGGAGTCTCGGGTCGAGCCACGACAAGAAAGACTTGGCTAGCCGATCGAGACTTCCTCTAGGCGATCGGGCACCACTGGATGACGCAGTCTTTGAGACGCTCGGCCACCTTGGCCACTGAGCCTTCACCGTCGACCACCCAGTAACGGCCTTGGTCGATGAAGTGGTCGACCACCTGACTAGTGCTTTCACGGTAGACCTCAAGACGGTTCTCGATCACTTCGAACGGGTCGTCCATTCGGCCTCGGGCGGCCAGGCGACGATGAACCTCCCTGTCAGAAACTTCCAGACCCACCACTTGGAGATTGTCGAAACCTCTGCTTTGGCCAAGCTCCTCAAAAGGAAGAACCTGCTCTAGCTCACGAGGATAGCCGTCGATGACGAAGCCTGAGCCGATATCTTCCGAATCGAGGCGCTTCTCGAGAACCTGAAAGACCAAGGCGCTAGGGGCCAACTCACCAGCTCTAACGTACTTCTCGACAGCCTCTCCCAACTCGGTTCCCTGCTCGATCTCTTGGCGCAGAAGGCGACCAACGGAGATATGAGGGAGTTCCAGTTGCTCGGCCAGCATTTCAGCCTGGGTCGTTTTGCCTGAACCGGGAGGACCCAACAAGATGAGCTGAAGCGGACAGCCAGGAATGGCTCCCTGGGCGGCTCCGACACCGGTCTCGAAACCCACTCGATGTCCTTGCAGGGGAAGGCGACGGCTCGGCTGGGGACGAGCGGGCGGCGCGGCTCTGCCTGGGGCGTAGAAGTCGGCTCCATCGAGACGCCCGCCGTCGACTCCCCTGGGAGCTACTGCACCGAAGGGGCCAGCCGGTCTCACCGGGGGGGCTGATTGGAATCTTGTCACGACCATCTCTCCCCTAGACTAAGGGGGAGCCATTAGCAGACCATTGCCGATTTATGAACGTCGCTACATGTCCGGGTCGTGGAGCAAACTTAGCATCTTCTTAGCATGGGGGTCATCGCCTGAAAGCTTGAGCACATCTTGAAAACCCATTCGGGCCTCATCGAACTCTCCCAAACGCCAGGCGGTGAGGGCCAGGTTATAAACAGCCTCTCTATGAGAAGCGTCGAACTTGACGGCCAATTTGAACTCACCTTTGGCCTGATCGAGAAAGGACTCGTTCTCCGACATCGAGAGGCCCAGGGTAAAGTGAACGTCGGCCTGCTTGGGGTCGGGGGCCCCGTCACCCTTTTTGTCCTTTTTGAAAAACCCGGCGAAAAATTTCTGCAGGAAGGATTCTTTTTTCGGCTTGGCTTTTTTGGTGAAGTCGCTCTTAGAGGGTCGGCGACCCTTGGCGTGACGACGGAGCTGAAATTGGGGCTGGGCGTCGTAACCCTTGCGCTTATCTTTATCGTTGAGGGTATTGTAAGCCTCAACCAGTTCCTTCATCTTCTCGTCGGACACATGCTTCATATCCGGATTCAGGTCCGGATGATACTTTTTCGAGAGGGCCCGGTAGGCCTTGCGAATATCTTCCGGCTGGGAGATGGGCGGAACGCCTAGAATCATATAGTAGTCACGTTTGGCTGCCAAAACCTGAACTCTTATCCTTTCCAGAGGGGCTGGACTGTGAAGCGGTTCCTTCGCACGGTTGAAGTTCCCTCCTTCTCGGTTTCGGCGGGGAGGGCGAAGACCCTCTGGAGGTAGCTTTTGGACGGGGGACGAAAGTATGAAAGATGCTCAGGCTCTTGACCAAGCGAGAAAGATGGCCCTTTCAGAGCCCGGCTGGTCGGCTTTTGCTACGCCCCCTCCAGCCTCCCGATGTCGATGAAATCAAAACCTGGTTTCGCGATAGTGAGTTGGTTCGTCTCGCCTTCGGCACGGCCGCCGACGATCCCACCCTCCAAAAGCTGGCCCGGGAGTATTGCCAGGAAATCGAAAGCGGTCACCGCAACGCCCTGGCGCTCTGGACTCCGAGCGGTCGCCTGATCGGATTCGTTCGTTTTAGCCTGCGCCGCAAAGGGCGTCAAAAAGTGGCGCGGGTAGGCATCTTGATCGGTCAGCGAGGACATTGGGGTCGGGGCTTGGGCAGCGAAGCCATGGAAGCCCTCAACGCTTATCTATTTACCCGTCGCCAGGTTGACCTGATCGAGTTAGACACGGCCGACTTCAACACCAGGGCCCAACGATGCTTCGAAAAATGCGGTTTCTACAAAAAGCGCGAGCAAAATCTGGTCAGCCTGGTGGACGGCAGTTCTACTAAAAAGATTTGGATGGAGCTAGACCGTCGGGGCTGGGAGTCTCTTCAGCACTGAGGCGGGCCGCCACTTCCACGGCGGGGCGATAGGTCTCCACAAATCTCGACCTGCCCACCGCCACTCTGGGCCGACTTCTCGGCTTCACTTCGACCATCAACCAGTCGTGGTCTTGACCGCGCCCCGCTACCCCACGATAGCAGTCTTGAGAGAAAGTAACCTGGCCCGAGGCCAAGCGGGGCCCGGCTGGTAGCTCTCCAGTCCAGGGGAAGGAATCGGAGGGGTCGGCATCTGAGGGCTTAAGCGAAACTAGCGCCTCACTCCAGTCGGTCCCTTCTGGCATAATCCAGGGTGACTCGAAAGTCTGGGCGGGCAGCTTCCACTCCTGACTCAGAAGCGGATGAAGCGCGACCGTATTGGGAGCCCCACTGGGGGCTGACGGACACTCGCCCGTAGGTAGCTGGTGAGATTCACGATGGTAACCTTTCACCAAAAAGCGTTGCCGACTCCCCGTTATTTCGAAGTGGGTATAATGGCCCGCCAAGCGACCCCGCCAACTGGAGGGTAGAGCGGTCACGGGAAAGACAAGATAAGGCTCCTGAGCAGCCAGGGTCGACTGGCCAGGAAGGCCCGACCAAACAGATTTCCCCCCTTTGACCTCAAGTCGACGCGAAGACCAGGGCCTACGGGAATCGTTGACCTCCACCACCTCTCCATAGGTCAATTCTCGGGCTGGGCTCTCTCCCAGCTCCAGGCCAAGTCGAGAGCTGTAGCGAGCGCTACGGCCATCAGGAAGACGACAGCTTAAACGGAAGTCGTCGCCAGTGCTGGTGTAGTCCATCGATTCCAACCCCTCGACGGTGAAATTGTTGGGATAGCTACCGTTCTTGGCATAGTGCGCTTCCAGCTCGTCGATCAGGCGGTCAAGTTGCCGATGGTGCAGTTCACCAGCCCTGAAGCGGGAAAAGTCGTGACCGAGATCCACCACCAGCCGACGTCGCTCTGGCAAGCTCGTGGGGCCCAGGAGGGAAGACAGAGTGGAAGCGAGTCCAACATAATAGACCCGGTCGGGAAAGGAAGGCGGGGGCGGCGGATTCAAAGACCAGGCTATCCTGCCGCCTAATCCAAAAAGACCCAAGGTGACCATCGCCATCAGCCACGACCGAATTCGCGCTCGCCTGCTCCGCCCAGCTCGCTCCACCTGAACACTCCCGCCAATTGAGTTTAATATATTTCAAGAAGCGAACACCAGCTCCTGCCCATTGCTGAAACCAGCCAGGCCCAGTATAATGACATTCCATGGAGATCCGCGGCCCCCAGTTCAGCGGCTACGACGCCCAGCATATCCAACACGTTCAGCGGGAGATGGCGCGCAGCGTCAAGCCCAACGTTCTCAAACAACTTGAGGACGAGCTTGACCCTGAGGAACTTCTTCGTCTCCTTTCAGAAGATAGCGTCAACCTCTCGCCTGAAGCTCGCGAGCTTCTCCGCAAGCTGCGCAAAGACCTGAAGAGAAAGAAACGGCGCCAAGACTACACCGAGGAAGAGTCCGAGGATTTCGAGGTTTTGCTCGGCAACCTGGAAGAATTAAGCCGCCAGATCGACGAGGACCAAAAAGAGCTACCGAAACAGCAACTCAACCAGCCCTTCATCCCTCCTGTCATTCAACTCTCTGGCAACGCCGCCGGACGCCCCCGGATGGCGGGGAGCCTGGCCCCCTCAAGCGCGGCCGCCCAGGTGGTGGACAAGATGGTCTATTACGCTTCCAACAAAGAGGCTCGACACCAGTTGATGCGTGAGCTAGAAGTGTTTGGCGAGGAGGCTCTCCGAGACCTCAAGAAATTCGGAGTTCATATCATCATTCTCGAGCCCACCAAAGCTCTGTCAGACCTCAGGATCAACAATATGCTGGTGGTGGGCCGAGGAGAGAAAACGTTCGACGGGCGGCCCTGGTCGGTGGTCCGAGGTCTTTACGACAACTCCCGGCGTCTTCTGGTGGTAGGTCAGGAGCTTCTGGGAATGCGCAATCGCTCTTGTGCCCGTCACGAGATGGCCCACGCCTACGACCACGCCTACACCACTCAGCGCCGTCGCGTCCACGCCCTCTCGGTGGAACTTTGGAACTCTTTCGCTAGTCAGCGAACGGGACTGGTGACCGACTATGCCGGGACAAACCCGGCCGAATATTTCGCCGAATCGGTCGAGGCCTTTTTCGAGCCCGACCGGCGAGCCTATCTCAAAAAGATCGACCCTCAAATGCACCAATTTCTGTCCGAAATTTTCACGGCCCTCTCTCGTTGACACCCTGGCCAGGGTGTGCTACGCTCGCGGGGCTAATTTTTCATCGGAGGTCTCACGATGTACGCCGTGATCGAAACCGGGGGCAAACAATACAAAGTCAACCCCGGACAAACTCTACGGGTCGACCGCCTGGATGGCGAGATCGGCAGCACCATCAAACTGGAAAAGGTTTTGATGCTGTCGGGTGACGATGTCAAGGTTGGGTCTCCCTACGTGGACGGGGCCAGCGTCGAAGCTGAGATCGTCGAACAGCACCGCACTCGCAAAGTGATGGTGTTCAAGTATAAGCGACGAAAAGGTTACCGCGTTAAACGCGGGCACCGCCAGCACTATACCGGCTTGCGCATCAAAGATATCTCGGCCCAGTAATCCCCCACCGGGGCTTTGGAAAGGCACACTAAACGGTGTGCCTTTGTGTGTTTATGGTCAACGTTGAAATTACCAGAGGGAACGATCGAGTCCGAATGGTCCGGTGTCATGGTCACGCCGATTTTGACGACCAGGGCTCCGATATTGTGTGCGCCGCTATCTCGGCTTTAACGGGCTATCTCGGACTGGCCTGCACCCAGGTGGGAGCTCTGCCGGCCGAAGTCACGGCCGCAGAGGGTGAGTTTTGCCTGACAGTCAAGCCTGAGGCCGAAGCGAACAGCCCCCTTTTTCTGCTGTTGGAGACGTTTCAGGTAGCCGTGGCCGAACTGGAGACTCACTACCAGGGTTTCGTAACTCTCCACCAGGTAAATACAAAATAGGGCCGGAATTTTGATGCCTCGAAAGGAGACCGCTTATGACCGAGGCGATCGATAGAAATGAGGTCGAGGTGATCGAACTCGACGAGGAAAACGACGACCCCTACGCCCCCGAGAAACTGGCTGGCGTGGCTTTGGTAGGAGCCATCGGGGGGCTCTTAGCCTATTATCTTTTCCACCAATTGGATCCCGACAAGAAGCAAGCCGTGAAAGACAGCGTGACCTCTGTCGTGAAAAACCAGCTGGCCAAGCTTGGGGAGTCTGAAGAAGACTGATGCAATTACGGGTCGGGCTCCTAGTGGTGGTCATTTTCTTGCTTGACCAACTGTCGAAGTGGGCCGTGCTTCGTTGGCTCAAACCTGTCGGAAGCATCGAAATGCCCGGTGGATTCTGGGCTCTCACCTACTCTGAGAACACGGGTGGTGCCTTCAGTTTCCTGCGCGGTCACAACACGGTCTTTATTGTGTGTGGCATTCTGATTTCGCTGGGGCTGGTCTATCTTATCGCCACCAGCGAAGACCTGACCACGGTGCACGGATGGGCCTTCGGACTGCTCCTCGGGGGGGCAGCAGGCAACCTTCTGGACCGAATCCGACACAGCTTCGTGGTAGATTTCATCGACTTCAAAGTTTGGCCCGTCTTCAATATCGCCGATTCCGGTATTTCGGTCGGGATCGCTCTCCTCTTATGGCTTATGATCACCGAGAAGGAGCCCGAGGACCAGGCCGCTAGGGAAGTTGCAGCGTCTTAATCACATTCAAGAAAGGCTGCTTAGCCTCGGTTCCGCCTCCCTCATCGACGGTGACCAATAGATTGAGCAAAAATCCGCTGTCGGGATCGTAGTGGGTAATGGCGGTCCGTTCCGTGCGATTGCCGCCCTCGGTCACCCGAGTGAAGTCAACTCGATAGAACGTTTTGCCAGCGAGGGTCATCTTGGTCGGCTTGCCAGACAAGCTCTCAGGTTGATAGACCACATCCATAGACCCCCCGCTGAGCTTGACCAGGGGTGTCGGTCGTGCTAGAATTCAGGCGCGCCGACGTGGGGTCATAGCTCAGTTGGGAGAGCATCTGCCTTGCACGTAGAAGGTCCTCGGTTCGAGTCCGAGTGGCTCCACCAGCGCACGAAAGCCCGTCACCACGGGCTTTTTTCATTTCAAATGCCTGGAAGTGTTCGACTAAAGGGTTCCCGTGAAGGGTCTGGTCACAGTCAGCGATAAGGGGCGTGGGGACGTTAAGAAACGACCGCGGGCGCAACGCACGAGCTGATAATCGATGTCTAATCTTGGAGGAACCAATGTCAGACCCACCCGATCTAACTTGCCAAGCATTGGCCGACGTCGAGGCCAAATTTCGCCGAATCCGCCGAGGAGAAGAGCCCATCGAAACGCTCGCCTCGATACATCAAAACGCGCTAGGTCTAGTCCACGCTCTTCAACTCAGCCACTCCGCGACGCACATAGACATAATCGTGAGGGGCCAGACACTTCTGGGCCAAATGGCACTCTACGACTTTAGCCGCCGGGTGACTGAGGAAGACCTTCGGCTCCGAGGTCGCTAGCCCCCGGTTCGCGAAGGGGGGCCGGGTATTCCAGGCGCTCTGCGAGCGGCTCGAGGGGTGTGGACGCCCGGAAGTCGGGCGACGGCCAGGGGCCGGAAACCGGTCTCGAGGACAAGCGGCCGTCGCTTGAGTCGCTGGATGGGGTGGGTGCCATCGTTGATGACCTGACGTTGAATACCATCAGACCTGCCAAAAAAACTCCTGCTCCATTGTCCCGCCCATAATGGTCGCCTCACCGCCATCTGGTCCGAGAGTGGCCTAAGTCGGCCATGGCAGGCTGCCGGGCTCCCAAATCCGGCATTCGACATCGAATTCAGGCTAGGTTAGGCACTGTCGGCGGTTTCGTTCGCAAGAGATGAGGTCCTTTTGACCCAGATTCAAGTAAATCGCCAATCCACCTAATACGTATAGCCACTTACTTGGTTCGCCCGAAGCTGGATTCTGGTCAGGCTTGTGGCACGACTTGGGGAAGTTTCACCCTGATTTCCAGCAATCCGGTGGTAGAGTACCTCTCTTTGATTGTCGTGACCTCCACCGGCTACCTGGGCCAGGACCTCCAAAACCCTCTGGCCGCGTCCCGACTCAAGATGGAGATCGAGGTCGACTCGAACTATCCTCCGGTCAAACCGCAGCGAATCACCGACTGGGTGGAGGAGGGCAAAGCTCCGACGACCCTTCCCCCCGCGCCTTTCTGAGAGGATTCATTTTTGACCGCGAGAACAAGCTCCGGTGGCCCCTAGTATCCTGGTTTTAGAAGACGACCCTGACATGCGAGAGATTTTGGCCAGCCTCCTCGAGGACCAGGGCTACCAGGTCGTGGCTGTGGAGAATGGTCAAGCGGCCGTCACAGCCGCCCGAGAGAAAACCTTCGACCTGACCGTGGCCGACATCAGAATGGAAGGAATGGACGGTCTTGAGGCGGTGGCTCAAACCCGACTCTTCCACCCCGAGATCGGGGCTATCGTCCTGTCGGGGTATTCCTCACCCGAAGAGACTGGCCGAGCCCGTCAACTCAACGTCGCCGCCTATCTCAAGAAGCCGTTTGATATGAATAAGTTCCTGGAGGTCGTTCATCAGGAGCTAACAGCCCGGCTCCAGGCCAGGCAGAGAACCGATCGAGGTTTCACCAATCAAGAAACAATGATTTGGGCCTTGGAGAGTCTTTGGCGCGAAGCCGACGGCTCAGAGTCTCCCTATCCACCTGATACCCTGGCCACAGCGGCTCACCTGAGCGAAGGCCTGGCCCGCAGTCTCGGACTGAGTGCGGAGGTCAGCCAAGAGATCAGAGCACCGATGAAGCTGAATTGTGGGGTCAGAAATTTGGCGACCAATATGGAGGCGCCGAACAGGTCACGGTGAAGCCGTGGAGCCGTCGTGACCCCTCCAATTCGACCGTCGATGGCTTCCTGACCCAGGCCGGCTTCAAGCCGGGTTCACCCGAGTTTCTTCAGGCTCGTCAGGATGTAGCGCAGCACAATGAGTTGCGAGACGTCAACACGGTGCATCCCGGTCAACGCCTCTGGATTCCGCAGCTTTCTCAACCCAGCGGGGGCCCGGAAGCTCCACCGGCTCAGCCTGACCCCTCGGCTCCGCCCTCTGGAACGAACGAAGCGCTCGCGACGCCACCTACCCGCCCGGATGATGCCACTGATAGTGCGGCAGCCGCCCCTCTTGAAGTCGCGGTCACCGATAACTCAACTCCAGCCGAAGCGCTGGACGAACAAGCGGTCTCCGAAATTATCCGCGATGAGCATCGCTGGTTTGCAGACCCAGAGACTGGAAAGCCCGGCAGCAAGGCCGCGAATATCGACGCCTTTGAGGTCATCGCTGCTGACGACTGGAGTGGCCGCCAAGACTACATCAGAGATCTGACAGAAAACAGCGATGTCAGCGGTTCTGAGGCTGAAGCTCGAGCTGACCGTTTCCAGCAAGCCGCCGGACTCGCTGCGACCAATCCGAACCTACAAGCCGTCCTCCAGGGCGAAGACCCCAACGGCTCGGTCAGGATTGACGATGCTGAGAGAAGTTCCAGAATTTCTGACCCTGATAGCCAGTCAGCCATCGGGACAGTCCACCTGTATCTAGAAGCCTTAGCCGAGTCAGCTAACAGTTCTAGGGAAGTTCCTTATAGCCATCTCCGGAACATCGCAAGGGCGGGCAGAGACCCCGTTTCTCGGCGGCGACCACGAGGGCGAGAACCTTCCCCGCAGCCAAGCCACCAGGCTGATGAATAAGGTTCTTGAGCACCTTCCCGGGCCGGACCACCGGGAGGCCTTCGGGAGTATCGTCGAAGCTGCGACTCTTTTAACCGCCAATGACGGAGCTCTCTTCAACGACGTCAATCAGGCAGACGGTATGATCAACCAGAGCTTCGTTGGGGGGAGCCACCGTGTCACTTTTGAGGATCTCGAGCGGGCTCTGGCAACCTCGCCTTAGCCGGGAGACCCGGGCGAGACTGGGCCGTTGCCTGTTTCACCCGGAAGGCCCAGGCCAGACTGGGCCGAGGGAGCAGGGCTCCCCAGGTCAAGGTAGAGGGGTGACCCCCAGGCGGGAGTCTATCACGGGAACCGAGGCCCGGCTATTTCGGTAAGTCCCGGTCTGCCTTCGGGCTTGATGGCGTCGCCGCTCTTGTTGAAGATGGGCCTGGGCAGCCGGCGACGGGCCGTTCTGCCAGCGCCGCTCCAGACCCGGTTCGAGGTGAAGAGTGGTTACCATCCGTCCCCGTGAACTCGACTCGGTCGAAAGCGGTGAAGGCTCAACCGTGGAGGGCTGGCCACAGCCAATCAGCAAACAGAGGGTCAGTATCCAAGAAATACGTATCATAAGAGATCTCCAGAATGGTCGGGTAAGTCTTCGTAACTCTTGACCACGAAGGTCGGGACGGAAGGAAAGTAGGGAGGCGGCGCGACGGCGGCGGCCTCGTCGAAGAAGGTGTTGCCCTCGATCAGGCCGTGGCCGCTGGTCGTGCCCCAGGCCCCTCCTTCAGCGATAATGCGGCTACCATAACGGTAAGTCCAACCGGCCCCACCGGAATCGTAGTCTTGAACCGAGTAGGTTCCCCCCTCCCCCGGAATCCCGGCCAAAACGATGGCGAATAAGAAGAGCGGATTGTCCTCAGGATGAGAATCGGCCCAGCTTCCCTGTTTAAGACCAGCCGACACCTGGACGTTGTAGCCGATCAAGCCGAGAACGTGATCGGCTGTGGCCGGAGGCTCGTAAACCTCGTCACCGTCGCTATCCTGAGCGTCGTATTGAATGAGCCCTTTGGAGCCGGCCTCTACACTGAGAATTCCGGTGGCGTCGTCCTCGGCTCCTCCGATGATGATGTCCTTTTCGACGCCGGTGTCCTGGTCAAACTCACTGGTGACGGTCCGTCGACCTTTATTGGTGCCCCAAAGGTTCTGGATGTCTCCAGTGGAGTAGATCACACCGTTGAGTTCGCCAGCGTAGTGCTCGAAGGTTCCGTCGGCTCGTCGCAGCAAAGTGGAGCCCACCGGCACCGAGAAGGGTCCGCCCAGAGGAGACCCGTTGACGACGGCCCCGGTCGGCAACGTTACGGCTGTGTCCGAGACCGTCACCACCGTGACCGCTTCATCGGTGTCGATACTGTCCTGACCCGCCAGGGGAAGCTCAATCTTGACCCACGAGTTGTCCTCATAGTCGACCGAACCCGGGCCAGCAGGCTGACTGCCCCCAACACCGAGCTGCATCTCCTCCACATCTCCTTCGATGAAAATCCCGCCGGCCACATTGCTTCCCTCTGTATTGACATAGACGCCGGCGGAGGAAGGCAGAGGATTGCTGCTATCAAAGCCCCAGGCGGCGTCACGAACCTCGAAGGTGTTGTCGGGCAGCGGCACCTCAGAGACTCCCGCGTTGAGATTCTCGATGCCACCATCAACCATACGGTTGTAGCGTTCGTGAATCGGTCCGCCGTCGTTGTAAGGGATCTTATTGGGGTCGCCACCGGACCAGTTGCCTTGGTAGTAGGCAAAGCCGTCGTCAGAGGACTCGAAAGACCCACTGGCTGTCAAACCATGAGAGAACTTCTCCTCCCCGACCGAAGACCAGTAACCAGCGCCTTCGGAGACCCACAGCCTCATCACGTCGTTGATGTGGACCGGACCTCCGGTAGGCACGTCGTCACTGCGGACAGGCATCACCAGATTACTGGGCCACTCGTCGTAAAGAGCTGCGTAGCGGCTCAACGATTCTTGGATCACCTGAGCCACAGCCTGACGCTGAACTCGACCGTTCAAATAGGCCCGCGAAACGACGGTGTAGCCCCGAATCGGATTATTGGCCGGATTAGGATAGGTCTCGGAGTCGGGCTCCAGACTCCAGCGATAGCTCCAGCCACCCCCCACCACCCGAGTCCGCTCCTCCGGGCTGAGATAGACGGTGGGGTGGAGAGGCTCTTTGGAAGGACTTCCATCTGGCGGTGCAATCTGAAAGCGAAGCCACTGGAGGGCTTCGGTCACTCCGGCATCAGCCACCAACGAGCCAGTCGTTTGACTCTCGGTTCTCAAGGCAGCCCGACTCTCCACCGGAATGAAGGTGACAAAGGCAACCGACAGCAGAAACAAGAGAAACATGAAAAAAAGAGAGAGTAGTAGAATCGAGCCTCGGGTGTGCTTTTGTGTCATCGGGTCTCCTAACGTTGACTGTAGTAAGGAATCTGAATAATGCTGGTAAAGGCCGGGTTCATAGGAGTACGAGCCTCAACCCGAGCGCGAACGTCGTCTTCCTGAAGGAGAGCGCTTGAGACCACCACCTGAAATTCCAACGAACCGGGGCGAAGATAGCGCACCCCGAAACCGTTGTAGAAGGCCCCCGGGTTTTCCGGGTCGGGCTCGCCTAGAGCCCGGGCTAACACCAGAGGAGGAACGGACAAATCCGGTGTGACCGGGTCTAGATACCGTCTCAACACCAGCTCGTTTCCGCGTCCCAGGGGGCCGGGGACCTCGGCAATTTCGTAGATGTAGTAGAGAGGGTTCTCCTGAAGCGTCCTGGCATCAGGCATCGGCGCTCCTCCGAGGTGGTCAACCGGGGTGTAGAACTGAACTCGACTCTCGGTAGCCTGGTGGAGGTCGTCAAAGAAGGTATCGGGGAACAGGATGGCCTCGTCAGACCCGGAGGGGTTCGGCTTGATGGCACTTGAGATATAGGGTTGAAGGCGGTCTAGCGCTGTTCGTCCTCGTCGACTCAGCTCAATGTGAGCGGCCGAATGGCGAAACTCCCAAAGGCCAGTCTGGTAGAGCACCGCCACCACCGCCAACAGGGCGCTGCTGATCACCATAGCGACCAACAGTTCGGCCAGGGTAAATCCTCTTATGGCCTTCTGTGATACGCCCATAGGGTCACCTGCTTGTCGCTCTCTCCCTCGTTCCAAAAGAGGGTTACTTTGATGGCGGCCACCTCATTGAGGTGACTGTTTGGGTCTTCAGAGAGCAGCTTCATCTCGATGCGCCGCTCGAAATTCAGGTCGTCAAAGTCACTGGCGAAGGGCGGCGCATTGAAGGCGCGCCGCGGACCGTTATCATCGCCGGGGTCGTCGTAATCACCGTCGTTGAGGTCCGTTCCGACGGGAGGGATGGTTGGCTGGAAGGGCAGATTGCGGGAGCGGACCAGGTTGAGCATCTCGCGACCCCAATAGACGGCCTGGGAGCGGCGGGAACTGTTGCGTTCGGCTCGGATAGAATGCCACAGCACCGAACTCGTGGACAGCACTCCCACCGAAACCACGAAGACCGCAATCATGACCTCAACCAGGGAGAGTCCTTGGGAGCTTTTCTTTCTTAGGGTTCTCATCGACCCCATGGTAAGGCAACTGCGGCCTAAAAGCGTCCTCCCGAGGGGCCAAAGGGGAATGGTAGATGGCTACTAGCTCCTCATCCTTTCAGAGGAGCCGGCCTCCTTCTCAGGGAGGATGACCATAAAAAAAGCCCCAAAGGGACTTTGTTTGGTGGGGTTACGTGGACTCGAACCACGGACCTCATCCTTATCAGGGATGCGCTCTAACCGGCTGAGCTATAACCCCTCGAGCCCCAGTATGCTACCACCCTCCGAGCTGTCTGTCAACAATCCAATGAAGGTGAGAAAAACCCCGCCCCGAAAGGGCCGGCCGAGGTGACCCGGTGGATACAATGAAAAAACCAGACAAGGTTCTCCAAGCACCCGTCGACAAGCTGACGGGTGAGCTGTCAACGACCTTTCGAGAGTATATTCTCTTACCTCGCTGCACACGACGCGGGGCCGACATTCGAGAGGTCTCGCTCCAGACGAGAATCTCTCACGACATGGTGCTGAATATCCCCCTGATGAGCGCGGCCATGGAAGCCGTCTCAGGCGACCAGCTCGCCATCGCCCTAGCCCAACACGGCGGCCTGGCCACAGTGCCAGCCGGCAATGTCGACCTGGAGACCCAACTCGAGCACGTCAAAGGGGCCAAACGTTTCAAATCAGGCTTTGTCGAGAAGATGATCACGGTGGCGGCCGACGCTTCCATCTCAGAGCTGATCGACCTGGAGGCGCGCTACGGCTACTCCACCTTTCCGGTGGTCGACCGCCAAGGCAAACTCGAAGGCCTGATCACGGAGAAGAAATATCACCCTTCGAAAGACGCTGGCTTGAAGGTTCGCGAGCGAATGATTCCTCTGGAGCGACTGGTGGTGGGGCGCCACGGCATCGGCCTGAGCGAAGCCAACGACCTGATTTTCAAGTCAGGCATCGGGGTGCTTCCGGTGGTGGATGACGAGGGAGTGTTACGCTCGGTCGTCTTCTTCCGTGATATCAAGCAAGCCCATCGTTTTCCCGACGCTCTGGTCGACGACAACAAGAGGCTCCGGGTGGCAGCCGCAATCTCCACCCACCCCGAGGACCGAGAGAGAGCTCGCCTGCTGGTGGAGGCGGGGGCCGACGTGCTCGTCATCGACGCTAGCGACGGCTACTCTGTCTACATGGAAGAAACGATCAAAGAGGTTAAAACGCTGGGCGTCCCGGTGGTGGCCGGCAACGTGGTCGACCGCGAAGGGTTTCTCTACCTGGTAGAGGCGGGAGCCGATGCCGTCAAGATCGGAATCGGTTCAGGCTCGATCTGCACCACTCGCCGAGTGAAAGCGATCGGTCGAGGCCAGGCTACTGCTGTCTTTACTCTGGCTCGGGCTCGCGATGAATACTTTAATCGGACCGGGCGCTACGTTCCCGTGATTTCAGACGGCGGCATCGAGTCGACCGGAGACATGGCCGTGGCCCTGGCGATGGGCGCCGATGTCCTGATGATGGGTAAGTACTTCGCCGGCTTCGAAGAGAGCCCCGAACCGGCTTTTCAAAAGCGCCTTCCCGTGCTTTTTTCGGGCTCGGTCACCGAGGTCGCAGTAACGGTCAAACCGTATTGGGGCGAAGCTTCACCTCGGGCCAAGAACGTGCGTCGCTATCAACAGAACGACCCCCGAACCTTTGTGGTCGAGGGTGAAGAAGGCTACGTCCTTTACAAAGGCAGCCTCCATAAGAACTTACCGCGAGACCTGCGAGCTCTCCAGGGCACCTTGTCTAGCTGCGGCAGCGCCTCTTTGAGGGAATTCTACGAGACCGTCCAGGTCGAACGCCAGTCGGGGGAATCCCAGCGTGAAGGTGGCACCAACATTTTCAGGGTGTAGTCATGGAACAATCAGAACTGCGTGAACTGATGGGTTTGTTCTTCAAGCCCCATCCTTGGCACGGGATTTCCCCCGGAGCCGAATCGCCGGCGGTGGTGACAGCCTTCATCGAGCAGGTACCCACCGATACGGTCAAATACGAAATCGACAAAACCACCGGCTATCTGAAGCTGGACCGACCTCAAAAGTTCTCGAGCCTGTGTCCTTCCCTCTACGGGTTCATCCCGCGGACCTATTGCGGAGACGGGGTGGGGAACTACTGCGCCGAACAGAGCGGTCGTGAGGGGATCAAAGGTGATGGGGACCCGATCGACATCTGTGTCCTTTCCGAGCGCGATGTTTCCCACGGCGACCTGCTGGTAACGGCCACCCCTATCGGAGGCATCCGGATGATCGACTCCGACGAGGCCGACGACAAGATCATCGCTGTGATGAAAGGCGATGCCGTTTTCGGAGACATCAGCGACGTGACCGGCTTGCCCGAGGGATTGGTGGATCGGTTGGTTCACTACTTCCTGAGTTACAAGGACTTACCCAGCCCCACCAAAGCCCGCAAAGTTGACATCGACGCGATCTACGGTCGTGGCGAAGCGCTCAAGGTGATCGGCTTGTCCCTGCAAGATTATAAGGAGCAATTCCGCGACCCCGCGTCGCGGATGGAGGGCCTGCTCAAGCAGTTGGCCCGATGAGAGGAGCATAATGAAGGCCAACAGTTTTCTGGTAGTCGGAGCTCAGTTCGGCGACGAGGGTAAAGGCAAGGTGGTCGACCTGTTGGTTGAGCAAGCCGACATCGATGTGGTGGTCCGCTACAACGGAGGAGCCAACGCCGGTCACACCATCGTCCTGGATGATGGCAAATATCCCCTTCATCTCATTCCCTCGGGGATTCTCCACCCAGAGGTTTGCAACATCGTAGCCGCTGGGGTGGTCATCGATCCTCTCTCCCTGGTAGAAGAGCTCGACAATCTCGGTGGCAGGGGAGTGACCTGCGATAATCTTTGGATCAGCGACCGGGCTCACCTGGTGATGCCCTGGCACCAGCGAGTCGACGCTCATACTGGTGGAAAAATCGGCACCACCGCCCGAGGCATCGGCCCCTGCTATGAGGACCGAGCGTCCCGACGAGGGCTTCGGGTGGGCGATCTGATCGATGAGTCCGGTCAGGTTGACAAAGACCATTTCTCGACCCGCCTGAGGGAGGTCGGCCAAGAGAAGAACCGGCTTCTGACCAAGCTCTATGGACTGGAGCCGGTCGATCTGGAGGAGGCTCTTGAAAAAATCTTCGCAGCGGCCGAACGTTTTCGCAGTAAAGTGACCGACACGGCCGTTCTGATCGACCGCTTACTGGCTGAGAAGAAAGGATTTCTCTTCGAAGGCGCCCAGGGTAGCCTGCTCGATATCGACTGGGGCACCTACCCGTTCGTCACCTCTTCCTCGGTCAGCCTGGCCGGTTGCCATCTCGGAAGCGGCAACTTCGTCCTTCCAGAGCTTCGTCTGGGGGTAGTCAAGGCTTACGGCACCCGAGTGGGGGAAGGACCCTTCCCAGCCGAGCTTGGCGACTATGCGACGATCAAGAAGAAAGATCGGGTGCAACCGGGCGGCAATCTCCCTGAACTCACAGACCAGGAAAAGAGGGCCGCCAACGCTGGCGACGACTATCTGATGGGACGCTGGTTACGCCAGGCCGGTCACGAATACGGCACCACCACCGGACGTCCGCGGCGCTGCGGTTGGCTCGACATGGTGGCCGTTCGCCACGCCGTGCGGTTGTCCGGCCTCAACGGTCTGGCTTTGACCAAGCTCGATGTTCTCAGCCATATCCCCAAGCTGAAGATCTGCCTGGGCTACTCGTGTCACGGTCAGCGCCTCGAAAGTTTTCCGGCTCGCTCCCATCGACTGCCGGACTGTGAGCCGATCTTTGAAGAACTGGATGGCTTCGGATCCCTCGACGGTGTGACCAGGCTAGACGAGCTCCCTCCCAACGCCCTGGCCTACGTGCGCCGGGTCGAAGAGCTTGCTGGGGTGCCAGTCAGGGTGCTGTCGGTCGGTCAGCATCGAGCCCAGAGCCTGGTTCTGTCGGGAAAATAATCCCTTCCTCTAGCAGACGTTCGAGATTTTCAAGGCCGAACTCTCGCAGCACTTGCAAGGTATTTTGGCCCGGCGGTGTGGGCTGGCTTGGCGGTCGGGCATAACTCCCCTCCAGCAGACCGGGGGGCTGCTGGCGCGACCCAAACCGTTGCTGAAACCAGTCGGAGGCCACCACTTCTTCGGGGGTGAGAACGGGCTCGACGCAAACATCGAGAGGCCCTAGAAGAGCCAACCACTCCTCCCGAGTCCGGCTGGAGTAGTCTCTTTCCCCCAGGCGCTCTCGAAATTTCTCCTCGACGCCGGCCACCGCCAACCATTTTCCGTCGGCACACTGGTAATGACGATAAAACGGTTGAGAGCCTTCCAGCAGACCTCCGTCATAGCTTTCTGTCCCGGCTATCACCGAGGCTGAGGCGAGGCAGGTCAAGTGGTAGGCCGTATCGGTCAGGCTGATATCGAGATGGCGGCCCTCTCCCGTTTGTTCTCGGGCGAAAAGAGCGGCCAAGATGGCCTGGCACGCGGCCATTCCCGTGGTTAAATCAGCCAGTTGCAGGCGAGGCACCTCAGGTGGGTCGTAAAGCAGAGAGGTGAGCCCGGACAAAGCCAGGCTGTTGAGGTCGTGTCCCGCCCGGGAACTGCCTTGCCCGTGGGCCGTAATGGAGCAATAGATCAATCCCGGTCGGGCCAAACTGGTGTAGTCCAGGTTAAACCGCTTCAGAAACCCGGCTCGAAACGACTCGACCACCACATCACAACCGGCCGCCAAGTCAGCCACCAACCGGCTCCCCGCCTCGGTCTCGAAAGCGATGACCACACTCTCTTTGCCCCGATTCAAAAGCGAAAACCCTACGTTCTGATGGTTGACGTGGGGCTCCAAGAATCGAAGCAGATCGGGTCGAGTCGGGCTCTCCACTTTGATAACGCGGGCGCCCAGGTCGGCCAGGTGCATTGTGGCCGCCGGCCCTGGCAGAAGTCGGGAGAGATCGAGAACCGTAAGCCCTTGGAGCGGTCTAGACAATCCAGTCGGTGGTCTGGCAGGCCCAGTCGAGGGTGTCAAGGGTCATCTGGTAGAGCTTCTTGGCCTCTTCGGGAGAGTCTCCCACACAGGTGACCCCCATCTTACCAAATTCCGATAGAGCCCCGATCATATGGAAGACCACTCCGGTGTTGGTCGAAGTGTTGTAGTGTAGACCTTTGTAGGTCACGATGTCGATCAGGTCTTCCGGCAACAACCCTTTGTATTTCTCATCTTCAAGGTTGTCCGAGGCGAAGTAGTATTTTGGCACGGCGGCTCCTGACTGGAACAAGCCGGTCTCGGGATTATAGCGGCCGCCGGTCAGGAACTGAAGAGTCCGAAAGGGATGGGTTGTCCCCCCTTTACGGAGATTGATCTCGACCACGTACATATCCCAATCAGGCCCTTTGGGCACCGCTAAGAAATCGATCGAGAGACGTCCGATCACTCCGGCTTGAGCCAACCGTTCCCCGATCAGTTGGCCCGCCTCGTGAAGTTGAGGGCGGTAGGTGGGAGAGGCGGGAAAGCTGCAGCCGATAAAAACCTGGCCGTCTGGCCCGCCCAAGACCTGGTCGTGGGTGGAGATGATTTGGGCCTCTCCCAGGGGAGTGATCCGCATCTGGACCGAGGGCGACGCTTTGTTTTCTCCCTCGATAAAACACTCGACGATCCCCTCCATCTGGCGAAATTTGTGAATGAATCCTTCCCAAGTCATCCCGACGGCCTGGTAACTGGCGTGGCGGGGAACCATCTTACGAAGAAGGTCGAGAGCCTCTGCCTCGTCTCGGGCCCCCTCGATGGTGTTGAGATTAAAGACCGCGTTCCCTTCCCCCGAGAAACCCTCGTTAATCTTGATGACGACTTTGCGTAAGCCAGGATGACGACGGCGAAGCTCGAGGATCGACTCGAAAATCTCGTCTTCGTTCTTCAGGTTCTCCATGCCGTCAGGCAGGGGAACCTCGGCCTCTTTAAAGAGAGTCCGGCAGCCACTCTTGGAGCCGAAATGGAGATAGCGGGGATCGGGTCCCAGCAAAGGAATTCCGAGTGCAACTGAGAGCGCCTTCTCCATTCGGGTGACGTTGAAAACGGTCAGATGGGTGTTCTTAGCCCCTCCGATCGCCTTTCGAATTCGCCGGATCAAAGTGGGCCGTTCCAGAATCTTTTGGGTTAGAGGCTTGTTGCTGGAGTCGTAAGTGGCGAACATTTCTAGCCGCCTGCGGGCGTGAGAGAACGGGATGCCGGGCAGAAGCTGAAGATAATAATCCACGATGTGAGGGTGGATCGGCTCGGAGGTCACGAAAAGAACGCGAGTTTTGGGCAGACTGAGAAGAATCAGCAAAAAGAGCAAGCGCTCTTCGTAATGGCGAACCCCTTTGAGCTTTTGGAGCTCCTCAATATCGAGACTCAGCGACGGGACAACCACCACGGTCTGCTCGACATGCCCGTCAGCCATCAGGGCTTTCCACAGCGAAGGAAGCTGGTTGTAGAGTTCGCGAAACCGTTCCTCTTCCGCCTCGGATCCGGGCTCAGGAAGATGGAGTTCGGCCCAGCCAGGGGGAGCCATCAGGGCGGGCGGTTCGGGTGGCGTCTCGTGGGAGCCCTCGGCCCTTCCGTCGAGGTGGGTTACCCTGAGTCGAGTCGTATGTTCCAAAGGCTGCGTCCTCCGACGCCAGCCTTCTTCCCGCCTAGGAAGCTTACCTGCAAAGCCCTTCACCTACGACATTTCCGGCCAACCTTCTAGACGAGTAGCCTTAAGAAAGGCTGATTTCCCAGACCTGTAACATCCTGTTTACCCAGCTGTAACGATTTCTGTGATAGTTTCAGGGTGGAAACAGTGCAGTAAGGTCCCCAGCGCGGCAGTATCAGTAAAGGAGCTTTCAACCTATGATCGGACGCGCAATTGCTCGAAGAGTGGCTCGCCGGGTAGCCGCTAGAAGGGCCGCTCAAGTCGCTCGCAAGAAGGCGGCGCAGGCCGCCTCGAAAAAACCGCCGGCCAGCAACAGACGACGCCTCGGTGGCGGTGGGGACGCCTCTCTCGAGAAATCAGACTCCCGCCAGCGGACCTGGTTCGGAGAGGTCGGCGCCAAAATCGGAAACGTCGGCAAACGCCTGGGAACGGACACTCTCATGATGACGGCCGCGATGGCTCTCCCCGCTGTCGTCACCGCCGTCGTCGGGCCCTGGGGCGCCTTGGCCTCGGCTGCAGTCTTAGGAACCGCAGGAGCCATCCACGCGGCCCGCAGCGGAGAAGACCTCACGATGTCGCTATCTACTGGCCTGGTGGCTGGGACCCTGGGCGGGTTCACCGGGCTCCTGGGTCACTCGCTGGGTTTGACCGGTATGGCGGCCAGTGCCGCTACGGGAGCCACCTTCGGGTTCCTCGCTAGCACCATTACCCTGGCCAGCGAAGCTCTGTCCGGCCAGAATACCAGTCCGTGACGGGCTAGTTAGGCGACACGTCGTGAGCAACAAAGTCGCGGTTGAGCTGCACTCCGGGTCGCTGTCCGTTGCCAGCTAGTACTGGCACCGTAGCCTGAACTCCTGGAAACAAGCCGTTGCCCCGGTCGGCAAAGTCTGGCTGGGGTAGCCAGGTGGCGGGAGCAAACTTCTCAAGAAATAAAGTCATCGTTTCTACCTTTCTTGGCTGAGCTTAGCCGTTGGTCCATCTCTTCGTATAAAATCCTCATTAAAATACCACAAAACCTATACACAAGTCTAGCAAAAACGGTAACAATCTCGTCACTTTTTGTTCACTTGCCTCACACCGTGTCAACCATGAAGTTGACCATCGGGCTCTAGACTGGTGATTGGTCGGACCTGCTCAGTGCTTTCTAATGAAAGTTCAGTTCGGCCATACCACGACTCCCGAGGTCGTCCCCGTGACCAGCTCCTATGAGCCTGGGCGCCTTACTGCTCTGCTGGAAAGACTAGGGTTAGCAGCCCAGGAGGCGGAGACTCCGAAGCCTCGTCATTCGTCCAGAGCCGCCTGGAGTTCCCCTTCGCCCCTCCTGCGAGGAGCTGAGATCCGCCCCCACCGGAAAGGTACCTTCGAGGTCGCAGGACGATTGTTCGATCCCTCTTACGAGAAAGCTCAGCTTCAAGAGATCGTTAGTGACGTTCGCTGGTCTCAGGGTCACCTAGCCTGGGATCACCTGGGCTTACTCCAATCCCGCTCCACTCTCGCAAGCCAGGACCGCCAATCCGAGACCGAAGTCTCCACCAGCCGATTCGCGCTGGCTGAGGCCCGCCAGCGACTGGAACACTTCGATCAACGGCTGATGGAGATGCGTCGCACGCTCGGTTTGGCGGGAAGTCAGGTCTCCGGCTCTCGCACTCAACTCGCCTGGACGGTCAAAGCCGTCGAGTCGGCCCAGTTGGCCCTCGAGCGAGCCGAGGCTCTCCCTGGCAAGACGGCTGACAAGAACCGGGCTCGCCGCAGATTTCGCGAAGCCCAGGCGGCCCAGCAGAGCGAAATTCTTCGCCGCCAGGCTGAGGAAGACTCCCTCAAACGCCTCCTGGCAGCTGAACGTGAGCTGATGCGAGAGTATGAACAGCTCAGCCGAGCTCACTCGGAGGCGCGTCGAGACTCCCTCTCAGCCGAGGAGCGACTCGAAAACCGTCAGGGACGTCTGCGGACCTCTCGGCTGAGCCAGCAGCTCGAACAAAACTTCGACCGCCAACAGGCCCTGGGCACAGCCTGGGACAGTTTGGCCAGCGGCTCGACCGTTCTGGCCCGATTGTCAGCTTAAAAGACCGGTTCGCTCTCGAGTCTGGCCTCGCGGGCCTCAAGAATGGCTTTGTGAGCCCGCAGCCGAACGGCGTTGGTCTTGATAAAGCCTTCCGAGTTTTGAGGGTTGAAGTCGCCCTCCAGCTCCATACTGGCGAGGTCTTGGTCATAGAGCGAGCTGGGTGACCAGCGTCCTCTGACGATACAGTTTCCTCGGTAGAGCTGCAGCTCGACGGTTCCGTCGATCAGTTCCTGAGCTTTGTCCATAGCGGCCATCAGAAAATCCATTTCGGGGCTGAACCAGAAGCCGTTGTAAACGAGTTCGGAGAACTTGGGACTTAGCATATTGCGCAGACGCATCACTTCACGGTCCATAGCGATCCCCTCAATGTCGATATGGGCCTCACGAAGAATGGTGCCACCTGGAGTCTCGTAAACACCACGCGACTTAATTCCCACGAAGCGATTCTCGACAATATCGATACGACCGATGCCATGGCGGCGGCCTAGCTCATTGCAATAAAGAAACAGCTCGAGGGGCTCAGTTTTAACGGTACCGTCTTCCAGATTCTCGACCCGAATGGGAACGCCATCTTTGAAGGTCACCGTGATCCGTTCCGGGTCTTGTGCAGCATCGGTGGGGTCAACTGTCATTCGAAACATCTCTTTCGGGGGGGACTGACGAGGGTCTTCAAGCACGCCCGATTCATAGCTGATGTGATAAAGATTCTCATCCATACTGAAAGGACTCTTGGGAGTGACCGGCACCGGAATCCCGTTTTCCTTGGCATAGTTCATCAGGTCGGTGCGGCCTTTAAAGGTATTCAAGAACTCAGCGTCGCGCCAAGGGGCGATCACTTTGAGATCGGGCTTGAGAGCATAAAAGGCTAGCTCAAAGCGGACCTGGTCGTTCCCTTTCCCAGTCGCCCCGTGGGAAACGTGAGTGGCCCCCTCCAGCTCAGCCACTTTAATCTGAGCCCTGGCGATGCAGGGCCTGGCGATGCTGGTCCCCAGCAGGTAGCGACCTTCATAGAGAGCGTTCGCTTTGATCGACGGGAAGATAAAGTCGGTGACGAACTCCCGCTTGAGGTCCTCGACGTAGACTTTGGAAGCGCCGCACTTGAGAGCTTTGCGCTTGACCTCTTCAAAGTCTTCCCCTTCCTGACCCACGTCGGCCACAAAAGCTATCACCTCATAACCTTTGTCGATAAGCCACTTGAGAATACAGGAAGTGTCGAGTCCGCCGCTGTAGGCGAGAATTACTTTTTCAGCCATCTAGCGGCGTTCTTGAAGCGCCCGCCTACTCCTCTAGCCACTCCAGCAAGTGACCACTCGAGCCCGAGGGCGGCGTCAAACCCAAAAGCTCGCAGATAGTCGGAGCCACGTCGCGAGGTGTACACTGTTTCCGAAAGCGTCCCTGGGGAACGCCCGGACCGACCACGAGTAGCGGCACGTGGGTGTCGTAGGACCAGGACGAACCGTGAGTCGTGCCGGCCGCGTATTTGGGGAAGCTGATGATCCAGAACGGCTCCGTGAAGAGCCACAGGTCGCCGCTTCGCTCGTGGTGGTAGCTGTTGGAAGCGGTGCTAGCCAGTTCCGTCCTGGGCAACTCTCCTTCTAGGATTTGATCCCGAGTGAAGACGGCGTGTACTCCTTCGACCTGACGCAGCGCCTGAGCCAGCTTTTCTGTGACCGCCTCCAACTTGTCGGCCGGGATAGCCTCTCGATCCAGGTAGAGATTAGGCTCGTTGGCCCCGAGCACGAACTGACCAACTCCCAGCTCGCTGGCCAGGACCTGTCCCATCACCTTTTGCAGGCTGGGGAAGGAGAGTCGCCCTCCCGGCATAGTTCGTTCCTGAATCAGTTCCGGGAGGGGCGCCACGCCGTGGTCAGCAGACAGGACAATCAGGGTGTTCTTGAGGCCGACCTTCTCGTCCAGAAACTGGAAAAACTTCTCCATCTCTCGGTCGGAGGTCACCGTCACATCGAGCATTTCAGGGCTGTAGGGACCAAAAGTGTGTCCTACCAGGTCGTTGCTAGAAAGACTCACAGCCAACAGGTCGGGGTGCTCGTCCTGACCAAGCTTCTCGTATTCGACCGCTCGGCGTGCCATCTCAAAGGTCGATACCACTCCCTGCGGAGTCGCTTTGATCGCCTCGTAGAAATTGGGCCCGGGACTCTCAAGTCCGCCGTCGAGCTGATGAGGATAGGTCTTGCCCAGGCCGTTATAGTCGGCGCTGCCGGGAAACTGCTGGCGGCGACAACGTTGATAGACTTTCTCCTCAAAAAGCGGCTTCCAGACGGTGCCGAACAGCTCGTCGGCCCACCCCGAGGCGTTATAGGTCTCGACCCAACCAGGGAGGGTGCCGTCGGGTCGATAGTAGGTACTGGTCAGCCAGCGGCCACTCCGGCTGTCAAAAAACAGGGCCAGGTCAGCCCCTCTGCCGGTGGCCATCATAGCGGCCCGGTCTTTGAGCGCGATCCCGATCACCTTACTCCGGTCGACGGATTGAAGCTTCATCTCATCGCCAAAGGTGCTGGCTAAGAGCTTTCGGGGGGAGACGCCGTAACGGCTGTCGGTGCCGACCAGCGGGTAATCGCCGTCGTAGGCCACCTCCTCGAGCTTCTTGGTCTGAAAGTTCAGCCACTTGTTGCCGATGATGCCATGAACCGACGGCAGGGCGCCGGTGGACAGAGCGGCGTGGCCCACCGCGGTGTGAGTAGGGACGTGGTCGTAAAAGCAGCGGGTGTGAACCGCCCCCTCCCGGGTGAAGTAGCGGAAGCCTCCAGGCTTTTGACTGCTGAACAGGTCCTCAAAACGTTGGAGATAGTCATTGCGGAACTGGTCGATCACCACCAACACCACCAACTTTGGTCGCTCCGGCTGAGACCAGGCTGGGGTGAGTAAGAGGACCGTCAAAACGGCGATCACAAGCGCTCTCATCGGCCCGTATATTAGCTTCTCACGACCTGGCTCCTGCAGGGATGCCCATCGCCGAAGGGAAGCCTTCGAGGGTGATTCCAGCCCTGGAAAGATTCTGTCGACGACTCACCAGTCACTCCCTTTTCGACATTGTGGTGCTGATTTTGATCATCGCTTCGGTGGTGCTCTTGGGTATGGAAATCGCCCTTCCAGAAGGCACCGATGGATTC
>CAYRFU010000014.1:25638-39159 GCA_964423525.1 uncultured Burkholderiales bacterium | reverse complement strand
ATAATCGCATCCGTAATGCCCTCAAACTTCATCTCTCCGTGGTCTCCGCGCTCTCTGTCAACACGCCTAGTGAAGGAGGGCGAGGCAAGTGGTGTAGCCGTGGAGGTAGGTGGTGCCTCCCACAGGGCCGATTTCACCGTTGCAGAAGAACCCTGCTAGAGGCAGATCTGGAAACCGTTTACGGACTAGCGAGGAATCGTGGTGGGGCCGGCGATAGAGACCCTGTCCTCGGCCCAGACAGCTGAACATCAGGGCTCCAGTTGGGGTCAATGGGGTTGAGTCCAGGTGGTGTTCTAGATCGGCTGTGGAAGTGGAAGCGTCACGCAAATGAAACTGAACGGTCTGACCGACCCGCAGGCGAGCCCCCACGGCGATGCCGGGAGCCTCGAGATCAAAGCCAAGGATATTGCGGACCAAGAAATCACCGGGCCCGTATTGAAGACGGGGCTGACCCATCCCCACACCTAGAAAGAGAGAGTGTCTTGCCAGCTGACGGTCGGCTCTATCGAGACTCTCGAGCAGTCCGGTCAGCACCTCCAGGGCAGGGCGCCGATCGAGTGTTTTGAGAAGATAGTCGTGGCAGTCGCTGATGACCATGGGTTGCCCGATCGGTTTGCACCCCTGGGCCACCACGCTGGTCATTTGAATGGAGCCGGAGAGGGCCAGGCCAAGAGCCCCTTGGCGTAAGGTGGAACCGCTCGAAAAGAGGGCGTTTCCACCAGCTCCCCGACCGCCGCTAACCAGCCCGCCAAGCTTAGGAGTCTTTGGGTAGGCGTAGTCGAGGCCGGCTAGGAGAGGCTCAGGTTCGAAGGTAAAGGGATCGACTAGCAAGAGAATCCCGGCCAGCTCAGGGCCCTCCAGGCCGAGCCGCTCCCGCCACGCTTCGGGAGGTGCGTCGGGCCCAGGCAAGTCCTGACTGGTAACAGCGAAGCTCTGGATTTGAACGCTGGGGAGCCAGCCCGCTGTCCAGGCGAGGGCGGGAGTGAATTCGGCCTCTTCACCGTTGGCTATCACTCCGTCGGCCGAAGAGCCGAAGACATGACAGGCAGGCCAAGCCTGCTCCAGGCGGAGGGAAAGCTCGTCAAAGCGGTCGGCGAAGGCCGCCGAGGCAAAGAGAATCAGCAGATCAGGGTCGGGGTGCTCTTGCAGATGCTCCGTGAGCTCGGCGAGAGCGTGGTCGAGTTCGGCGTGATAAGAAAGTCGAGACGACCATTCCATGGGCTCTCCGTTTCGCCTCCGAAAACGGGCAGACCTGGGAGCAAACGGGCTAACGCTTTCCCCCCTTGAGAGAGGTCCCCTGGCCCGACTGCGGTAATCTTGTGGTCATGACACTGGTGGGCAGCCCTTTTCAGGAAAAAGTTCTCGACTTTTTTCGGCGCCGCTTAGCCGAATCCGAAGGTTATGAGCATCGCACCGCCCAGCTTGAGATGACTGCGGCCGTGGCTCAGGCCATCGAGAAGGAGGAGATCCTGGTGGTGGAGGCCGGGACGGGTACGGGGAAATCGTTGGCTTATCTGGTTCCCAGCCTGCTGTGGGGAGCCTACAGCAAGAAACCAGTCGTTGTCTCTACCCGTACCCTCAACCTTCAGCAGCAGATTGTCTGCCACGACCTCCCCCGCTTACAAGGGCTTCTCAGTTTCGTGCCTGAGGTCGCGCAAGCTAGAGGCTGGTCGAACTACGTTTGTCTGCGAAGACTGGCTAGTTTGCCGGGGTCGGGGGTCCCAGTCGAGGTGGAAGAACAAGCGGTTTCTCTGACTCATCACCTCAGCCACGGAGGTTCGGGGATCCGGCAAGATCTGGAAGTCTCTGGCGAGCTTTGGTCGAGGGTTCACGCCGATTCGGCCGCCTGCGGCCGTCAGGGCTGCCCTTACTACGAGGATTGCTATCTTTTTGCCGACCGCAAAAAGCTTGAGCGGGCCGATCTGATCGTGACCAATCACTCTTTGGTGATGGCTGACCTGGCACTCAAGCGAGAGGGGGCACCAGGAATTCTGCCTGGCTACGCTTGTCTTGTTCTCGATGAGGGACATCACTTGGAGGAGGTGGCTACCCAGCACCTGGGGCGAAGCTTCGGGAGTTTTTCGTTCGCTCAACTGATCAACCAACTCTACGATGGGGCTGGGCTCGAGAAGGGGGGCTACTTGCCCCTGGTCCGCGAGCGGGTCGCTCGAAGCCCCCTCGATGCCTCTCTGAAACAAACAGCTTTGAAGCTGGTCGACCACGAACTGTTGGCTTTGATTCCAGCCGTCCAGAGAATGGCCGATGAGTTTTTCGAGGCGGTCGCCTTCACTCTGGCTAAGCACGACGGGAAGATGCAACTCGCGCCTGAGGATTTTGAAAGCGAGGGGGGCCAAGAGCTTCGCCGCTTGGGGGCCGAAGTGGCGGGTGGGTTGGCTGCCTTGGCCCGGGGTTGCGACCAGCTAGTAGCTGAGCTTAGCGAGACCGAAATGCCGGGTGTTCAGGAACTACGCTCCGAACTCGCGGGCTACCAGAGTCGTTTGAAGCAGATGACCTCCGACCTCGAGTTCTGTCTTTTCCCCGATTCAGAGGATTGGGTCTACTGGGCTCAGGACAGCTCTCGAGACACCGCTCTGGTGGCAACGCCTCTCGAAGTGGGCGAGATTTTGAAGCGCGACTTGTTCGAGCAGGCTCGCAGTTTGGTGATCTGCTCGGCCACGCTGGCCGTTAACAAGAGTCTCGAGTTTTTCCAAGAGCGAGTGGGGCTGACCGAGAATCCCAGACTTCAGGGCTTGTGTCTTGAAAGCCCTTTCAACTTCCCCGAGCAGGTTTACCTGGGGGTGGCCACAGCCCTGGGCAATCCGGGCACTCCGGACTATCGGGAGCAGGTGGTGCCGGCTTTGATCGAGTTGGTCGAGCGTCTCAGAGGGAGAACTTTCCTGCTGGTAACTTCCTGGAGTCTTCTGCGTCAGATGGAGGCCGATTTGGGTCCTCCTTTGGCTGAGCGGGGAATCGGGGTCTTGACTCAGGGACAGGCCTCGGGGGCAGCTTTGTTAGAGAAGTTTCGAGGACAGGGAGACTACCTGCTGATCGGGACCGATTCGTTTTGGGAGGGAGTCGATGTGCCTGGGGAGGCTCTCAGCTGTGTGGTGCTGGCCCGACTTCCTTTTCGGGTGCCTACCGACCCGGTCGTTTCGGCTCACTCCAAACGACTTCAGCGACGTGGTCAGGATCCTTTCCGGAACTACCAGTTGCCTCTCGCCATTCTCAAGTTGCGACAAGGTTTCGGTCGCCTGGTTCGTACGGCCCGTGACCGTGGCCTGGTGCTGGTGCTCGACCATCGAGCTCGCACCAAAGCCTACGGTCGAGATTTTCTGCAGAGCCTTCCTCCCTGTCGACGTCGGGCCGGACCGGTGGGTGGCCTGGTTTTGGAAGCCCTCGACTGGCTGGAAACTCAAGAGGAAGACTCGGGTCTGATAAAAGGATGAGAATGGTCATGTTTTTATGTCTTATTCTGCCTCTGGTAGCCACGGCTGACCAGAGGGTTGAGCAGATTTTTGCTCAGGTCAAGGCGGTCAATCCCAAGCTGGAAGATTACGCCGCCGAGATCTCCATTCAGTTGGAGGTGAAAGTCGGGGTCTTTCCCTACCGGCCCACTGCCAATGGTACCTATTATTATAAAAAGCCCGATCATCACAAGCTAGAATTGACCAAAGCTCCCTCTTATCTCAAAGACTACCCCAGCATTTTCGGATGGCATCTCCCCGACCTCGAGAAATACCGTTCTCTGGTTCAGGAAGAAAGTCAGGACCAATACTATATCGTGCTTCTACCCAAAGGCGTGCAGGGAGATATTCAGCGCATCGAGATCTGGGTCGACAAAAAGACCCACACCGTTCCTCGCCACATCACCTACTATTCTGGCAACGGCCGGCTCGAGGTGAACGGCTCCTATGAACGCCAGGGAGAGTTTCTCGTTTTTGAGTCGATGAATGCTCGCTTCGAGTTTCCCAAAGCCTCGGTTCAGGCCAAGGCCGCCGCTAGCTACTCGAACTATCGATTCAACCAGGGGCTTAGCGACGAGTTTTTTCAAAAATGAGGTTCCGGGTCTCGTAGTCGACGAACCTTTCACTCTTGCAGCGTTCCAAACCGCTCTGGGCAGTGGTCGCTCAGAATCTCTTCTAGAGCAGCTCGTACATTAAGCTCGCTCAGGCTAGCCACCACCAGCAGATCCTCGATGACGATGTGTCCGCTCTTGTCTCGGTCCATGGCGGCCATCAAGCCGAGGGGAGTGAAGACGGTGAAGGCGAAGCGTCGGCCGTCTTCTAGTTCCATCAGAGCGTCGGTGTTGTCGCTCATAGGATTTTCTACCGAGCCTAACCAGAGAGATTTAATCATAAGCTATCTTTGACGGCGTTGATGGCTTTTTGTTCGGTCTTCTTGTTGCAGATCGCCAGCCAGCGGGGGCCATCCGGCCCGACTTTGAAAAAGATCCGGGTGCCTTTGCGGCCCCTTAAATAGGACACTCCTCGCTCAATGGCCTTGGTGCCGATGCCTGGGCGCTCGTTGCCCGCCTCAAACTGCTCGAGCAGATGCTCGGCTTCCCGAACCTGGGGCTGATTCAGGGCGGAGGAAAAGACCAGCTCGCTGCTCTTGAGAAGTCTGTCTAAACGAGGGGTCTCGTCGGCTTCGGAGGTTCTTTTCTGGTCGGCTCTGGCTTGCTTGAGCAGCCCCTCAAAACCGTCGCGGGTTGCGAGCGAGGCTGCTTTCTTAAAGCGCAGGCTCCAGCCCATCGCTTGATTGAGCTCATGTAACCCGAGTCGACCGGCTTCCAAATCGCTGTTCGTTAAACAATCTAGGAGAGCTGGCGCGAAGAGATCTTTCAATGCTTTGGGTAAGCGGGGAAAACGCTCCTGAATGGGAGCCAGGACAGCGTAGTCGCTATAGGGTGTCTGGGGAAGCGACTCGAAGATCCATTGGTGCTCCTCCGCCTGGGGGGTCGGCAAGTTCGGTTTCTTCAATGAGTGGGGTAAAGCAACGTCCAGGGTGACGCCGTTCAGATAGCTTTCCTGAGGGAGTTGGGCCGAGCCATCTTTGAGCACGGGCTTCCTCGATGTTGGCGGCTCAATCCTAAACCGTGAGACAGGACGTGGTTTCACCTCTCTATGATCACCTGCTCTGAAGCCGAAGTCAAGGCAAGGTAAAGGAGAAGCACGATCCTACGCCTGGTTCACTCTCGACCCCGATGCTCCCGCCGTGGGCGTGAACGAGTTCAGCCACCAACCATAATCCCAGGCCGGTCCCAGGCACCAGGGAACGGTCGCCCACTCTTTGGAACTTCTTGAAAAGCCGGGCCTGGTCCTCGGGTGAGATCCCCACCCCCTGGTCGTGAATCTCGATGAGGGCTTCCTCCCCTTGGAGGCGCGCCTCTATCCGAACCTGGCCCTTCTTGAGAGTGTATTTTATGGCGTTGGAAATCAGATTGGAGAGCACCTGAGCGACTTTTTTGCGGTCGGCCTCGACGAGCATCTCAGGCGGAACCTCATTCACGACCGAAGGCTGATGACTCAAATCGCCAGCCGCCTGACGCTGGAACTCGATCTCTTCGTCCACGAGTTGGGCCAGGCCGAACCGCTCCTTTTCGAGTACCAGTGCCTGGCCGGTTGTGATCTCAGCCACCTCCAGATAAGACGCGATCAAACTTTCAGCCCTCAGGCTGGCATCGAGAATCTTGCCGCTTAGCTGTCGGATCTGGTCGAGGTCTTGAACCTGCTCGATCAGACGAGAGCAACCTCGAACGACTGTCAAAGGAGACTTCAAGTCATGACTGGCGATGTTGAGAAAGTTGGCCAGGGCTTCCCGACGAGCCAGGTTTTGGCGAGCTTCCAATTCTTTTTGGCGGGCTTGCTCCCGAAGTTTTTCGGTATTAAGAGCGGTGGCCAACAAGCCTCCCACGGCCCGAACGAGCTGGAACTCTCCCTGGTCCAGGGGGATCATGGGGCTGTCGACGCACAGCACCCCAAAGATCTCCTCGTCGGGAGAGCAGAGCGGAACATAGACGGCGCTCCGAATGCCGTGCATTAAGGCGCTCTCGCGCGCGGCCGCTAGCTCTTGGTGTTCTTCGGAGAAGAGTAAAGCTTCTCCCCGCTCGACGGCCAGCCGGGCCAGGCTTCGACTGACGGGGCCCACCTCGATGCCGGCTTGTTCGAGTTCAGCCTGGTCGACCATCAGAGTAAACTCTCCCTCGGGGTTGGGAGGCCATTCCACCAGCGAGAAGCGTTGAGCCGTGGGAATGACTTGATTGAGGCGGCTCAGGGTGGCAAAGATCGGTAGTCGTCCGGTTGATCCGAGCAGCTCCTGCACAAACTCAGCCAGAGCCGAGACATAGCGAAAATGTTTCTGCTGGAGAGCCTCCTCAAAGCTCTCTCGTCCGGCTTTGGCGTGCATTCGCAGATGCATCTCTGGTGGTGGCGCTTCTCCCATCTGTCCCGTTTCGTCGTCCTTCTCTTGGGCCAGGCTGAGAAGGGTGCGACCCAAGACGATCGACTCGCCTTCCTGGAGGCGCACCTTATCGGTCAAGCGCGCCCCATCGCGCCAGCTTCCGTTGGAACTGCCAACGTCTTCGAACCAAAGGTCTCCGTCGTCAGTCCATAGGCGGGCATGATGACGCGAGAGCATCTCGTCGCCGGCTAGTTCCAGGTCGGCTTTTCCGCCAACTCGACCCACCATCAGACCGGAGGCTCCCACCTCCGCTTTGACCACCTCGCCGTCTGGAAGGGTGAATCGGACCTTCACTCGACCCTTCTTCGGAGTCTTTTGGGTCGGCCCTTCGCAGTTATCCTGGCGGCTTCTTGGCCATTTCCCAGGAAACCACTTCAAAGTCTCCAGCTCCGTTGACCATCTTGAGAAATCCCGGGTCGTAGTCGAGATTGACCGAGCGAAGAGTGACTCCTAGGCCACTCATCAGGCCCCCTTGCACTCGAAGCGGCTCTCCCTCGGGAACAAGGGAGAGCTCCCGGCGTGCCACGATTAGTCCTTTGTAATGGCCACCCGCCTTCAAGACGATGTCGTGGGCGAACAACACAAAGCCCTGGTCTCCCGCATCGATCCGCGCTCCGCTCAAGGTTAGTTTTCCTTTCACTACCAGGGTGGCGTTGTTGCCAAACACTTCGACCGGACTAGCTCGGTTAGAGGCTCCCAAATCCAGATCTCCTTCCACCACCAGAACGCAGTCTTGAAGTTTCAGGCCGGCCTGGGTCTCGTGAACAACCAGCGACCCAGCCTTGATGAGCGGCTCCTGCAGACCCGAGCTTTGGGGCCAATCCTCTTCGAAGAGATAGGCGGCTCGATTGGTCAGGTGGCCCGGGTGATAGTAATGGGGAGAAGAGCCTGCCGTGAGGTCTAACGTCTCGGCCAGAAGTTCTGGGGGCTCTAGAGTTCTCAGGCCAGCAGGTAGGCCGCTGTCGTTCACACCCAGAGCCTCGCTGAGACTCTTCTCTATCAGGTGGGGTTGGGCGGGAGCGAAATCTGAAGTGTCGGGGGCCTCGAGCCCTTTGAGGGGGTCGACAGCCAGGCCACTCCTCTGGATCAGCTCCCCTTCAAACCGATTGGGAGGCGCTCCATCCACAGGCGGTCCTAATCCCAGGCGGAGGTCAAGGCCCTGGGAGTGGACGTAGTGAATGTCTCCCTCCACGAGATTTCCTTGATCGGTGAGCCGAGTGCCATAGACGGGAAGGACTCCATCCTGGGGCAAGTTTTCGGCCGAATGGACAAAAAAGTCTGGAAAGCCTGGTAAAGGCTGAGCTTCCGGAACTGGCTGATAGAGCATAGAGGGGCCGATCTGAATCTCGCTACCTCGTCGGTCGGGATACCAGCCAGCCTGGTCTTCGATGGCGGCCAGAATCTTACGGGGGGTGTCGAGGCGACGGTCCGGCGGTGGCGGGCCGTCACTTCCCCCCCAGGAGGTGAACAGGTCGCCTTGCACCGCCGTGGCCGCTTCAAAGGTCCGGGGAGGCGTGACCGAGGGGTTGCCGAGTAAAATCATCGGGCCGCTCTGACAGTAGACGGCGTAGGGCCAGGTCCGACGCAGAATGGCCCGATAGTAGCGCTCAGCGCCATGATGGTGGCTCCGCAAGATGAGGGCCAGGCTAAAGGGAGGCACCGAGCGCCCGCTGCTGGCCTGGTCACTCCAGCCCGGCCGAAAGGTGTCGCTAGAGGTATTGTCGGTGGAGTAACCGGGCTGAGAAGGGTCGAGGGTGAAATCGCACCAGCTTTGACCGTCGTCTCGTTCGATCAGCTTTTGGCCCTGAGGCAGGGTGAGTTCTCCTTCAAAGAGATCGAATTCTTGACTCTGCCGATGGGCTTGGGCTAGGAATTCGGCCAGACCGCTTCGGGCCAGGAGTTCTAGCTGGCGGTCTAGATGTTGGCCCTTTGAGAGATTGAGCGAGAGGGTCGAGACAGTGCCAAGGGCCAGGCCGATGGTTACCAAGAAGGCGACCAGGCCCAAGACAGTGGGCAAAGCCAATCCCTTTCGTAGAAGGGCCGAGATCACCCATCGAGTATACCATGTTTGGTCCCGAACGGCTCGGGGAATCCTGATCTACCAACGGCAACCGAACGTATGAGCGCAAAAACCTGGCATAACTGGACCTTCGTCCGAAGTTGGGTGCGGCCCAATGCCGTTCGCCTCGAAACCGATGCCAACCTGGCCGGCCGAGGCGTGACCATCGCCTTTCTCGACGCGGGTTTCTATCCTCATCCTGACCTGCTGATGCCGACCAACCGAGTGGTGGCCTACCAGGATGTCACAAGCGACGAAGAGCCTTTTGAGGCGACCCAGCCGGAGTGGTGGAACTGGCACGGCACCATGACCAGCGTGATCGCCTGTGGCAGCGGTTATCTTTCGACCGGTCTTTACAGCGGTCTGGCTCGCCAATCCAAGGCGGTCTTGATCAAAGTGAGCAAGAGGGGCCGAATTCGGCAACGTAACGTGGCTCTGGGAGTCCGCTGGGCCATCGAGAATAAAGACCGCTATGGCATCCGCATTCTCAATATCTCTCTCGGGGTTGGCTACTCCGACCGAGAATCCCGACGGACTTTACTCGATTACTGGGTCAAGAAGGCCGTCGACGCGGGCCTGGTCGTCGTTACCGCCTCAGGAAATTCAGGCGGAGCGGTGGAGTCACCCGCGAAATCTCCCTATGCTCTGGCCGTCGGCGGGGTCTTTGACCACGTCAATGAGCTGTACAGCCACAATCATGGCATCACTCCGGATGGGGTTCACAAACCCGATCTCTTGGCCCCGGCCGCCCTGGTGGCTTCGCCCATCCTGCCGGGAACGCCCCAGCAAGAGCGAGCCCAAGCGCTAGTCGAGCTTTTAGCTGAGCCGGAGCGCGTCAAGCAGCTGTGGCAGAAGGCTCAGCTTCCGGAAGCTGCCAAGGATTATCGAGGAGAAGAACTCCTCTCGGAGCTGCAAGGTCAGATAGCCGGCCACAAGGTGGTGTCTCCCTACTATGAACACGCCGACGGAACTTCGGTGGCAGCCCCTCTGGTCAGCTCGATCGTGGCTCAGATGCTAGAGGTCGATCCCACTCTTAAACCCTATCAGGTGCGCGCTATGTTACTGAGTTCAGCCCGACGACTCCGGGGCGTTTCTCCTTTTCGTCAAGGCGCCGGGGTGGTTTGCGCTCGCTCAGCTGTGGAGTTGGCCGGTTGCCTTGACCATCCAGCCCGGAACGTGTCGGGGCTCTGCCCTCGTCAGGAAGACGGGAAACTTCATTTTCTTTTTCATGACCAGCAAGCCCGAGGGGTCTTTCTGGCCGGTGATTTCACCGATTGGCAGCCCAACCATCCTCTCGATTGTCAGTCGGGCGGTCTTTGGAGTACCGCGATGGCCACCCCGCCGCCCGGTCGCTACCGCTATAAGTTTCTGGTCAACGGCTCAAGCTGGGTCGACGACCCCTGGAATGCTCATAAAGAACCCGACCATTGGGGCGGGCTCAACTCGGTCGTGGAGATCTGCTAGGAGGAGACATGAAAAGATTCTTGATAGGCTTGGTTGCTGTTGCCTGGCTCGCGGGTTGCGGTCAAACTCCAGCCCCCAATAACACACCGCCCCCCCCCAAGAGCTCACCCGCTCAAACCGCTTCGCCTGTTGAGGAAAGCCCCGAGGCCAGCCCCAGCCCCGATGAGGTCGATACCAGTGGTTGGATCGAGTTCGAGGCGCCGGACCAGAGCTTTGTGGTGAAGCTGCCCCAAAAGCCCGAAGTGACCAGTTCAAGCCAGGAGAGCGAAGACGGCACCATTCACTACCACACCATCAGTGCGGTGGTCGGGGGAGACACTTATCAGGTCGATTATCGCGACTATTCCAACCCCGAGGCCGCTCAAGACGCCTATGAAGAGCGATTGGCCGAATTGAATGCCATGGCCTCGGGAGAAGAAGAGGTGGAACTCGATGGCCACCCGGGAGTCCGGTTTCACCTGACCAAAGACGAAGAAGACACCTTTTTTAACAGCATCTTTGTGGTCGAGGACCGTCTTTACGACATCCTGACGGTGCACGAGGATGATCCTCAGGCCGATCCTCGCGAGGTAGAAGCTATGGTACGCTCGCTCCGTTTTCGGTCGTGAAAGGGATCTTTCTCGATTTCGACGGGGTGATCGTCGACTCTTTGCCGATCTATTTCGACTATTACCAGCGTCTGTGCCAACGCTATGGCAAGATTCTTCCCGTAGCCGACCTGACTCAGTTTCGCCACTGGTATGAACCCCGTTGGGAAAAGAACTTCGAGACTATGGGTTTTAGCCAGGCTGAATTCGATCAGATTTGCTCCAGTTATGACGGCGAACTCGATTACGATCGGGCCAAGCTTTTCCCCGGATTTCGGGAGCTTTTGACGAATCTTGGCCAACGTTGGCCTGTCGCTGTTGTCTCTACCGCTCCCACTCTCTGCATCGAGCGCCGGCTTAGGCAGGAAGGATTGCTGGACCGGATTCAGATTGTGGTCGGCAGCGATGACGGCTCCAGTGAGAAGAACGAGCGTTTGGCTCGCGCCAAGCAGATTCTAGGCCGCTCACAAGGCGTGATGGTGGGTGATACGGATCTTGATATTGAGGCCGGCAAGCACAACGGGCTCGAGACGGTCGGGGTCACCTACGGTTGGCTCACCCCCGACCGGGTCGCCGAGGCTGGGCCTACCGCCCTGGTCGATGAGCCGGAGGCTTTGGAAGCCACCCTCGTCTCGGTGTTGTCTCCAGAGCCTGGCTTGGGCGACGCCCCATAGCTAGCGGCCGAAGATCTCTTCGTTGCCTTCTTTGAGGAGCCTCAGAAAATCCGTGATGCGCTCGTCTTGGGTCGACTTGGCTGTACCCAGTCGAGACAACTTGCTGATCTGACCCTGCACTAGAAAGCCGTCACGATGAGCGAAAAGGAGGCTGCCCTCCACCGAGTACTGGTGGAGGGTCGTCTCGTTAACGTAGCTCTGGTGGCGGGCTGCCACCTGGACCTCCGCGCATTGATACTTATCCACTTTCTGCTGGCCCACCAGGGTGTAGAGGTAGACCAGGTCGACGGTTTCGGAACCCACCTGGTTGCCGTGTTCGTCAAATTTTGGGACGGAGGTCTCGGTGGGAATCTCCCAGGTCTCTCCAGAACGAAGCGATCGGTCCGGAAATACGCCGGTCAGAAAGACCGGCGAGGTGCCTGACTGGTCCACCATTTTCCCGAAGCGGTCCACCTTCTGAGAGAGATAGGTGGTGGTGGGATCATCCTCGCGACTGAAGGGAGCCGGCTGGCCATCGATGGTGCGGGCGGCCGACTCGATGGTGGTCTTGACGGTGGCTACCCAGTCGGGAGTGACGTCGGCGGTCCGCTGCACCAACATCATTTCGGTCCGGCTTACCGACGAACTGACGTGTTGCTTTTTACCTACTATTCTCAATAACGGGTTGGCCGTCTTGACACTTTGGCGTTCGATGGTGCGGACCGCTTGGTATTCGGTGATAAAACCTCGGCGACGCCGATATTCAATAAAGATGGGGCGCGCTTGCACTTGCCTGTCAGCCTCCAATAAACTCTCGAAAAGGCTTCCTCGCAAGAGGCCAGATCCCTGGTCGGAGAAGCGTCCACGGACCGATGAAACGACGGCCGATGGTCGTCGTTTCACCGGACTAGCTTAGCGACTCCAGCGTTGGTGGGCCCGAGTGGTTTTGGGGCAACCCGGGTCCGGCTCGAGGAAAAGATGGGCTTCGGGGCAGTGCGCTTCGATGGTCTCGTAGGGTAGCTGATGGAGCATACCCATGTAAGCGGCCAGTCGCCTTTCGAGCTGACGGATTTTTTCATGGGGCGGGATGCGTCCCTGGGGTTCGCCCGGCCACTCTACCAGGCGAGTGGTCCCCTTTTGGGTCAGGCGCAGACTCCGAGGCTTTTTGTGTTCTCTCTTGACGTAGCCAGCCTCTTCCAGGTGCTTGAGATGACAGTGAATGGTGGAACTGGCTGTCAGGCCGAAATGTTCAGCGATTTCACGAAGAACTGGGGCATAGCCGTTCTGGACCCGAAACTGATGGATAAAGCGAAGTACCTGCTCGCGGCGAAAGGTGAGATCAAAATGGTCGTTCATGGTTCCTCCTAGAAGCTTAGTTGCAGCGCGCGTGGGGCGCTACACCTTTACTCTAGTCGTCAAAAATGAACGAGAGGCTTCCGAATCTTTGCCGCGATATTAGAGCGATGTTGCAATTTCTTGAACACGGTCCCAGGCTCGCACCGCCAGGACTTGCTTGTTGGCTGTTCCCAAATCCACCACTTCCCCTTCGGGTGAGACGGCCCAGAGCTGATTATGGGAGCTGTCAAAGCCGCAGCCGGGGCGGCCCACCGGATTGGCCAGGACCAGATCGGCTCGGCTGCGTCGGGCGGATCGGCGAGCAGCTTCTACCAGGTCTTCGACTTTGTCGGTGGCCTCGGCCTTGAAGCTCACTAGAAAGATCTCCGGCCTGAGCTGTTTGACCCGGTCCACAATCTTGGCTGTGGGCTGTAACGATAAATAAAGGCTTCCCTCTGAGGTGGGAAGTTTCTGGGAGGCTAGCTGACTGGGACGGAAGTCGGCCACTGCTGCCACCGCCAGGAAGAAATGATAGCTCTGAGCTGTCAGTTCTTCCTCCACAGCTTTGAGCATTTCGTCCGTCGTCTCAACCGGCACGACTCTCGCTTCTTCCGGCATCGAGACTCGACTGGGGCCACAAATCACCGTGACCTCTGCCCCTCGTCGGAAGGCTTCTGCGGCCAATCGGTTAGCCATCAATCCACTGGATGGGTTGGTGAGATAGCGGGCTGGGTCGAGGGGTTCGCGGGTCGGACCCCCCGTCAGCAGAACTCGCTGACCGCTTAGGCTGGCAGGGCCAAGAGTGCGCGCCACCCGGGCTAGAATTCGTTCGGGTGAGGCCATCTTCGCTTTCTCCTCGGCTCGCTGAGGGGACACGACCTCGACCCCCCAGGACCGCAGTTGGGTCAAATTTTTCTGAACTCCAGGGTGATCAAACATGCAAGCGTGCATGCCGGGAGCCACC
>CAYRFU010000014.1:0-25628 GCA_964423525.1 uncultured Burkholderiales bacterium | reverse complement strand
CGTCCGAGCGCCGTCGTAGCCACCGTTGTCACCACCGTGTCGTCGACGGCGCAAGCCATCTTGCCCAGTGTGTTGGCGGTGGCTGGCGCGACCAAGAGAAGGTCGCAGAACCCGCCTTCTCCCACGAGTTGGAGATGTTCACAGAGGGCGGTTAGCTCGGTGACGACCGGGTTCCCTGTCGACCAATAGAGGGCGGTGGGGGTGACCAGTTCGGCTGCGGCTCGGCTCAACACGACGTGGACGTCGGCCCCGTGGCGCATCAAGAGTCGGGCTACGCGGTGGCTTTCCACTGCTGCGATGCTTCCGCTGATGGCCAAGGCTATGCGCCGGCCAGCCAAAACGCTACTCTCTGATTCCAGGATATCTTTGAGAGAGTTGCTCATTCTTAGCCAGTCCTTCGTAGAAAAGTTCACCGCCCCTGGCCAAGGTTGCTTTACCGGGCCGTTAGGAAAAGGTTTTCCGTGTCTAACAGTGAAACAGTAATACTGTGGGTGATGTGGGATTCTTGCCTAAAGGAGATATCTTCAAGGAAGCGAAGCACGCCACTCGTCCGTTAATAAAGGAGGATCACGACATGGCGTTCTCTTTTCTCTTCGGGAGTAAGAAGCCAAACTTGAAGCTCCATCCCAAGCAGGTGATTGAGTTGGAATTCGAGAACTCGGAGAGCGAGTACGAAAATTATTTTATCGAGGTGGTTAACGTGGCCAAGAAAAAGGTCACGCTGAACGCCCCGGGGACGGAAATGCGTCCGATTCGGTTGGTGCCGGGCCAGCCGGTGACGGTCTCCACGCTTGATGAGGAAAAGGACACCTTCTTTAGTTACACGGCCTCGGTGCTCGACAGTCGTGAGCGCGAGTTTGATGTGAATCCTCCCAGAGATGCGACTTCGGAAGAGATCCCTCCAAGAGACGAGAATTTTCGAGTCGAAGTGCCCATCCAGGTCGAGTTTCGAGCTATGAGCACGGTCCATTCCCAGGTGGCGACAACTCACGCCATTACCACCAGCGGGCTCTTCTTGCTGACCAACTTGGGCATCCCGCCGGGAACGCCCCTCACTTTGGAACTCGAAATCCCGAACGCGCCGGACATCAAGGCCAACGGCCATGCCGTCAATAGTGAGAAGGACCCGGCTACTGGCAAGCATATCACTGAAGTGGAATATGAGGATATTCCGGAAGACGATAAGCGAGCAATTTTGCGCTACGCCATCTATTACGAGCAGCGCCAAAAACGCAAAGCTACCCGCGACGCAGAGGAAATTTAAAGGAGGGCCCTGAGACTCAGGGCTCTATTTCTTCTTGCGGCTGAACATGCGATTGAGCACGTTCAGGAGTTGGCCCGGCAAGTTGAGAGGTGAGACTTTGTCTTCGGTCAGGCTTTGGAAGTTGCCCCGTTGGCGAATTCGCTCCATCTCGGCCTTTTTGTCTTCCGAAATTTCTTCCCAGCGGCCGAGATAGTCTAGCATTTTGGTCAATTCTCCATCGTCGAGCCAAATACCGTGGTCGGGGCATTCATCGAGCACGATGTCGGATGTGATCAGATAACGATAGCGTACCATCGGTTCTCCGCAGCGAGGGCAGTCCAGATTCTCGTCTTCGTCGATACAATCAAGTTTGTCTGCCACCAGGACGGGAGCTAGCTCGGACTTCTCTAGTTCCTCTATCGGAGTCTCCATAATCGCTTCGAGCTCATCACCGTCGTAGAACGACCCCTCGCAGTTGGGGCACATGTCGACCGGAACGTGGCTGACCATCACTTGTTTCATCTCGGTCTGGCATCGGGGACAGGTCATGAAGGCCTCCTAGTGCAGATCTTTGATCGCCACAAAGCCGCCGATCAGCAGAACAGTGAAAGCGATGGTCACATAATCGAAGTATTTCTCGATAAAGTCTCTGGCTTTTTCGCCAAAAAGATAGACAAACCCGGCCACCAGGAGAAACCGACCTGTTCTTGATAGAAGGGAGGCTGCCACCAGGGTCATAAGGGGCACTCCGAACAGTCCGGCTGTAATGGTAAAAGCTTTGTAGGGAATGGGAGAGAACCCGGCGATGGCGATATACATAAAGGCGTTTTCGAGGTAGTAGCCCTCCACCGTCGCGACCGCTTGCTCCATTCCGTAGAAACCGATAATTCCATCGGCCAACGGCTTAAATAGGTAGCCGATGTAGTAGCCTGCCACTCCTCCGACCACAGAGCCCGCAGCGCAGACCAGGGCAAAATAAAAAGAGCGGCGAGGCGCTCCCAGGGCCAGCGCTAGCAAAAGGACGTCCGGGGGAATCGGAAAGACTGAAGATTCGATCAGGGCGATGAGGAAGAGGGCAGCCACTCCATAGGGACTCTCGGCCCAGCTCAATACCCAGTTGTAGAGACGTTTCACGGCTCCAGGTTTGGTGGTCGGCTCGGGTTCAGCAGTCATGGTCACGGTTTGGGCTGCTCCCCTTCAGCGACTTCATTCTCCTCAGGCACTCGCCACATTTGAACCGACTGAGCCTGGAACCAACGGTACTCTGGAAGGTTGTCCAGTTTGACTCGGATTCGTTGCTGAAGGCGATAGTCTGCTCCCGTCGTCAGGCCTGTGGCAGGGTCGACCAGGCAAGCCCCCTCGAGCATGCCCTCGGCTGTGACCCCTTGAGATTCGTGTCGCACGTTGCCCCGACAATGAACGGCCGCGACTTTGCCGCCGGAGGTGGGTTGAAATTTTCTGACCTCGTAAACAAGATTGTGCTCTAGTCCTATAGGTTTTTCCAGAAGTGAGGGCTGGGTTTCGACCGTCAACTGACCATTCCACTGTCGTCCTTCTGCTTTGACCAGGCCCGAAGGAAGCCGGGGCCATAGCATAGCAAAAAGTGGTTCGACGACGGTTGGGTCGGTCAGGGCGGATTCCTTGGGAATAGAGCGCTCGAGACTGTTGGGTAAACCGTTGGGGAAGAGACGCAGATCGAACCTGGCCCCCCCGAGCGAACCTTTGGTCCAGTCCCACTGCTCGGACCGTAGCTCGGTGAGGCGGTAGGTCAAGACGGGCTCGCCTTCTACCAGCTTGACCTCTTCTTCCATAACGTATCCGGCCTGGTGATCTTCTTGAATGGGCGGATCGGAGTTGGGGTCAGTGTCTTCTCCGACGATTTCCTGGCCTCGCTCAAGGTTCACCAGCACGGCTACGCGGCTGATTTTTCCCGGCTCTAGGTGATAACGAAGGCTGGTTCCGAGAACTTCGAGCCTTAGAGCCGGTATCATCACGATGGCTGTGGCCATAACCAGGGCGAATACTGCTAAAATGATTGGAAGACGCTTCACGGCAGCGATCGATTCCACGACCGTTGCGAGCTTCCTGCCTCTGCGGGGCTTAGATCCAGGGGAAGAACCACTTACCGTCTTGGCCGCGGAACATCTGGCGAACGTCGAAGACGGCAGCCAGGCTGAACCAGCCGTGGATATGGCCGGATATCGAAGTGCGGCCCTTCACTTTGACGGCCTCCGGCTGGAAGCGGGCCAGATCGATGACCAGGAGAACGAGCATTCCGTCCCAGTTGGCGTAGAGACGGTTGGCCATGTAGACGGCCGCTCGGGGCTCGAGGGCACATTGAATGTACTCGTGGGAGCCTTCCAGGTCGGCCCAATCATCAGGGTTCTCCAGGTCGGGGAGCTTATCGGTCTTGAGAACATAGTAGACTAGTCCTTCTGCCGGACATTTGTCTTTGCGGAACCCTCGAACTCGGGCGCCGTGGTGAGCATAGTGCTTCCAAGTAATCTCATGGGCGAGACTCACCATGTCGCTTTCTTCTAGGAGGGCTGGAGTGGCGATGGCCCGAGCCAGGTAGCGATGGCCGTCACACAGATTTCGCCAGGTTTCCGCTAGGCTCCAGCTACGCCTTTCTTCTACCAGGTCAGCGTTCAGGGCGTCTCCGTCAGCCTCCCAGTCGAGACTAAAAATCTGGGGGACCTCGCCCCTCAGGTACTCTGCGGCGGCCTCAATATAAATCTCTTCCCAGGAGCTGATGTGGGCCATGACGTCTTTGATGGACCATAAGCCGATGGTCTTGGGTTTTAGCATCAGCTCGTCGGGAATACCGGAAAGGCAGAGTAGGAAATCGTGCCAGTTCTTATGGACGTTCTGATGAAGAAGCTCGGACTCGCTCACACAGGCCGCGCTTCGTCAGTGATGCTGACCTTCCTGGAAGGACTTGATCGTTGTGGCGAGAACAGAAGCGATCCGAATAGGAGGCGGAACTTTTGCAATACAAAGAAGAGTATCTCGAGCAGTATTTTGATGACTTCGAGTTTTTCGACCCGGACTGCCGGGACAAACGCGTGCGAGAAGTCTGGCTTCGAACCAAGCGCTGCTTGGAGGACCCGGGCTTTGCCGAGTACACGATGTATCCGAATAACTGGATGACCGGAGCAGAAGAACGTCGCGCCCGCAACAATCAGCTTTGAACCTCCCCAGAAGGAGTCAAAAAAAGGCGCCGTCGGAACGGCGCCTTTTTTTGAAGCCGCCGGAGGGCGGCCGTGTTTCAAGAGCGGCTAACCGCCCTGACGCAGGTAAGCGGTGATGGGGATCGTCACCGATAGAACGGGACTCTCTCCTGGCTCACCAGCGTTTGGTGACAGGCTGATCTTGTTGATGGTCACGAGTCGGTCGAGTTCCAGCGCGCCCAGCTGATAGAGGAAGTCTACCAAGGTTGCGTATCGCCCGGTCATTTGCATCTGGAAGACGCGAGTCGGGAAGCCTTGCAGCGCCTCGGGGGACTCGGCGCTGCCGCTGTCGAGGTCGCCCTCGCCAGCTGACGCATCTCCTCCTGACACCTGGGTTGCCTGCATGGCTCCCGGAGTGATGGAGACGATGTTGAAGTCGTAGTCACTGGTCGCCTCTTGTTGACCAATAACCATTCGCTCGATCTCCGCGATGTAGTTAGCCACAAACAGCTCCGGCTCTTCCTGGGTGAACTTCGAGGCCACCAGGGATTGGAGCTTCTTCTCAAGCTCCTCCACCTTTTTGGTCAGGATGGGGAGCTGTTTGATCTCTTCTTCGGTCTTGCGAAGTTTGTCTTGTTTGGTCTGGAGATCAGCGTTCAACTGCTCGATCTGTTGATACTTCTTCTGCCAGTCCAGGACATAAAACCCCGCCCCGATCAGCAGGATGATCACGAGGGCGAGGATTAGCTTCATGGGTGTTGTTAATGCCATCAGTCTCCTCCTACTGCCCCGGGTTCGAGGCGTCTGCCCCGCCCTGTCCGAGGCCGGTTGGCGGTAAGGTCGCGGCAGCCTCGGGGTCGTAGCGGACGGTCAGGGTGAACGTGAACCCTCTCACTCCCTCGAGCTGGGTTTCAGCCGTCGAGGTGAGAGACGCATCACGGAAGTAACGCGACTCGTTCAAGTTCTTCATTAGTTGAGCGACAGTGGCCAGCGGGAGCCGACCTTCCACCTCTGCCGCAGTTCCGTTGAGCGCCACTGACTGTTTTCCTGGCTCGATAGCCAGGCTGCCTAGCCAGACGTTTGGTGGTAGCAACACAGCACACTCTTGGAGCAGGTTGGCATATCGGAGCGGGTCGTGGACCAAGCTCTGAATCATGCGGATCTGCTCTTCCAGTTTGCGGATGCGCGCTCTTCGCTCCTGTAGTACTGGCAACTGGGCCTCGTACTGCTTAATCTGTTTCTCGACGTCGGCGATCTGGGTGTTGATGTCATCGATGTCCCCTTGCAGCTTTTGGCTGTAGAACATGAAACACACCGAGGCGCCGATGATGACGATCAGGAGCACGATCATCATCGGGTCGATGCCAAACCCCTTCCTTTCTGTTGGAAGAAGGTCAACCTTAATGGTCATGGATACCTCCCGGTATTGCGCTTGCGGGGATAAGACACCCCCTGCGGTCGCTTTTGTTCCCGAATGGGAAAAAAAATCCTAGAGGCCTTCGGGAGCGGGCCCGGCCAGCGCGGCAAAGAGGCGGACGAGGGCGTCTTTGCAGTAGGTTTCGGTCGCTTCTCGCCGCTCTGCTTCAAAAGAGAAGCCGGCTCCTCGAATGCACAGGGCTTTCTGTTGGCCGGCAAGAGGAAACGACTTGAATTCCACATAGCCGTTGATCTCCTTCCAGCTCAGGGCGACTTCGTGATGAGTGACAGCCAGGACTCGCCCGCTCATGGGTTGGCCGTCATCGAGGGTGAGACTGAATTCAGCGCCGACCTGTTCGGGGAAAGAGCCCTCCTGGGCCCACCACATGGTTTGGCCGGCAGGGGTGAGTAAGAACTTTCGAAGATGGTCGTAGCTAAATTCTGCCGGAAGCATTCCAAAAAACTTGGATCGCTTCTCGAAAAAGTGGTCCTCCACATAGAGCTTCAAGACGGCCAGGGCCATCTCCCAGCCCGATTCGACTCCGCTCTCTCTCGGATCGGAGGTGTGATTTTCGGGGCCGGACTCGCTCAAGGTCACGATGGTGTTGGGTGCCCGTCGACCGAGTTTGACGGTCAGGACCTGGGTGCCGACTCCGGAGAGGCGGGTTTTGAGCACCAGCTTCTGGCGGGGAATCATCTCAGCGATCTTGTAGTCGACGGTGAAACCGAAGTTCTCCCAGGTCATACTGAGAGTGCTGCCAACTCCAGGCCACCCGTCGGCTTTGTCGGTGAACCATTGGGCTAGGCGCTCGGGGTCGGTCCAAGAGTCCCAGACTCGGTCGAGACCGGCGGTGGTGCGCATCTCCTTGGCGACGATGTTGGATTCGTGGATCACTAGAAAGGTCTTCCCAGGCCGAGCCTCAGGTTCCTGGTGTCGTCGACTCCTGGAGTTTGGTGGCAGCTCGGGGGTCGCTTGAGGCTTGCCAATCGGCTCGAGCCTTGTCGAACTCATTCAGGGCTGCGTAGGCGATACCACGAAAGTAGAAAATTTCTCCGGTTTGATCAGGTGAAATCGCGAGCGCGTTGGTGAGATCGACCACGGCAGCTTGAGGGTTCTCATCGCTCAAGAAGCACTGGGCCCGCTCCAGGAAGGCCTCGGCGAGATGAGGGTTGTAGCGCAGAGCCGTTCCCAGAGCCGTCAGAGCTTCGCTGGTGAGGCCTGCCTCTCGAAATTCTCGGCCCTGTTCGAGGTAGTGCTGGCCGACCAGTCGACATCCAAGAAGGTAGGCTAGCAACACCACCGGCAGGAGAGCTAGCCCAAGGGCTGGCCGCCAGCCTGGCTTGGGAATCGGGGCTGGTGGCTTTTCCGGTTGGCCCGAAGGCAGGTCTTGGAGGGGCTTGGGCTGCTCCCTCTGGCGGTCGTAGTTGGCCCGTTTGGCCGGATCTTTGAGGATCTCATAAGCCTGGTTGATGCGGGCCATCAGCTCCTCGTTGGCAGGATCTCGATCGGGATGATACTTTTTGGCTAGCGCTTTGTAGGCAAAAGTGATCACCTCGGGCTCGGCATCGGGAGACACCTGGAGGAGTTGGTAGAAGTCTAGCCGAGATGGATCCAGGTTGTTTTTAGCTCCGTGTATTTTTCGAAGGCATGAAGCGACTTGTCCCGTCCGAATCCCGACTGCTTGTAGCCACCGAAGGGCACTGCCAGGGAACCGTGGTCAAAGCAGTTGACCCAGACCGTCCCGGCCCTCAGAGCTCGGGCTGCTTTGTGGGCCTTGCTGATGTCACGGGTCCAGACCGCGGCTGCCAGCCCAAAAATGGTGTCGTTGCCGATCCGAAGGGCTTCGTCGAGAACCGAGAAGGTCAAGGTCGACAAGACCGGCCCAAAAATTTCTTCCCGGGCGATGGTCATGCCGTTTTGGACTTCATCGAAAACGGTCGGTTCTACGTAGTAGCCGCCGCTTTCCTGGCGCGCCTGGGAGCCGCCTAGGCGAAGTTTGGCCCCTTCGGCTTGACCCTTCTCTACATAACCCATCACTCGCTCAAGCTGCTCTTTACTGACAATAGCCCCCATCTTGGTGGCCGGGTCGAGGGGGTCTCCCGGGGTCAGTTTTTGGCCCCAGGCCATCACTTTCTCGAGCACTTCCTCTTTGACTGATTCTTCCACCAGCAGGCGAGAGCCAGCGTTACAGACTTCTCCCTGATTGAAGAAGATTCCGAAAGCGGCGGCCCGAGCGGCGGCGTCGAGATCGTGGCAGTCGGCCAGTATGATGTGGGGAGATTTACCGCCACATTCCAGCGAGACCCTCTTCATATTCGACCGGCCCGAATACTGCAAAAAGAGCTTGCCGACCTCGGCTGAACCCGTAAACGCGACGGCATCGACATCGGGGTGCAGACCGAGCGCTTGGCCGGCCGTCTCGCCGAAGCCAGGCAGAATGTTCAAAACCCCCTCGGGCAGGCCGGCCTCGGCTGCTAGTTGGCCCAGTTTTAGGGCGGTGAGCGGAGACTGTTCGGCCGGCTTCAGAATGACTGAGTTGCCGGTGGCCAGGGAAGGGCCAAGCTTCCAGGCGGCCATCAGGAGGGGGAAATTCCAGGGGATGACGGCACCGACCACGCCCATCGGTTCGCGAGTGATGGTAGCCAAAGCTTCTGCGCCGGTCGGAGCCACTTCGTCATACAGTTTGTCGACGGCTTCGGCATACCAGGCGAAGCAATCGGCCACCAGGGGGATGTCGATCTTGGAGCTGTCGCGTATAGGCTTTCCCATATCGAGCGTTTCAAGCAGGGCTAGCTCATCGCGGTTTTGGCGGATCAGCTCAGCCAGGCGAAGCAAGACTTTTTTTCTTTGAGTGGCGGCTAAGCGACGCCAGGGTCCCTCTTCGAAAGCTTTGCGAGCGGCTGCTACGGCTCGGTCGACATCGGCCTTCTTGCAGGACGCCACTTGGGTCACGACCTTACCATCGGTTGGGCTGACGCAGTCGAAGGTGTCTCCGTCCAGGGCGTCAACATAGGCGCCGTTGATGAAGGCCTGGTTGGTAATGTCGAGCTCTTTGAGGCGGGCCCGCCAGTCGGGCTTGGTGGCTGTTGTCATAGCTGGGAGCTTATCCAACCGTGGCCAGGTTCCCTTCGCAGGCAGGTCTTCTCGAAATCGCTCGGCAAGAGAACCTTATGAGGCTTCTGTCTATCCTGTTGCTGGCGGTCTTGCTAGCCTGTCAATCCTCCCCGCCCCCCGAGGCATCACCCGAGGCAGCTCCCCCGGCTGTCCCGGTCGAAGTGACTGCCGAGCCTCCGACTCTCTCTCCGGAGGAAGCGGAAAAAGCTATCGAAATGGGGATCAAGCTGTTCGACCAGGGAGCTACTAAGGGGGCTTTGAGAAACATTGAGGAGGGGCTAGCTAGTCTCCCTGATCATTTCGAAGGCCGCTTTTTTCAGGCTCGCGCTCTGGACAAGTTGGGTCGCACCGACGAGGCGATCGAGCTGTATCGGGCGCTGGTGGACCAAGAGCCGGAGCAGGCTGAGCTTCAGTGGCATTATGGCAACGCCCTCCTTTTGAGCGATCAGCTGGAAGCCGCGCGGGAAGCGTTCACTCTGGCTCAAGAGCTGGGCTACGGCCCGGTCGCGATTCTGTCTCGTGGGGCCGTTAATATGAAAGCCAAGGATTACACCAGGGCGATTCAGGACTACACTTTAGTCATCACTGCCGAGCCATCAATGGCCCAAGCTTACTATCAGCGTGGCCGGGCCTATCAGAAAATTCAGCAGACCGAAAAGGCTCAAGCGGATTTCCTCAAAGCGCGTCGACTCAACTCCGTCTCCAGCCCAGGCTGGGCGACCTCAAGTGACGTAGGGGATAAGGAGGCTTCCGCCGACGAAGGTTCCGACCGTTCCCAATAGGTTGGTCAAAATCACGACCAGGAGAATCTTGGTGACTCGATTACTCCAAAAGCCTCGCAGGCTGTTCAAGTCTTCGGCGATGGTTTCAAAGTCGGCTACCCGAGGCTTTCGTAAGGAGGCCTCCACTAGACCGGCCACCCAGCCTCCAGCAATGGTGGGATTTAGGCTGGTGAACGGAGAGGCCAGGAAGGCGGCCGCGATAGTCAGCGGATGAGCCAGCGCGATGGCTGAGCCAAGAGCCCCGGCCACCCCGTTGATAAGGAACCAGACCCCAAACATTTCGAGACTCGTCTCGGCTCCGGAGTGGAAGAATCCGTAGACCAGCAGGCCGATGATGATCAAAGGGATCAGCCAGGCTAGACCTTTCCCGATCTTGCTGGCGGGGGGAATGGTGTTAAGGTGATCGAGGTCGATCGATTCTCCCAGATGACGCTTGATTCCGGCCACATGACCGGCCCCGACGATGGCTACGATTTTGGGACCCGGAGAGTCGGCGATTTTGGCGGCCAGGAACTGGTCTCGCTCATCGATCAAGGCTTCCCGGACCTCGGGGAGCTTCTGACTGAACTCGCTCATGGTTTCTTCGAGCACATCGGACTGTTTCAGTCGCTCGATTTCGGCGGCGTCTAGCTCTTCGCTGTCGAACAGGCTGCCCAGGATGGTGGCCATCACCTTGAGCATCGAGAAAAAGCCGAGTCGTGCCCAGGTCCGTCGCAAGGTGATTCGCACCTCTCGGTCGGCCAGAACCGTCTCGACGCCCAGTTCGTCGGCCACCTCGACGGCTCTCATCATTTCTGCCCCCGGTTTGACCCCTAGCTGCTCTCCGATACGACGTTGGAAACTCGACAAAAGCAGCTGAGTCAACAGGAGATAGGTCTTGCCTTCTTTGATGACCTGAACGACATCGGTGTTTTTCCAGCGGTCGGGGTCTCGAAGGGATTGGAGGCGGGGGTGGCAGAGCTCGACGGCCACCGAGTCGGGCTGGACCTCGCGAATGATCTCTTCGGCCAAGTCGGCGCTCGCCTGGCTGACGTGGGCTGTTCCAACCAGGTAGATCTCTTTGTCGCCGAGCCGAATCAGGTCGACGTTCTCTTTGTGGGCCAGGACCTCTTTCACGGTAAGGCTTAAGCTACTCTATTAGAGCCACCTTGTCCAGCAGCAAGATTAGTATTCTTTGTAGCCGCCGGCCTGGAGTTGAGCGTGACGCTCCCAATACTCCCGGTCGGCCGTAACCAGGACGTTGCGTTTCTCGAGAATCTTCGCTTCCAGGTGGGCGATCTCGGCATCGAGTTGGGGAAGCCGAGCTCCGATCGTTTGCTGTCTTGTTTCGAGTTGGCCGAGTTCTGACCGAAGATTGCTGATTTCCCAGGTCAACTGCTGTCGATTGCCCTGGCTGTTGTTGCTGCGCGCGAACTGTTCCGCCAGTCGGAGGTTGTTCTGCTCGTCGTGAAGCTCTTCGCCAAGCTGCCAGATTTCGGCTCTCTTATCGTGGAGGCTGTTCTCGATGTTCTGGGCAAAGGAGCCGTAGCCGCCGTCTTGTTGCATTCGAGCGTCTCGCTGCATTTTCTCGGCCTCACGTTCAGCATACTGAATCTGTCGTTTCAGGTGAAGAACTCGTTGGCGGAGCATCTGGACTTCAGGGTCCATACCTTGGGGAGCATAGGACATCTGGGAGAGCTGGCCTTCCAGACTCTGGAGGTTGGAGTAGAGAGAGCTGATGGAGCCCTGGTTGGACGACTGCTCCGAGGCGAGCTGGAATCGCTCTTGGCGCAAGCCAGCCACCTCGCTTTCCATGGCGCTGATCGCTCCTGGCAACTCTTTGATCCGCTCATTGACTCCATCGAGGCGCTGGTTGAGGTAGAGCTCATGAGCCGCTTGTTGCGATTCGTCCGTTGCGTAGCGGGCGAAATAGCCTTCTCGGTCGAGGTCGTAGGCTACGTTGTAAGGCGTGCCGTCTTCCTGGAAGAACCCTTCTGAATAGCCCGGGTCGACTTCACCGATGCGACGTAGACGCAGACGGTCGCTAACGGCGGAACCGGAGTCCCGGCCAGGTTGATTTCCCTGAGAAAGAACAGGTTCGTTTGGCCAACTGTTGGGCGAGCCGGCCCCGACATCGAGGAGGTCCAGGTCGAAGCGGCCGGTCGGGGGCGGGCCTGGCGATGGGTTCCAGGTGGTTGGCCCGCTGTAGCTGATTGGCTGTGAATCGCTAGCGAAGGAGTGTCTTGGTAAGCCGTTCGGCCCTGGTGGAGAAACGCTCGGCTGGCTTCTTGGGCTGGCAGAGCCTAACTGGAGTCTCTCGCTGAGCGACCTGGTCTGATTCGCTGACGGCTGAATAGTGGGTTGCTCTTGGGGCGGGCTCATGTGAATAGGCTCAGCAGCACCAGCAAGACCGAGCCTCTCTGCCAGAGACTTCTTTGGGGGAGTGCTTGGCTGTGTCTGGCCGTAGACGCCGGACGGCGGAGTCGGCGAACCTGTCACCACCGTGTCGCTGCTGTTACTGGCAGCCGGTGCTGGTGGGGGAGTCAGGTTTTGCTTGGCCCTGATCAAGCGACTGAAGCGAGAACTGCTCGCTTCGCTATGTGTTGATACTGCACTCATCGATAGAGATACTCACCTTCAGTATACCGACAGCTCGACCCCTGGTGAACCCCCATTAGGAGAAGTTAACATAACCAGGACTCGCTTTTTACAAATGGCTCGTGTTACCGTTTTGCGACAGTCAAACCGATTTGAAGAGTTGGCTGCCTGTCAATAATTTGGTAACAAAAAAGTAACATTAGTGGTGTCTGATGGCGGCGATGAGAATCCAATCACGCATCGGACCCGTAGAATTCATCCCTCCCGAGATGGGGCGAGTAGAGCTGGCCGAAGTCGATCCTCGAGAGCCGGTTGACTTTGGTTTTCACCTTCAGGACGGAGTTTTCTGTGACCTCAACGGAAACGTCTCCCTAATCCCGTCTCGTCGGACCGACCCTCCTCTGGCCCAGGGGACGTTTTGGGTGGTCGACCATCACGACGTCGTTTCGGTGAATCAGGAGAACGAAACCACCAGGGTCGAGGGTCCTCATTCCTCGGCCCTCATTGTATCCCAGGAGCAGGTTGTGGTGGCTCATCCTGATTACGGCCAACCCCCGACCGTGATCGTCACTCAGGCGGGGGGATGGTTGATCGAGTCGGCCGGTTCCACCGTAACCATCAGGCAGGAAGACGGTCGGCTGGTCATCAGCGGTGCTGAGGGCTCCACGGTGGTGGAGGCGAACGAAGAGGGGATTCTCGTCGACGCGCCCGGAATCGAAAACGACTTCCAGGTCGTGGGCAGTGAAATTGTCCGACGCGACGGGAGCAGCGAAAAATTGGGCAGCCCTGTTTTTCGTGGCGAGTTAGGGCTGTTGGTCGGGGAGGACCTCTACGTTTCGCGGTGATGGAAAAAGAACTCAAATTTATCGTCCCTGACCGAGAAGCCTGCGGTCGACTCAAGGCTCTCCTGGGTGTGCCTCGAGAGGAGCTGACTCAGACGAACCTTTATTACGACACCCCCGACCGCAGAGTGGCTCAGGCTTTTTCCATGCTTCGTATTCGTCGCTCTGAAAAGGGCACCCGTCTGACTTTCAAGCAGGGACGCCGCCAGCATAACGGCTACTTTGAAGCGGAAGAGATCGAGTGTCGCCTAGAAGATGAGGTCGACCCGAATCAGCTGGCTCACACCGAGCCGATGCAGCGATTCGGGCAACAGTTCCAGACCACCGAGGTGGAACTCCTAGGGGAGGTAGTCAATCGTCGTCTCGTTTACAAGCTTGAGTGTGGAGAGGTCTTGGAGTTGGACCAGACTGACTTTCCCGGTCAGACCGATTATGAGATCGAGGTCGAGACCGAACGACCTGAGCAGGTCACAAGAGAGCTGGCCAGGCTGGTTGAGCAAGCCGGTTTTAGGCTGGTCGCTCAGACGGAGACTAAATTCAGTCGTTTTTTGAAGGCTCTGTCCCAAAGGCGTTAGCGAAGAGGTCGGGCACCTCATAGGCATCCGCCAGCAGGGGCGGTGGGCCTTGTCGCTCTTCGAGCACCGGGGTAGGGGGAGGCGGTGGCAGATACTTGGGCGGAGGAGGAGGCAGGCTCGGAGGTTGGGGCTTGATATCCTCTTGTTTTTGTAACTTTTCCAAGAGGTCGCGAGAAGAGCCCAGGTCGAGGCCGGTTTGCGATTTGAGTTGTTGCAAAGCGGTCACCCCGTGACCTTTTTCGAGCTTGGTGAGAACGTCGGCTTTGACAGCTTGTCCTAGCTCTCCCAGCTTGCGCTCAATCAAGCATTCGTGAGCGTCAGGGACGTCTTCGTCACGGAGGCGGTCCAGAATGGCTTTAGCGGCCGCCAGACTCAGGCCTTTCTCTTGACGAAGCAGCTTGAGGGCCTCGATAGTCTTGCCTTCGATCAAGAGTTCGTCGAGATCGCGGCGTAGACCCGCCTCGAGAGTGTCGACCGACTTGGTGGCCTTGTCTTTCAAGCTGGTGGGCGTTTCGTCGCGCAGGTGCTCTACCACGAGTTTGGCAGCTTTGGGATCGATGCCGGCTTCATGGACACACCACTCGACCGCTCCGGCCGTTTCTCCCTCGGACAAAAATCCCAACAGTTCATCTTTCAGTAAGCTGCCGACCTGGCCGGCTTGTTGACGAAGTTGGCTTCGGCCGACCTCGCTTTGGAGGGCCATCACGACTTCGGTGGCCGAGGTTACGTCAAGCTTGGCCTCTTCAACGCAGCGTTTGATCGCCTCTTCGAGTTGGCCTTGGGCCAGCAGTTGATGGAGGTCCGCTTTGAGACCGCTGCGGAGACGATTTAGCTTCTTCTTCAGGAAGTTCTTGACACGGATAGCCATGGCTTAGGCTTTCAGGCTTTGAAGCATGCCGCTTCCGGCCAATTTAAGCTTTTCCATTTTATTGAGACTAGCTCGCTCGATCAGAGTTCTTTCGCCCATTTGTTCAATCTTGTCTAACAGGCCCTGATAGATTCGAGTCATAGCCACGAGAGAAGGGCGACTGGCAGGGTCAACTCTCTCTTTGAGAGGTTCGGACTGGTGGTAGTAGTGGCGGGCCCTTTCGACCTGAAAGGCAAGGAGGGGGGCAAAACCCGGCCCCGGTCGTCCGGCCAGAAGATGGTCCACTTCCACCTCGAATCGCTCCAGGTCCTCCAAAGGGAGATAGACTCGCTGCCGGCCCGCGTCTTCGGCTACGTCACGCAAGATGTTGGTCAATTGAAACGCGATGCCGCGCTGTTCGGCCTGCTCTAGGGCGACTTGAGAACCGTCAAAGCCGAAAATGTGGACACAAACCAGCCCTACTGTAGAAGCCACCTGGTAGCAGTACTGGTAGAGGTCGTCAAAGGTTTGATAGCGAGCTACGGTGAGATCGGCCTCGGTTCCGTCGATCAACTCGTGGAAATAGCTTAGGGGAATGGAAAAACGGCGCACCGTGTCGTGAAAGGCCGGCAGAATGGGATGGTCACTCTTGGAGCCAGGCTCAAGGGCGGCTCTCCACTGTCTGAGTCGCTCGGCTTTGTTGGAGATAGCTTCGTCATCAGAAAGATCGTCGGAGTGACGAAAAAAGGCGTAGACGGCGCACAGGCTATCTTGACGCTCGGTTGGGAGGAGCCGGATCCCGTAATAGAAATTCTTTGCTTGCTCTTTGGTGATCTGATGGCAGAGCTTGTAGGAGTCGACTATGCTCGTCATCGACCCAGGTTCTCCCTGGCTTGGTCATGTCCTCTCAGCAGAAAAGCCGCCCCAGGGGCGGCCTCGCCAGCGAACCAGATGTTGGTCTCAGGCACTGATGCGGTTCTCGACAACCTCCATCGATTCCATATCGACTCGAATCTCTTGGGTCTGTTCTTGAGCGAAGGTGTAAAGGGTTGCGACGCGCCGATTGCGGTCGATGACCAGGCGTTGACCAATGGTGTTGGCCTTCTCCTCTTCGGGTTGCTCTCCCAAAACATAGGCCCGCAGGTCGGGCTGATCCAACTCAAGATCGGGAGCCAGAAGCCATCCGTTACGGAGGATGTGCTTAGGCTGCATTACGTATTTCATGAAGCGCGGTGAGTTGACCTCAGTTAAGGCCCCAAAAAGGCGGGCCTCTCTTAAGCGAGTGGCTAAACGCGGGTGGACCTGACCGGACGGCGCTTCTTGTGAAGTTGTATTCATTTTATATAAGTACCTTTCTACTAGCCGCTTCCGGCTGGTGGTAGATCGTAACCATCGTCGAGAGTTAGTATCTTGCTGACACCTGAAAAAGATCTGAAAGCGGATTTTTCTTTTTTGGAGTGCTGACCTGACCTGCCGCCGAGAGGAAGATGATCGGTCAAACCGAAGCGCAAAGCTCTTTTAAGGAGGTGAGCGAACTGTTCGGCAAGGCTCTAGTAACAGGTGGCGCAGGATTTGTTGGTCACCATCTTGTTAACAAATTACTCGCCCGTAACGAATCGGTCAGAATTTTGGTGCGAGCTACCACAAATACCCAATTCTTGGACGGGCTAAGGGTGGAGGTGGTGACTGGTGACCTCCGCGACCCGGCCTCCCTCGAAGCGGCGGTGGAGGGTTGCCAAACTGTTTTTCACTGTGCCGCTGACTATCGACTCTGGACGCCCCGGCCGTCGGTTCTCTACACGTCCAATGTTGATGGAACCCGAGCCCTTTTCGAGGCCTGTGGTCGAGCTGGGGTGGAGAAGATCGTTTACACTTCCTCGGTGGCCACCATCGGGCTTCCAGCCGATGGCAGCCCTGGCAACGAGCAGAGTCCCGTCAGCGAGAACGATATGGTGGGTGACTACAAGCGGTCTAAGTTTCTGGCCGAAAGGGTGGCCTTCGAGATGGCAGCCAAGGGGCTCCCTATCGTCATCGTCAACCCGTCCACGCCGATCGGCCCGGGCGACGCTAAGCCGACTCCCACCGGTCGGATCATCACCGACTTTCTGAATGGGAAGATGCCGGCCTACGTCGACACAGGCCTGAACCTGGTTGCGGTCGAGGACGTGGCCGAAGGGCACCTGCTGGTGGCGGAAAAGGGCCGACCCGGGGAGCCCGATATCCTTGGGGGAGAGAACTTCAGTCTGCGGGAGATTCTGCAGGCCCTGGGGTCGATCACGGGTTTGAAGGCGCCCCGAATCGAACTTCCCTCTTGGGTGGCTATGGTAGTCGCGTGGGTCGACACGGTCTTAGAAGGTGGCTTGTTGGGCCGTGAGCCCCGGGTTCCGATCGAAGGGGTCAAGATGGCCCGTAAAAAGATGTACTTCGATTCTCAGCGGGCCCAAGACGAGTTAGGCTATCAGCCGACCTGCCCCATCCAAGCTTTAGAGAGAGCGGTAGCCTGGTTTGTTGACCACGGCTACGCGCCCGCTCCGGTATGAGAGTCGCTGTCCTGACGGCTGTGCCAGAAGAGGCCAAGAGTCTGGCCCACAGTCTTGAGCTTGTACCTAGCGGTAGCCACCGGGGCCTGCCTTTCTTTGGCGGGGAATCGGTGGTTCTAGTGTGCTCAGGGGCCGGTCCTGAAAGAGCCCGAAAAGGCCTCGAGACAGTTTTGCAGGTGGAACGCCCCCGAGCCGTCATCGTGGCTGGGGTGGCCGGAGGGCTTGACCCTAGTCTCGTTAGCGGAGAGTTGGTGGTGTCTGATCAGAGTCATCGGTCGTGGCTCAGGCGGGTGCAGACCAAGCTTCCCCAGGTGAGAGTAGGGCCTCTTCTGACCTCCCGTCGGGTGATCGTCTCGGCTGTCAACAAGTCGGCCGCCTTCCGTGACAGCGGCGCCCTCGCTGTCGACATGGAGACCGAGGCCGTGGCTGAAGTCTGCCCCTTACCCTGGCTTGGCCTGCGCGCCATCAGTGATACCGCTCAGGAAGACCTTCCTCTCGATTTTAACGATTTTCTCGACCAGCGAGGCCGACCTCACTACTGGTCCATCCTGGCTGAGGTGGCTCGTCGACCGGGACGCATTCCTGATTTACTCCGCCTCGGCCAGGCCACCCGTCGCGCGCTGACTCGCCTGGGCCAGGTTCTTCCAGCGGTGATCGAGTCAGCCCCATGCTGAGCCTTCTTTTTTTTATCGCCTGTGGCTATCAGTTGGCTTGTGCCTGGCTGGTGCTAACTTTCAGGCGCTGGGAGGTGGATTCATTTTGCAAGGGTGACCAGCCCCCCGTCACCGTGCTCAAGCCCGTTTACGGTTGGAGCGAGAGGACGGCCGGCTGCATCGAGACCTTTCGCTGCTTAACCTATCCCCATTACGAAATGGTCTTCACGGCTTCACGTCCGGAGGACCCAGCTCTGGCCGCTCTCGCCAAGGAGAAGATCGTGGCCGGTTCGGATTCTTTAGCAGTCAATCGGAAAGTGGCCGGCTTGGAGGCCGCTTTGCCTCACTGCCAACACGAACTGATCGCGATCTCCGATGCCGACATCAAGGTGGACCCCGACTATTTAGAGCGGGTAGTCGCCCCCTTTGAGTCTTCTCGAGTGGGTTTGGTAACAAGCCTTTACCGAGTGGGCCGGGTGACCGATTTGGGAGCGGCCTTTGAGGGTCTTTGCATCGCCGACTTCTCCGCCTCGGTTCTGGTGGCACGCCGGACGGAAGGGGTTTCGTTCGCCCTCGGGGCTACGATGGCTGTACGTCGTCAGGCTCTCGAGGCGATCGGCGGCTTGGCCGTTCTAGGTGACTACCTGGCCGACGACTATCAGTTGGGTCACCGGGTAGCAGCCAGGGGGTTCGAGGTTGTGCTAGCGCCCACCGTGGTAGAGACCGACCTGGGTCGGGTCGAGCCTCTGGGAGCCCTCCTTCACCAGCTGCGCTGGATGGTGACCTCGCGGGTCTCTCGGCCCGCTGGCCACGCCGCCTTTCTGGTCACCCAGGGGCTGCTCTGGTCAGCTTTGCTAGGCTGGCCCTATGTTCTTTTCTGGTTGGGCTGGCGCTGGTTCACGACCGCTCTGGTTTGGCGGGGCCTGGCCACCCCGCTGGGGCGATGGTGGTGGCTGCTGCCTATCAAAGATCTGGTTTACCTCGGCCTCTGGTTGGCTTCGCTGGTCACCGATCGGGTGCTGTGGGGAGGGCGTTGGTTTCGGGTTCGTCGCGACGGCAAGATGGACCCACTCGATAAAAGTAGGCCGTCTCCCGCCCCCAGCTAAATGAGCACTCCTTCTGTTGGAACAGTTCTAGGCGAGGATGGGGCGAAGGCCAGGTCACGGTGATCCAAATCGTTCCCTCGGACAAGTCGTCGACACGAGCCATCAGCTCCTGACGAGTCTGCTTCTCGAAGACCGACCCGGCGATGTAGACGGCTGTGGCTTCGGAAAGGTCCACCCGAGAAAAGTCTGCGTGTTCGAACACGACCCCTTCCAGGCCAAGTCGGGCCGCTATCTTCTCGCCAATGAGGAGATAGGAAGCCAATAGGTCCACCCCTACTGCTCGGGCTCCACACAGGAGGTGGGCTAAAAAGACCATCTTCCCTCGTCCACAGCCCAGGTCAAAAAGGGTGTCCTCAGGCCCCAGGCCGGCGGTCTCAAGAATTTCCTGGCCGGTTGACCAGGGCGTCTCGCCATAACGGAAGTCCCCAAAGGGACGCTTCAGGAGACGGGCCTGGAGCCAGATGTCAAGAGGAAGGAAGCGAGGTAGATAGTAGCGCCAAAAAAAAAGTTCGACTCGCCAGAGCGAGTCGACTTTTCGGAACAGGCGCCAGGACAAGATTAGGCAGTAAAGTGCCAGGCGGCCAGCTGGGCCATCCCTTTCAGGCTCTTGGAGGCGGCCTGGACAGCACTATGCTCAAAGCCCGAGTGCATCTTGCAGTTGGCGCAACGCCGGTCTTGGCGAGTCTCCCAGTAATCCCAGTCAACATCGTTCCAGAAGGTCTCGAAGTCGTCGTAGAATTTCTCCCCGATAAGATAGCAGGGGCCTTTCCATCCGTTCGGGGTGAAGTTGACGGTCGACCAGGGCGAGCACTTGAGTTCGATCAGTCCGGCAGCGAAATCGAGGAAAGCCGGAGTGGCCGTCAGTTTGTAACGATTGGAGAGGGCCCTGACACGGGAGAACTTCTGATGAATCTGGTCTCGGGTGAGAAAGACATCTCTCTTGACGCTCTCGTACGAATAACCAGGCGAGATCAGAATGCCGTCGACATTCATCTTGCTGAGCATTTCACAGAGCTCTTCGACCTCGTCCATGTCAGTTTCTTTGAAGACGGTCGTGTTGGTCAGAGTGATGTAGCCGCGCTCTTTGCACTCTTTGATCATCTCGACCGCTTTTTCGAAGACGCCGTCACGGTTACAGACGTAGTCGTGAGTCTTTTTCATGCCATCGAGGTGCACATTGACCAGTAGCTGCTTGTGAGGCTTGATGTGAGGGAAGAATTTCTTGTCAAGAACCAGAGCGTTGGTGCACAAGATGATGTGCTTGCCCATCTCGATCAGGCCCTCGACTAATTCGGGAAGTTCGGGGTAGAGAGTCGGCTCGCCACCACAAAGGGAGACGGTGGGGACTTCGGTGACCCGGGCTGCTTCCAGGCACTTCTCGACCGGCAGCCGGTCTTTCAGTTTTCCGGTGTGGCGCTCCACGGAGCACCCGATACAGGCCAGGTTGCAGGTATAGAGAGGCTCCAGCATCAGCACGGTAGGATAGCGCTTGCGCCCGTTGCGGCGCTGTTGAACCATATGTTTAGCGTTGGATATAACGAAATCAACAGGAAATCGCACGTTCTCACCTCATTCCGCCGCCCACGAGCGACGAGGTTGTTTGTCAGCCGGCCCGCTTCGGTTCGGTCTTTGAGATTCCTCCATAGGTAAGAACCTGTTAAGAAACGAAGCTTTTTTGGTGGACCTGAGCGAGACTCTACAACGATTGGTGGACGAGGCCCAGTTCGATCGGGCCCTCGAGTTGATCGGGAATCACCGGGAACTGCTGTTTGCGAAACCGCGGGTGGAGCTGCTTCGTCGGGACCGCAAGGGGCTCCTCGAGGCGCTCGAGGAGCTGCTTCCCCTGGCCAAGACCCCAACCGCCTTCGAGCGACTCGGGGAGATGGCGAAATTGGCCGATGCCCCTCGCTTGCGTCGCCGCATCGCAGAGCGTTTCGGCGACCCGGAGCACTTGCACCAGGTCTATCGGGAACTTGGCCTGACCAGGCTAGCCGACCGACTCGTCAATGGTCAGTTCTGTCTCGCCAGGGTGCCCAGATGGGCTCTTCACCATCGGGCTCACGAAGAACTCGAGCATCGCCGGGTGGACAGCGCCGAGCGATTTTTTCTAGCCGCCGGTGACGCTTACTCTTATCATCAATTGGCTGAGCTGTCAGAGCGCCTGGGGGACCCCCAGGGCGCCAAGAGATGGTTGAATAAGGCTCTGGAGAAAGACCCCACCTACCTCTGGTCGCTGTGGCGACGAGCCTTCCCCCGAGAACTTCACCAGGCTCTTGAGGGTCTTGGCCCCTGGGTTGAAGGTGTCGTAAGAGAATGGCGACTCAGAAAAGGCCTTTCCGTCGATTGGCCTGCTGGCTACGAAGAACGCTACAAGACCCTTGCCCACCCCCTCGAATGGCATCATTTCAACGGCTGGGAGTCTCTTCAGGCGATACGGCTGACAGTGATTGCTGAAGAAGGGCTCGATCCGGAGCCTCTGGTAGCTCCTCTCTTATCTTTTCATCGGCGCAACTTTGCCGGAGCAGACCTCGAGGTCTCTTACAAACGAAAGGATTTGCTGCCCGAACAGGAGCTGTTCGAAAAGATGATCCAGTACGGCTCGAACGCCTGGTTCGCCCGCTGCTTGGGAAGCCCCCTTCCCGATCTTGAAGAAGGGGAGATCGGTCTGGTTCTTCTCCATCAAGCACCTTCTCACTTGGCTAGCTCAGGTTTCGGAGGCCACGCCATGGCCGTGGTCAACGTGGAGCCCCGGGACCGCTTCACCCCCACCGTGATAGCCCACGAATTTTATCACGCGGCGGCTGGTCTGGCTCACACTGATGGCGTCAAGTTTGCTCTCGACCCGTTCTCGTTGATGGGGTTTCAGGGGGCGCTGGTGCCTCTGGAAAAGGCTTATCTCGACCACCGTCAACATTGTCACCTCGGTTCTCCGCCCGGAACGGGTCGACTGGTTCGGCTCGTTCGAGAGTCGCTTCAGGCGGGCGCCTGGCACCAGGCCTATGAAGCTGGCCAGGAAGGGTTAGAAAGGGATCCTCTCCACCTCTGGCTCAGGACTCAACACACCAGTTCTTGTCTGCGACTGGGCAAGCTTGAGGAGGTCGAACAGCAGCTTTGCTGGCGCCTGGAGCACGATACCAGTCTCAACGGTCAGGTCTCGTGCGCCGACCTGGCTCTCAGGCTTGAGCGCCAGGTTGAGAAGCGACTGATGAGCCTTCCTGGCCTGAGTTATGAACCGATGGCTCATCTGGTCACGGCCGAACTCCTCGGTCGTCACTTCCGGGTCAGCGATTCCGAATTCGAACTGGGTCAAGCGAAAGGTCTGGGAGCGCCTGGGGGAACCATCGCTTTCGTCAGGGCCGAGAAGGCTGAGACTGTCGGTCGCTTTGAGAAGGCCGAGGCTCTCTACCGGCAGGTGTTGGAGGATAATCCTCACCAGGTGGCTGCTCTAAGAAGGGTGGCTTGGCTCACCGGTCGTCGAGGGGATTCGGCTACGGCCAAGCGACTACTGGAGCAGGCCGGCCGCTACCAAAAGGAGTCGCCTGGCCAGGCCTACCATCAGGGGCTTCTGGCCTGGCAATGTGGTCACTCTCAGCCGCGTCACTACCGGCGGGCTCTTCGCTTCTCGCGTCAGGCTCACGCTGGCTCCTGGATGAGGCTTGCTTACGAGGGTTGGGTGAGCGGAGGCCGTGTGCAACCGGCCCTGAAGCGAGCGGTCGAAACCGATCCGGAATCTCACCTGGCTCGCTGCGCTCTTCTTTTGCAGCGCCATCTGGAGGGTCACAAGTTGGAGGTGGAGAGTCTCCTTCGGCTTGATCCCTTCGAGCCTGTTCTCCTTTGCCTGGCTCTTTGTCACCATCCCAAGAAGTCGAGGCTCTATCGTGACAGGTTGCTGAAGGTTGAGCCTCATCACCCCTGGCGAGATGTTCATGACCTGTTAATGAAACGGTAAGATTTCTTCAATATCGTCGGTTCGATAGACCACGTTTGAGGAGATTTCTATGGTTGTTAATTCTTTCGCCACGCCTGTCCGACCGGCCCCGATGGTGGCTACCGCTCCGGCCTCGGAGCCTGCGGCTCGCGCCGAAGATCAGGTCGAGTTGGGTCATGACCAGCCCGACCCCGGTTTTCTCGACTACGTGCGCGGTCACGGTGACTTCTTCGGAGCCGTCACTGGAGCCGCTATCGGGCTGGGCCTGGCTATCAGCAGTGGAGCTCCGGGTTCCACCATGTTCATGAATTCGCTTCTCGGCACTCTGGGTGGCGGCTTGGTTGGGGCTCTTCTCGTCGACACCAGCCAACCGGCTCCCCCTTTGCCTGACTCGATCAACTACCTGAAACGCAACGCCGGCGTGCTCGGCGGTCTGGCCGGCATCGGAGTCGGCGGCTACCTTTTGGCCACCGGGGCGGACCCGATCACTGGAGGGGCTGTCTTCAGTAACGCCCTTCTGGGAGCGATCGGTGGCGGTCTGGTGGGAGGAATGATCGGCGGCTACTAGCGCTGTCGGCTTTCGCTCGTTGACGAGGAGCGTCGGAGATGCTATCCTCGTCTGACCCCGCCCGGGTGGCGAAATTGGCAGACGCGCGGGTCTCAAAAACCCGTTCCTTCGGGAGTGCCGGTTCGAGTCCGGCCCCGGGCACCAACGCGAGAACCCTTCATAGTAAGGGTTTTCTTAGTTTTTGCCTGTCCCGGCTTTCTCGCGGGGACGTCGCGGGTTGCAACTGGGGACTCGGGTCGTCTTTGTCTAGGCCCAGCGGTCCAATGCCAACCCGACCGCCGCGCCGAGGGCAGTGGCGCCGATGGCTCCGGTAAGACCATAAGCCAAGGTCATATGAGCATACAGAACAGTGGGGGGGAGCGTCAGTGGGGTAAGCTCGCCGGTAGAGTAGGGCCCCAGGAACTGTAGCACTGCGGGGACAACGATCCCCGCCCCCATCGAGCCCGTGGCCAAGGTCACCGCCGAGCTGAGCAAGGCCCCGCCGCCGAAGAGAGCCAAACCAAAATTGTTCTGCATAAAGTCAATCCAGTCATCGGCCTTAGGGGGTTCAGGGTTATAAGCGGTCCTGTCGGGTTCATGGTGGTCAGCCTGTTGGACAACACTACCTCGTTGCGGGATTTTCTTGGTATGGGCGGGATGGTCGCCACCGCCTCTGAGTGACTCAAGCTTCATCGGTGCTATCTCCTTATCTTTGGTAAGCCAAGCATGAGGCTATCGTCTTGAGACGAGTTTGGAATTCCCTCAGGCTGGGCGCTGGCTCATAGAGGTCTTCGGGAGACGCTTTCGGAAAACCCTAGCCGATGTCGTGGCCTCAGGTTGAAAAGACCCAGCTCCCCGAGTTTAACCGGTTGGTCGAGATGCTTCACCGCTACCGCGCTGGCGAAGTCGACTTTGAAGCGATGGTTCAGGCAGCGGAGACCCTGGAGAAGCAACTCGGTCAGATTTGGTTGGTCCAAGATGAGTGGAAGCGGAATGAGACCAACCAGGAAGCCTTCTTTACTCTGGAAGAAGGCTTAGGACTAGCCAACTCATCGCTGCTCGGAGTGCACGCATTTCTCACCGACCCTTCTCGGGGAGCCGTCTTTCTCGAAGAACTCCAGGCCGCTGTCGAACTGGTCATGCAGACCTTCAGCGATCTCAAGAAAGGCGAGACCGACTACCCTACTCACTCGGAAGTGGTCTATGTCCAGGAGTTGCTCCGTATCGCCACTCTTTATTCCCAAGGCAGACTTCCCCGCGTCAGTCTCGAGAACCGTTTGGCGAGATTTCAGGAAATGCACGATGAGCTCGTCCTCCTTTTCAACAACCCCGATTCGCTCCCCCACGAGGACCAGATCTACACCACTCAGAAGGCTCGCTTCGAGCAGGCTCTGACCCAGCAAGAGATAGGGCTCGGTCTTACGCGGGCTTTCTTAGAAAGTGGCGACAAGGGCTTGCTGGAGGGGGCTATCAAGCCTCTAGACACTAGCGGCAAGGCGCTCCTCGAGGTTCAACAAGCCTTCGACCCTTGAGCATAAGCAACGGGAGGACGTTTTCGACAAGCCGGCCAACCAGCCGGTTATGCCGGCTCAGCCCCGCATACTATGCTAGCTCAACCCCGCATAACCCCAACCAGCCCGGTTATGCCGGCCCAGCCCCGCATACTATGCCAGCTCAACCTCGCATAACCCCCGCCAGCCCAGTTATGCCGGCTCAACCCCGCATACTATGCTAGCTCAACCCCGCATAACCCCTGCCGGGGGGAGGAGTCAAGCTGATTTTGTAATCGGAGGATCCGATAGAGTCCGTCTTCCGCTCGGCCTGGTTCTGGCAAAGGTGGATATCGAACTGCGGCCTGCGAGCATCGGAACCTCTCCACAGAGGGGGCCGCCGTCTCAAATCGAACACCCCACAGTGGCCACTATTTCCAAAGTTCAAGTTCGAGGCTTCGTGAGCCTAAAGAACGTCGCCATAGACCTGCCGCCTCTTCTTGCCCTGGTCGGGAAGAACGACACGGGCAAGACGAACTTGCTGAAAGCGATCAGGCTCGTAGGCTCGTTAGCCAGCCAGAACTTGGAGGACGCGCTCGACCCCTATGGGTGATCTGGGCGACGCCCTCGCCGGTCTTGAGATTGGCGAACTGAACGGGGCGTGCGCCGCGCATCATTGCGGCGTCGCGCGCCATCACCTCGAGCGAGGCGCCGACATGGGGCGCGAGGTCGGTCTTGTTGATCACCAGCAGGTCCGAGCGCGTGATCGCCGGCCCGCCTTTGCGCGGGATCTCCTC
>CAYRFU010000013.1:7788-40996 GCA_964423525.1 uncultured Burkholderiales bacterium | reverse complement strand
CGCCGTTACGGGAAACGATGGCCGACCTGGTGATAGGCTCTCGCCTCCTGTCTCCCAACGGAATGCCCCTGACTCGCCAGGTGGCCAACCGGGCCGCCAATCTGGTCACCCAAGTGATCTACGGAGTGCGCGTGAGCGACAGTCAGTCGGGCTTTAAAGCCATGACGGCTGAGGTGGCTCAAAAGCTTGATTTGCGCCCCGGCTATGAGTTCTGCTCGGACCTATTGGGGCGAGCCCATCAGCTAGGATTTCGCTTGCTCGAAGTTCCGGTCAAAGCGATCTACACACCCTATTCCCTGGCCAAAGGCCAGAGTTTCGCCACCGGTCTGAAGACCCTTTCCAAGATTCTTCTTCACCGGGAGCGCTCCCGGTGAGTCTTTTGCCGATCAAACTGGGCTTAACCCTGATCGCTTTGCTGGCCTTACGAGTCTTGTTCAAAAAGCCCCGCCGAAATGGGTGGCTCTTGCTGGCCTTGTCGGTGGTCCTGGCGATGGTCTGGCAACCCGACTACGCCCAGCACCTGGCCTCCTGGGTCGGCGTCACCCGGGGAGTCGACGCCGTCATCTACCTGGCCATCGCCATTTTGACCGCCTACCTGGTTCGCCTCCACGCCCTGGTAGAAGCCCAGGCTCAAACCATCACTCAACTTGTTTCTCAACTGGCCCAACAAGATTTTCAACGGGAACGAGAGAGAACCGATCGGTAGAGTCGGTGATAGCGGTCGGCCTGTATTTCAAGAGTAAACTCCTCTAAAACAGCCTGGCGGCAGGCCCGACCCATCTCAACCAGGCGGGCGGGGTCGGCCAGGGCCGACAGAACCGCCTCCCGGAACAGGTCAGGACGCCCTGATGGCACCAACCACCCGGTCTTACCGGGTCGGACCATTTCCGGAATGCCGCCCACATCAAAAGCCACCGCCGGAGTGCCGCAGGCCATCGCCTCCAGAACCGTGTTAGGGAGATTGTCTTCTCGGGACGGCACCATCAGGAGATCGGCGGCCCCATAAACCAGAGCTAGCAACCGGTCGTTCTCGATCCAACCCAGGGCCAGCGTCTCAAAGCCAACGGGCTGCCCCACCGTGACCAGACTCAAAGGGTTCAATCCCACCAGAGCCTTTTTGAGTTCATCGTATCCTTTCTGAGGTTCCTTCCCTCCCAGAAAGAGCACCATCGGTCCGTCGACCCCCAAGCTGTCCCGGAACTCACCGCTCGGCCGGGGCTGAAAGACGGTCACATCCACGCCGTTGGGAATAGCCTGAACGGGAAGATGGGCCACCAGGGGACTCTGACGAGCCAAATTCGCCAGCCACCGTGAGGGAGTCACAAGGTGAAGATCCAAGCGGGCGAATGCTGCCAGCTTGCTCTGCCAGGTTAGCCGAGCAAGATCCCAGGGCCTCCACGAAGTCAGGCGAGGACAGTCGTAACAACCCGACCGATATCGTTCACATTCCCCGGGGTAGTGGCAGCCCCCGGTCAAGGCATTACCATCGTGAAGGGTCCAAATCAAAGGACGAGTTAAATCCACTAACGATTGGGGGCTGAGAAACTCCGTGAGCCAATGAAGATTGTAGAGGTCCGCTCCCGGTAGCTGCCCGACGACCTGCTGATCCTCGACCGAATCGAACCGACTGGTAAAAGGCCCGACGGCTGTGCGAGTGGCCCAGCGCCGCAGCTTGGGCCAGAGGTGCCAGCCGCCGCTCGGCCGATAGACCACGGTACGCTCGGCTGGCTCCTTTCCCCGATAGACGAAAAAGCGCGAATCGACCGACTTTCGGAGTAGCTCCTGATGAAGCCTGAAGGCGGCTCTGGCAGCTCCTCCAGTTTGCTCGTAAGTGTTGAGATGACAAATCCTCACCGCGCCACACCTTTGCTCAAGCCCGCCTCGCGAACCAGGCTGCGAAAGAGAGAACTCTGCTCTAAGAGCTCGCAGTAGGTGCCTGAATGGGTCACCCTTCCGTTCTCCAACAAGCATAGTTGCTGACACCGTTCGACAGTGGCCAGGCGATGTGCGATGATGATCACGGTTTTGAGGGAAGATAGCTCTTGGATCGCTTCCATCACCGAAGCCTCGGTGACGCCGTCAAGGGCGCTGGTGGCCTCGTCGAAAACGAGCACTTCGGGGTCGCGGTAAAGGGCCCGGGCGATGCCGATCCGCTGGCGCTGGCCACCGCTCAGGCGAACTCCCCTCTCTCCTACCCGCGTTTGATAACCCTTTGGGAGATCCGAGACAATAAAATCGTGAATTCGAGCTAGTCGAGCGGCCCTTTCAACGGCCTCACCATCGACCTCGGTGGCGGCTAGACCCAGAGTGATGTTCGCCTCCACCGTGTCGTCGACCAGGAAAATCTCCTGGGCCACATAGCCGATGTTCTCACGCCAGGCCGAAAGCTGATTGGGGTCGACTCTCTGCCCATCCACTTCAAGCCAGCCCTCGCTGGGCTCCAGCAAGCCGAGAATCAGGTCAACCAGAGTGGTCTTACCCGACCCGGTCGGCCCCACCACACCGATCGAACGGCCACGGGGAACTCGCAGAGTGACCTTGTCAAGAGCAGGCTCGGCTCGCTCGGGATAGCGGAAGGTCACCTCTCGTAGAGCAAACTCCTCCCTGAGAGCCAACTTGGGATGCGGTTTGATTGCGGGTCGTTCTCCGGCCAGGCTATCGAAATATTCGTCCAGGGCCGGCAGGCCCCACTGGATCGAACTGAGCTGCTGCGAAATACTTTGCAGGACCGGCAACAGCCTCTGCCCGGCCAGGGCGTAAATGCCCAGCATCGGCAAGACTGTCCTGAGACCTTTGCCGGAAATCAAAAGTCCAACGGCTAGGAGGATCAGGCCGGCAAAGGCGAGCAGGTGAAGAAAGGTCCCGGGAAGTCCGCCCACCAGCCAACGGCGACTTTGAGTCTCCACGTTGCGCTCGCTCTCGCGTTCAAAGCGCTCGAGGAAAGCTTGCTCTCGACCCTGGACTTTAAGCGGTTTGATGCCGGCTAAGGCCTCGAAAGTCGATTGGAAGCGACCGGCTTCGGCCTCGTGAGCCACCCGGCCCAGACGGGAAAAAAAACTTTGACTGAAATAGTGAAGCAAGCCGTAGCTTCCGACGGCAACAACCAGTACTACCACCGTCACCAGCGGGTCCACCAGCAAGACCACCCCGACCATCACCACGGTCAGGACGGAATTCACCGCGATCGAGACCAGCGGTAAGAGAATCCCTTCCAGAACCCGGTTGGAAAGAACCTCTTTGGACAGTACGGCACTATTCTTCTGGAGAAACCATTCGTAGGGCATTCCCATATAGGCTGCCAGCAGACGACACGAGAGAGCGTGACCCAGAGTCAGGTTGAAGCGATGGTTGAGCCAACTTAGCAAAGAACCGAGGCAGGTGGTCAGAATGAACACTCCAGCCACCGCCAAACCGATTCGAGCCAAAAACAGACGCTTGGACTGGGCCTCAGCGGGGAGGGCCACCTCTCCCAGCACGGGGATAACGAGAGTGCTAGCCTCGGGGTCTGCCAGACAAGTCAAGAAAAGAAACACTCCGCCCAGCGAAACGACTTCAAGCCCCGCTTTGAGAAGGGCGATCACCATTAACCCGACCAGGCTACGCCTGGCTACGGGGGGCACGATCTGGTATAGCTTGGCGAGGACGGACAGGTTCTTAGTCTTCCCGGAAGTGGGCGTGATCAAAAGTCTGGGGCCCGGTCGAATCTCAGAGCGTGGGACCAGACACCGTGGCGACCGAGGTGTTGCACCACGGAGGGCCGACTCACCACCATCAGCCCACCCAGCTGAGTCATTCTTCGGCCCAAAACGAGATCCCACTGGAGCGATTGAAGGGTTTTTCTGACCAACTCTTGGTAGAGTCGACCTGAAAAGAGCAGATTGATCCCGCCGAGACTGCCTTTGATTCGATAGTCAGCCCCTTTTTCCAAGCTCTGATGGGCTCGAGTGTGAAACCCTGAAACCAGCAAGGGTCGGTCGGGCCGCTCGAAGCGCTGGTGAAGCTGGCCCAGACACCTTAGCCAGTCAGGCTTGACCAGAGTGTCAGAATCGAGGGTCACCAGATACGAGCAACCGAACCGCTCCAGCAGAAGGTCAAAGCCGACTCGGAAACTCTCGAACATATTGCCGTGATGGCGCTTGAAGATTTTAACCACAGGAACCCGGGGGAGGTCAAACTCCCGAACCACGGCTTCAGCCTCGGGATCAGCCTGACCCTCAGCTTTTCGTGCCAGGCGTCGGCCTACTCTCGGATAGCGCGCCAGATAGTCGTCTCTTACGTAGAGCTTGACGCTGGGAGCGCGGCGTGGAAAGAAGGCCAGACGGTGCTTTAACCAGCCACACGAGTTAAAGGCCAGGCAATCAGAGTTGTCACGAGCAGCGGCTGCGATCTGATCGAGACCCCCTTCCAGAGAACCGAGGTCTCCTCCAGGCGAGTCGAGATTGAAAAAGCCGGTAAAGCCCTCGATCGTTTCCCCAAAAGGCTCGGCTCTCGTTTCGTCGACCAGGCAAACCACGCTATTGGAGAGATCGCTTTGGGCCAGCGACGCTAAGGTTCTGCGCAGATAGCTGGGCCGGCCAAAAGTCGGAATCACGATACCGAACCTCCGAGGAGTGGGCTCGGGACAGAGGATTTCCATGCAGGGCGTTTTGGCTAACGGGGATTGCAAAGCCTTTTGCCGAAGCGGAATGAGTGGTGTTCTATCGCCTTCAGAGGCTACTGAAGGCACTCGGCTGGAGAAGCTGGGAGCGCTATCGAGTAGCCCAAGCCTGGCAGCGCCATCGGGAAGACTTCTGCGGCGGGCGACTGTCCTTCTTTCGCCAGGAGTTGGCCCTCCTTCGAGAACCGATTCTCGTTCCCGAATCTCGCGGGCAACCTGGCTTTCTTCAGCTCCCCGAGGGGCGCCCTTTTTACGTGCACGGTCGCCCTCTCGACCGCTGCCTGGCCAGGCTCTGCCCGGAGAGCTCAAAAGTCAACCATTATCGAAGCGGCCTGACCATTTTGCTCGAAAGGACCGCCTGGGCCAACCCCTATCACAACGCCCAGGATCTTTACGACGCCTTTCTCTGGTCGCGCTTTCTTGGATACCCGCGCCAGCAAACGTCCATCCTCTGGCTCGACGACTTCCCTCCCAGCCCCTACCAGGGGTTGTGGCAAGAGATGTTTGCCGAGACCACCCACCTCGCCAACATCGGACCGACGAGATGTGAACGCTTGGCCCTGGGAAGGGTCAATGAATACAGCTTGCTGAGCCAGTGTCTGGGTCCTCGCCCGCCCTGGTTCGCCGAATTTGTGGCCAGCCTCCCGGGGCAACCTGGCCGGGGCCGCTCGATCACCCTGGTCAGTCGGGAAAAAGCCAAAGAACGTCGCTTGTGGAACCGGTCCGAGCTTTACGACGCCTTGCGTTCTCGTTACTGCCAGGTCGGCTGCGTCGTTTTGGAGGACCTTTCCATAGCTGAGCAGATCGAGGTCGCCAACACCAGCAAAGTCCTGCTCGGGATGCACGGAGCCGGCCTGACATCGATTCTATTCCTACCCCCGGATGCGGTCGTGCTAGAGATGTTTCCGGACCTGTTCCACTGCTTTCGTTTCCCTTATCGCAATCTGGCCCGCTGGCGTGGACTAGAATATCGCGCCATCTTGGCTCGCTCGGCCCAGGCGCCAGTTTCGCGGGTTCTAGCACTCGTTGATAGTCTACATACGAGGAGCGCCAGGGGGTAGCTGCTCAGTGGGCGGCTCGTCGCCACCTCGAGCCATCTGAGCGGGATTGATCGATTGTTGCTCCTGGCGGGCCATCTGAGCTGGACTGAGGTTTCTGCTGGGCTGCCATCTGGGCCGGGTTCACAGCCCCGTCATCACGAGCCATTCGGGCCGGATTGATCGCCTCGGCCTCGACCTGCTCGGCCTGGGGGACTACCGCATCAGCATCAGCCGAAGAGGCGGCGTCATCGGACTGCTCTGCACTCTTGGTGCGAAAGGCGTCAAAAAGAGCCTTCAGGAAAAGCTGAGTGAGATAGCGATAGTAGCCGAAACGGCGCCGCTCCAACTGCCTGATAGCGGCCTCGACGCCCTTCAACTCGTCTTCCACGGCCGGATGCTCATAACCACAGGTCTGGATGTGAAGCCGAAGTTCGAGGGCCAACTTGAGAGCTTCATCGTGTTTTTTAAAGCGAAGCTGGGTGTTGACTTTAGCCGCCCTTTTCTGAATCTCTTGAACGGGGCCGGGAAGGTCGGTAGCGGAACTCATGGCTAATGATCCTTCAACAAACTAATGAGGTCGTCCCGCCCAGCCGATTTCGCCAGACTGGTAGGGGTCTTTCCTTGGCCATCTTTGACATTCTTGTTGGCGCCGCACATCAACAGGCCTTCGGTGGCTCCTCGATGACCCATTTTCACGGAGAGATGGAGAGGCGTCTCTCCCGTCTTGGGGTTCTTGACGTTGATGTCGGCCTGACATTCCATAAGGTCGATAATCATCCGAGTGCGGCCGTTCATGGCGGCCAGGTGAAGGGGAGTGTATCCTTCCTGGTTGGCCACATCGACCTCAGCGTTTTGGGCCACCAGGATATCGACAGCTCTGTTAGCCGGAGAACAGGCCGCGCCGTGGAGAGGAGTTGACCCGAAGCGGTCGAGAGCGTTGACGTTGGCACCACGGGTCAAGAGGTCGGTCATGATTTTGGTGTGGCCCCATCGGCTGGCGATATGGAGAGGAGTATTATCGCCTTCGCCCACATTCACTTCGGCGCCCCGAGTGAAAAGATGTTCAACCAGAACCTCTTTACCAAAGAAGACAGCCCACTGAAGCGGTCGCCATCCCGAACCGTCCTGGGACTCCAATAAGTTGGGGTCGCTATCGATCGCCTTGAGACACTTGTTGGTCATACCGGTCTTTAAGCCGGTCAGAAAATCGACCCAGCCCTGGGGTTTGCCCTGGATCAAAATGGCGGCGCACTGGTCGATCAACTTGGGCAGAATCGGAAAACTCGGACCGCCGCTGCGCCGGATAACGTTGAGCGCTTCCATCGTTTTCTCGACGCCGCTGCCGCCCTTTAGCTGCTCTAGTCGAGCCTGAGCCAGCAGCATTTGACCGACGACCCCATCTTCGACCATTCCCAGCCGTTCTCGCTCGGCAAACAGCTCTTGAATTTTCAACTCGGCTTCATCGTGCCGATTGAGGCGGATCATAAAATCGACCAGATTGGCCGAAAGAAGGGCCTTCTGGGTCTCCATTCCCGCTCGGTCGAGCACCTCGCAGGCTTGTTCGCCCAGCTGAAGGGCGGTGTTGAAATCGTTGCCGGCAGCGTAGAAGGAAGCCAGCGTCTTGAGGATGCGGACATGGAGGAGAGGATTGGCCCCCTGGTCGAACTGAAGAACATCAAGAGCGCGGCGGGCATAGTAGGCTGCTGAACGCATATCTTTCTGCTCTTGATACATCTGGGCCATACTGAACAGAACATTGGCGTAATCGGAAGCCGGTGGGTCCGGCATGGCCTCAAAGTTTGAAACGCATCGTTGATACAGTTTCGCACAGCGATTAAACTGACCACGCTGCTTATACATGTCGGCCAGATGACGCACGGCCACGATGGTCACAGTGTCGACCGAGCCGACTCCTAGTTCGGACGTGATGATCGCGTTCTCGTAAATCTCAGTGGCCTTCTCGTAGTCGTAGGAGTAGGTCGCTTTGAGACCATCAGCGAGGTCTTTCTTGACTCTATCGGCAACGCGTTTTCTAGTGATGTCGACGAACGACTCATATCCGGTCATGGCCAAAGCCAGGCCGGTCACGATCCCGGCTCCTAGCCCGATGGCCTTGGTCGTGCCGCCCATCGAATGGATCCCGAAAGCCAGCCCACCCCCCAACAACACGATACCTACAGCCAAGCCGTAGTCTCGGGCATCTTTTGGCGAGAAGTTGAGAGCCTGGAAGACTTTGGCCGAGACCAGACCTCCCCCGACCATCAACAAGATGGAGATAAGAAAAAGCCCCGCCGAGAGCAAGATATTCTCGTAGGCGAGGCTGACCATCCCCCCCCACTGGGCGCCGATCACGGCGGCGAAAGCTATGTAAAGGAAAGCCTTGACACCCATTCTTACAAATTCTGAACCAGCTGGATCATCGGCAGAAAGGAAGCGATGACGACAAAACCGACAATCACGCCCATAATGGCCATCATGATCGGCTCGATGAGCGAGGCTAAGTTGTCGAGCTGAATCTCCAGGTCATCTTCGTACAGTTTGGCCACCCGGAGAATCAGGTCGTCGAGTCGGCCGGTCTCTTCGCCCACTTTGATCATCTGGAGGGCGGTCGGCTGGAACACTTCGTAGAGAGTGAGCGAGTCAAACAGACTGACCCCTGAGAGCAGGGACTCCCGACTGTGTTTGAGCTTCTGCTGGTAGACCCGGTTTCCGGCCACGTTTTCACAGGTCTTGAGGACTTCCGCCAACATCACACCGGCGCTGAGCATGGTGGACATCGTGTAAAGGACGCGGGAACTGATCCCGAGCTCAAGCAACTTGCCGACCACGGGGACTTTGAGAATGTTCTGGTCGAAGGCAAACCGGATGGCCGGAGCGCGGTCGGACTCGGCCAAAAGCCAAAAGGCACCGGAGAAGAAAGCCACAATGAAAAGCACCCCCGGCACCGCCACTTTAGGGTCACTCAGAGTCTTACTTCCGAAGATCAGTAGCTTGGTGGGCCAGGGCAGCTCGATGCCCACCGAGTCAAACATCGGCAACAACATCGGCACGATGTAAAACACGAAAAGAGCAATAATTCCCAAGGCGACGACACCGATGACAGCCGGGTAGGCGAAGGTTGACTGAATTCTCTTCTTGAGAGTGACGTTTTTTTCGAGTAGCGCCGCAAGCTTATTGAGGGCCACATCGAGAGCACCGGAAGTCTCTCCGGCCTTGGTGAGGGCGATGTAGGTTTCACCGAACACCCTGGGCTGTTCATTCAGGGCCTGGCTGACCGATTTCCCAGCCTCGATCGAGTTGGCCACTTTCTCCATCACCACGTTGAGTCGCTGATCTTCACCGCGGGCCACGAAGTGGAAGGCCCGGTTGACTGAAATTCCGCCGTTCACCATAGCCGCTAGCTGGCGAGTGTAGAGAGACAGATTCTCAATCTTGACACTCGGGCTGAGTTTAAAGCTGATACTCTTGGCGGGAGCTGTTTGCTCTTGCTCCTGAACGAAAAGAACCCTGGGATAAACCTGGTTGAGCCGGTCTTTGGCCACCATCAAAGAGGGGGCTTTCAGGGTCCCTTGGACGACGTTGTCGGAGTGATCAACCGCTTTAAAAAGAAAGCTTCGAATGGGTCCTACCTACTTTCAAGCTTTCATCCGCACCGGGGCGGACTTTGATTGTCTGTTGAGCTTCGCATCCGGGTCCATAAGAACCTTTTAAAACTCCCTCAGTTAAGATGATTAGACCGTGGCTCTAGAAGGAATCTACCAACGGCTACAATTGATCTTCGAGCTTTCTGGAGGCCAATTTAATGCCGTGTCGGACCTGCCCCAAGACGGCACTGGCGTTGGTGAGCACCATGAGATAGGTCACCTCGTTGATGCTCTTGAGGTAGATGCTGCCGCTGTCGGCCTCCAGGCTCATCATTCCCAACATTCCCCGCTCGAATTTCTCGGCCATACCGGCCTCGGCGTTTTGAAAAATCTCGGCGGTCTCAGCCCCCAAGAAGTCCGGGTCAGGCTCCGCTGCACCAGCGGAAGTGATGACCAACCCGTCTTTTCCTACAATCAGGCTTCCCTGGATACCAGGCGTGGTGTTGAGTTCTTCCAGAATGTCGTCCATTGCGTTCTCCTATTGAAATACTGAGGCCAGCATCGTGGCCGCGCTGGCTAACTGGGATTGCCAGATCCCTCGGGTCATTTGACCGTCGAGGAAGGTGATCAAAACTGCTTCCTGGTCGATCGGGAAAAGACTGTAGGCGACGCTGCCCGCGTGGAGATAGAACTGACGCGTTGGAGCCATCCCCATCCTCTCCATAGCCACTTCGCTATCGATCATAGCTTGGGTGAGCATCACCGAGACCATCTCGACATTCCTATCGCCACTGACCTGCATGTCTATCGGGAGCCCGTCTCGAGAGGCCAACACGTTGCCCTGGATACCGTCGACCTGGGATAGGTCCTCCAGAACTTTCTTCAAGATCGCCTCTCGCAGAACCATCTCTCCCGAGAGGGAAGCGGCGTCGCCGTCGGCAGCGGGGGAAATTCCCCCCTCATAGGTCACCAACGCCAATCCGTCAGGAAGCGGGCAGAGCCTCATTTTGCCGGCCGGGCCTTCGGCCCAAAGAGCCTGAAGTTCACCCAGGTCGGCTTCACGAAGGGCCGATCGAAAAGAGTTGAGGACTCCTCCGTGATAAGCAGCCCACTGTTCTCCTAGCTCCCCCTGTTCGAGGTCCCCCACCAGGACCAGACCTTCTTCGCTCACAATCTGAGCTGAACTCAGGTCGGTCAATCTCGCCTCCAGCGTAGGGTAGGAGATCGTCGTACCAGCCGCGATATCAGCTCGAATCCCTTCCAGAGCAGCATCGATCTTCTCTTTGGCACTCTGTTGTCCAACCGGCAACGCAACATCGGGCACGAATTCGGTGGGAACCTCGGGCGCTGCCTCGCCAGGTACCTCTTCAACCACAGGCTCAGGGGCTGGAGCGGCAACCTCGGCCACCGGCCTAGGGGCGGGAGCCTCGGTGGGAGGTGGAGTCTCGAGCGGACCGGTGTCAAAATCCAAATCAAGATCGGTCGAAAAGTCAGTAGGGTCTGACGATGAACTCGGAGAGTCGAGGTCAAGGTCAAGATCAAGATCAAGATCCAAATCGAGGTCGAGGTCGAGATCTAAGTCATAATCCGACTTGAATTCGCTAGCAACCGGGTCGAGTGAGGACGCCGGCGGGGAAGACTCGAAGCCGACCTCTTCTACGGCCGGTAGGTCAAAGTCGACAGAAGCGTCGACAGGGGCCACCAGGTCTGCCTCAGGCAAGGGAGTATCGGGAAAGTCGTCCAGGGCTGGTGGCAGAGGGTCGTCGAACGGTTCAAGAGCAGGAACCGTCTCCGTGACCGGGGCGACGGGTTCTGGCTCGGGACCGAGGAGATGCTCCCCGACAGAAACTCCCACGGCCAAGCGAGTTAAACCCTCAAAACGATCGAGCACTTCCTTCACGTTGTCGAGGGAAGCGTTGCGCATGACCTTTGAAATACTCTCGCCCACCCGCCCCAAATCGTGAAGAACGTGTAGAGAGACCCCTTCCAGTTCTTCGCTCAGCACTCGGCTGGATTCGGAGCCTAGCGGATTGGGACTCACCAGAAAGGCGGCGTGGGGCTGGAAGTAGCGGACCCGAGAAAGGAACCGGAAGGCTTGGTCGGGGGAGACGTCGTCTTCTTGGACTTCAAACATAAAGACGGAATTTTCATAGGCCGCGAACAGGTCCACCGTCCGGTAGTCTCGTTCGAGAGCCCAGCGCAAATGCTCTGCGTTCACCCCGTTTTTCTGCAGAGCTTCGGCCAGGGAAAGGGCCAACCATAAGTTGCGGTGGGCCAGACGGCGGCCTGCTCCGGTAGCCCTGAGATACTGGTCGATCCGCTCTTCTGAAATGAGGCGGTTACTGAAAGGGCTTCGGAATCCCCGGTTGGCGGCGTCTTCTACGGCGGCCAAACTGGGAAAGCGAGCCAACTCCCTGCCCGAGTCCTTACAGAACACTTCGAACTCTCGCTCCAACAAGCCGTGCTTTTCGAGGTCGGTCACCACCGACTCCAGTTCCTGAATCTGGCCGTTGGCGTAGGCTTCTAAAGAGGTGCCCGTTGACTCGGACACCGTCAGCAGCAACTTGCGACTGGCCGGACTAGCCAGGACTTTGGCCGCTTCGAGCTGAGAACTGGAGAGAGGAAGGCGCTCGGTTTCCTCGGCCACCAGGCGAAACTGGTCAGCCAAGAGCGAAAACGGAGCCCAGCTCCATTTCTCCAGGACGGTGGCGATGGTGCTGCGAAAATCATCAAAGGTGTCGCCCGGTTCCTCCCCAGAGTAGACGACGCCAGCCTCGATCGATGTTCTCTCCTCATCGATCCAGTAGAAGAGAATCTCGCCCGAGCCTCCAAGATAGAGTTCTCCGCCTCGGCCGGGGGATGACGTCGATAGCTCAAGAGCGCGACGGAGCTCGAGAGCCACGTCGATCACTAACGGCTGAAAGCGCTCTCGAAGTCGACTCCAAAGATCGTTCTCTTTCGACGGACTGACCCGCGCCCGCAACAGTTCTCGCTGCAGCTTCATTGCCTAGCCTCCTGTAGGAGCGACTCCCAGCCGCTCCAACTCCTTTTCAATTTTCTTCCTAAAGGCTTCATTACGCTTCTTGGTCGCAACCTGGTAGCCTTCCTGGAGCTGCTGAATGCTCTCTTGAGTCATCTTCATCCGTTCGAAAATCAAGGCCAGATTGAAGCGAGCATTGAGGTCTTCCGGGTCGATCTCGACACAGCGTCGATAGGCGTCGATGACAAGATCCCATTTTCTCTTCTTCGAATAGGCCACTCCCAAGTTGTAGTGACTCTTGGAATCGGTTGGATTGAGCGCGATCGCCTTTTGATAGGCCTCGATAGCCTCGTCGAGTCGGCCGGCGCCGGCGAAGGCGATGCCGAGGTGACTGTGAGCCTCAGACAAGTATGGGTCGAGACGAATCGCCTTTTGCAAGACCTCGACGGCCTGCTCGAACTGACCGCGTCGGAAAGCGATCAAACCCAGCTTGCTCAAATAGTCCGGCTGCTTGGGGTCCAGACTGGCGGCCTGCTGATAGGCCTCAGCGGCATTATCCCATTGACCGAGTTGCATGTAGATCAGACCCATGTCGGCGTGAGGAGGGGCCCAGTCTGGCTCCGACTGGACAGCCGCTCTCAACAGTTCGAGAGCTTGTTCAAACCGACCACGCCTAAGCAAAACATTACCCAATCCAGCCCTGGCTCTGGCGTCGGTCTCTTCCATGGTCAGAGCGCGGCGATAGTTGGCTTCTGCCTGCTCCCAACGCCTGGTGGCTGCGAAAGCGTCTCCCAAGCGGCTGTAGGCATCCGGCCCCGGTTTGGTTCGAACCGCCTGCTCTTTGGCCTGAATGGCCAGGTCGGTATCGCCCCGCTCGAGATGAGCCATGCCCAGCCGGAGTTGGAGGTCGGCATTACTCGGCTCTAGGTCTAAAGCCGATTGATACTCCTCGATGGCCAGGTCGATTTTGCCCACCGATTCGTAAAGTTTACCGAGTTCGACTCGGGCCGAAGCCAGATCAGGGTAATCGAGCAGAAGCTCCAAGAGCGCGCTGATAGCCTCTTGACTATCAGCCACTCGAGCCAAACAGACCGCCCGTTGGAATCGAATGGCTAACCGGTTCGGGTCGAGACGAGCCGCGTCCTGAGTCTCTTGCAAAGCCAATTCAACTTTATTCTGAAGAAGATACATCCGTCCCAGATGATAACGAAGGGCCGCTTCATCAGGATAGTGGACAGCCGCCAGGGCCAACTCGTTCTCGGCCACTTCCCAATCTTGAGAATCGATCTTGAGCAAAGCCCGGCGAAAGGCAACGTCTGGAAAATCGACGTTCTCCTCTTCGGCCGACTGGAGAGCCTCGTAGGCTTCCTTGAGGCAACCGAGCGAGTGCAGCGAGCAACCCAAGAAATAGTAGAAGTCGCCCACTTCGTCGCGGGGAGGGTCGAGTTCCAGCGCTCTTCGCAGGTGCCCGGCGGCTTCGGAATAGAACCCGCGTTGATAAAGAGTTCGACCCAGATAGCCCTGAATATCCCACCGGTCCGTCTCCACTCGAAGGGCTTGCCGGTAGTAGTCCTCGGCCCCGATCAGGTCACCGAGCTCGGCCAGGGAACGTCCCAGAAAGTAAAGCGCGTCACAGTGACCGGGGTCGTGGCGCAGACAGGCTCCCAAAGCCTCACTAGCATCTTCAACCTGACCAGCTAGAAAGTGAGTATAACCGAGCTCAAAATGAGATTCCGCACGTTCCGGCTCCAGCTCGACCGCCTTACCGTAATAGCCGATCGCCTCCCCGAGCTTGTCAAGCTCCCGACAGGTCTCAGCCAGGTCGAGAACATAGTCGAGATTTCTCGAATCCTTTTCGAAGGCGGCGGCCAGAAAACTTCTGGCTTCGCCCAGGCGGCCTAGGTCTCGCTCGACCAAGCCCGCCTCGTAGTGATAGATCGCTTTGAGGGGGTCCTGGGCAGCGGCCTGGCGGAATTCCTCCCGTGCAGCCTCGTCATTGCCCAGTCGGCGCAAACTCATCCCCAACCGGTAGCGGGCCACGGCCCAATAGGGATGAAGCCTGAGGGCTCTTCGATAGGAGGCCACCGCCAACTCGGTCAGGTCGAGCGACTCATAAACTTGACCAAGACTGAAGTGAGCCTCGTGATTGGAAGGGTCGAGCTCGACCGAGCGACGGATCTCTTCGGCAGCCAGGTCGTGGCAATCGAGAGCCTGAAAAGCCAGACCTAGCGAGAAGCTGACAAAACTATTATGAGAGTTGAGCTCCAGCGCTCGCCGGTAGCTGTCGATCGATTCCTCGTGGCGACCCATGCCCGACTGGGCCAAGCCGATCCAGTGCCACAACTGGCTCTGTTCAGGCCCGATACTGAGGGCCTTGCGATAGTGGGAAATCGCCAGGTCGAGCTTATCGAGCTCAGCGTAAGCCTTTCCCAACGAAGAGTAAACAAGATGGTTCTCCGGGTCTAGCGATATCGCTTTCTGATACCGTTTAATAGCCAGGTCGAGTCGACCCAGACGGACGTAGGACAGACCGAGACGATAGTGAGCATCAGCCATCTCGGGAGCTAATTCGATCGCCTTTTGGTATTCGCGGTTGGCTTGCTCGAAATTACCGAGACGAGCGTAGATGTTGCCGAATTCGAAGTGGCTATCGGGATTGTTGGGTTCTAGCGAGACGGCCGTTTGAAATTCCTGGCGGGCCGCTCCCAGGTTGCCCAGTCGGGCGTAAACCAGCCCCAAGTTGTAGTGGACGTGGGAGTCGTTAGGGTCAAGGTCGATGGCTTTACGAAATTCCTGAACAGCCAGATCGAGACGACCAGTTTGAAAGAACGCCAGGCCCAGGTTGTTATGAGTATAGGGGTCGTTGGGATCGAGGCGGATCGCCTCTTTATACTCCGCTATGCAGGCCTCAAGGTCGCCCAGCCTAGCGTAGGCTCTACCCAAATTGTAATGGTAGTAAGAGTCCATCGGCTCAAGCTTGATGGCGCGCTGAAAATACTCAATAGCTTCGTCAAGCTGACCGGTTTGGCTCAGGGCCAAGCCCAAATTGTAATAGGCCCGGTGGTGGGAGCCATCGAGGTCCACAGCCTTGCGATAGGACTCGATGGCCTGGTCGTTCTTGCCCAGCTTCGACAAACAGAGCCCCAAATGAAAACGGGCCTCCGGGTGGTCAGGCTCTAAATCGAGAACTTGAGAAAACTCGTCGGCAGCCTCATCCGTCTTACCCTGACGAAAGTAGACTTGACCCAGATTATACCGGGCTTCAGCGTTCCTGGGGTCGGTCTTGACCTGGCGTAGAAAATCGTCGACTCCCTGGAGGCGCTCTAACTCTTGCTGAATGCGACGTTCACCGGTGGAGTCGTTCTGGTTCTGAACGATCTTGAGGGCTACCTGAAGCTCGGTGATAGCCTTATCTCGTTTGCCCAGTCTTTCGTAGGCTAAGCCGAGATTGTAGTGAGCCCGCACAAAGTTGGGCACCAACGCCAGCACTTCTTGCCACTCTCGCACCGCCATGTCCAGATTGCCCTGGCGAAAGTAGGCCGTTCCCATCTCGTAGTGGCCTTGAACGTGTTCGGGGTTGAGCGTCACCACTTTTTGATACTCCCGGATGGCGGCATCCAGTCGATTCTCATAAAGATGCTGATTGCCTATCCGATAGTGATACTGAACCTCATCCGTCGCCGACAGGGGGCCAAAGGGATCTTGGGAAGTCTGACTGCGCTCCAACGTTGCTCCTTTTCGGGGTCCCGGTGCCTATTCTGGAGTGTCTGTGATGATCGTCCGGAACGCCGCGTGTTTGGACAACTCAAGGAAGTATTCCTGGTTCGCGGGAGTCAACTCGGAGACCGCGAAACAGAGGGGGTGGATGGCGAGACACCCTGGTGGCAACGCCTGCTCGGCTGGATAATGGGGCTGGCGGGCTATGGCACCGAAGCAACCCTGGCGGCCATGGCAGTGGCCCTTTTCCTGGTGGCCACCAACACCCAGACAGGCTGGCTCTATCTGGTCAGTGCTCTTTTGGGAGGACTCTTGATTTTAGGCTATCTTGAGCCCCGCCGCCAACTTCGCGGCCTCTCCTTTTCGACCAGCCTGGAGGGACGAAGCCAGGCTCTTCGCACGGTCAAGCTCACGGTTGAGATCAAAAATCCCACTTCCCGTCCGCGCCACTTCCTGGTCGTCGAGGTGCCACCCCAGCCCTGGGAACAACCGAGTGAGCGCCCTCCCGGACTCTTGCTCGAACGCCTGCAAGCCCATCAAAGCGCAAGCCTGAGCCTGACCGTCACTCCGGCCGTGCGGGGACGCCACCGCTTCGAGAATCTGGCAGGATTCTGTTGTGCCCCTTTGGGCTATTTCGGCGCTCGAAGGTCGATAGCCACCAGTCCATCCTTTGTTGTGCTGCCGGCCACCGAACCGGTCGGACTGGCCGAAATGACGGCCGGATTCGCTCCCTGGAGTGAAAGCGCGACCAGTCCCCAGAAGGCCGGAATCTCCCAGGACCTTCGTCGCCTGCGAAGCTATGCACCGGGCGAAGACCAGCGGTTCGTGCACTGGCCCTCGAGCGCCCGCACAGGCCAGCTGATGGTTCGAGAGTTCGCGCGCCCCCGAGCTCCCGGCCTGCTGGTATGGCTTGCGAACCTGGCTGGTTGCGACCTGGGACCCTACCCCAACACCGCTTTTGAGGCCGCCGTCAAAGTGGCGGCCTCGCTGGTAACCGAGGGACGACGCACAGGCCTAGAGGTAGGCTTAGTGACCTGGCACCAGGGCGGTTGGCAGACCTACTCTGACTCAGAGCAAGCCCTCGAATGCCTGGCCACAGTCACAGCTCAGGCCGACCCAGACACCTTCCCCAAACTCGAGAGAGCCTGCCTGTTGACGGTTCAGCCTCCCGGTCCGGAACTGACAGCCGGCCTCAATCCAGAGGACAGCCACATTGTCCTATTCCAGGCCCTAGAGGCGGTTCAACCTTATCGTAGCGAAGACTATCAAGCAAGCCAAGCCTCGTTGAAGAGTCAGGGATTTCGTCTTACCCAATGGACGCCTGGAGCCGCTTTGGAGGGCCTTTTTTCTTGAACCCTCTCCGCGGCTGGCTAGAGTTTCTAAAAAGACAACAACGGGCGCCCGAGCAGTCGCTCGGCTTTCGCCTGGCCGTGACCGGCCTGATCGTGGTCGCCCTCCTGGCTGTTTGCCATCAGCTTCTGTGGCCGACCTACGGCTTCGTAGCCATCGCTTTGACCCTCCCGGGCTTCTGGTTTAGCCATCGCCGTCGCCACTTGAACAACTGGTGGGTGAAGGCCATTCTGTCGGTGCTGATGGTGGTGACCCTGTTGAATTTTTTTAGAAATCTGGCCACCACCCTCTACGACCCTCGAATCCCGCTGGCTGAGCTCCTCATCTGGCTTCAAACCCTCCACAGCTGGGATCTTCCGGCTCGCAAGGACTTGAACTATTCGATGTTGGTGGCCTTGATTCTCATCTCTATGGGAGCGGTGTTGACTTCCTCTATGAGCTACCTCGGTTATCTGGCTTTGTTCTTTGCCGCCGGGGTAGTGGCGATCCACTTCGACCACCTCTCCAAAGTGCGCCAAATAACGGGAGCAACGCTAGCTATCGAGCCACGCCCAAGCTTAATGACGAGACAGGCCTCCCGAGCCTTTCTCCCTTTGCTCCTACTGGGAGCTATCGCCTTCGCCCTAATGCCTCGCTATCAGAGTCTGCGGCTGCGCTCCCTGCCAGTTAGCTGGCAAAAGCAGTTTGAGATGTCCCGAATCAGCCAGGGCCAGGTCGTGAACCCCTCCTACCCAAACGGCCTGGGACAGACCAACGGCCCCACCGCCAACTTCTCAGCTGACAACTATCACGGATTCAACACCCAGGTTGATCTCAATATGCGAGGCCGCCTCGACGACTCCATCGTGATGAAAGTCCGTTCTTCCCATTGGACCTATTACCGAGGCCTCGTCTTTGACACCTATGACGGCCGCTACTGGTCCCAGACCAAAATCGAGCCAGAAGAACTAGTGACAGAGCAGCCTCCGCTCCACATTCCGCGGAGCGATTCGGGCCGCAGAGAGAAAGTCCAAATCTTTTATGTGGAGAAGAAACTCCCCAACATCATTTTCTCAGGCCTAACTCCGGCCCAACTTTATTTCCCGAGCACCAACGTCTACGCCCTGCCGGCCACCGCCAACAAAAGGCTGAGGGACTACAGCGGCGGCTTGATTTCGCCCTTCCCGCTGGAGGAAGGCACCGTTTACTCTGTGATCTCCTACCACACTCACCTGGGCCCCGCCGACATCGCTAAGCTCCCTCCTCGCGATCCGGCCTTACGAGCCTATGAACAGCAGTACCTTCAAGTCCCCGACAGCGTCAGCGACCGAACCATCGAGCTGGCCCACCAACTCACTGAAAACGACCAGTCCGCCTGGAGCAAAGCCAATCGGCTGGCCGGCTTTTTGCAAAACACCTACCCCTATCGACTCGACATCCCAGCCTGTCCCGAAGGGGCCGATGCGGTCGACTATTTCCTGTTCGAAGAACGGGCCGGCTATTGCGAGCAGTTCGCCACGGCCATGGTCATGATGGGTCGAATGGTGGGACTGAAGACCCGTTATGTCAACGGCTATCTTCCAGGAGACTACAACCCCCTGACGGGCTTTTATGAAGTCAAGGGGAGTCACGCTCACGCCTGGGTGGAGGTTTTCATCCCTAACCTGGGCTGGCTCACCTTCGACCCCACACCCGTGGGCGGGCTGACCCCGGGGCTCGAGGAGCCCCAAGAAAGCCGCTGGTTGATCCTGAGCTTGGCCCGTTACCTTGGAATCGGGCGGGGACCGGCCCTGGCGCTGGCCCTGATGGCAGCCAGCGCCGGTTTGGGCTGGCTGGCTTGGTCCTGGTGGGGGCAGCCCACCCCTCGAGACCGTTCGACCGGTGGCCAGATCCGGGCCTGCTACCTGGAGGCGCTAAAAGAGCTCAGCCGCGCCGGCATCACCAAAAAGGACGGCGAGAGTGTCCGAAACTTTCTGGCGCGACAGCCTGGCTCCAGAGCCCTCCGTCACCTTACCGAACTCTTTGAAAAAGCCCACTACGGGCCCCACCAGTCCTCCCCTCAAGAACTGGAACAGGCGCGACAAGCTTTAGCTGAGCTTCGGACAGAAGTTCGAAAAACCGGCAGGCAAGACTCTCACTCGTAGGGAACGCTACGGCTCTATGTGGTGGCGGTGCATTTGCCTTATTCTCCTTCTCCTGGGGGCCTCGTCGGCCCAGGAGAAGACCGTTCCTCTGGCTGAGCCACCCGATGTCCTACCAGTCAAGCGGATCGAAGTGAAGACCATTGAGGTGGTTGGCAATTCCCTTCTCCCCGATGAGCTGATTCGCTCTGTCGTCTCCCCTTACGAGGGGGAAGCTCTTACCTTTTCAGAGCTAGAAGGGATCTCAACCGAAATCGAAGCCCTCTTCCAAGAGCGCGGTTTCTTTCTGGTCAGAGCCATCTTGCCGGCCCAACAACCCACCAACGGCGTCATCCAATATCAGGTTTTCGAAGGTCAGATCTCAGAAGTCCGAGTGCAAGGCAACGGACGCTACCAGAGCGAATTTTTGCGGCGCCGCTTCCTGGCCCACCTCTCTCTAGAGGGACTCAAACAGGAGCACTTCCAAAAGAGCCTGCTCTTGCTCAACGAACTGCCGGGCTTAACGGTCAAATCGGTTTTTGAGCCCGGCGAGACGCCGGGCACGACCAACATCCTCCTCGACGTAGCCGAAGACAAGCTTTTTCACCTCGGGATGGACTACAACAATTTCGGCACTCGTCTGACGGGCGAACACCGGGCCGGGCTCACCCTTGACTTCACCTCCCTGGCCACGTCGGGTGACCAGGCGTTGGTGCGCAGCATTTTCGGCTTTCCCTCCGAGGACACGGCTTTCATTCAGGCCGGCTACTCTTTTCCCGTCGGCGATCTCGGGACACGCCTGGGCCTCTCCTATGCTAACGGCGCCTACACGGCCGGGCAGGAGGTCGCCATCCTCGATATTCGGGGCCAGGCCGACATCCTCGGCATGGTGCTTGAACACCCGTTACATCGCTCTTTACTCAGAAGCTCAGATCTTTACTTCGGCATGAACTTCAACGACATCGACAATTCGATTCTGGGATTGCCTCTCTCGAATGACGTTTACACCTCCGCCACCCTGGGCTATCGGGCCGCTTTTCGTGACAACAACGGGCGCACTCTCTTGCGAGGGAGCGTGACGCAGGGTTTGGGGGGGACTCGCGTCGGTGACCCTTTGGCCAGTCGCCAGGGGGCTGGCTCCAACTTTTTCAAAGCCAACTACGACTTAGCCCGGGTCCAAGAATTCTCGCCTAACCTTTTCGGAGTCTTGCGAGGCTCTGGTCAGTTCACTTCGGTTCCCCTTTTCGCCGCCGAGCAGTTCGCCCTGGGCGGCCCCGACACGGTGCGAGGATTCAGCCAAGCTGAAGTACTCGGGGACCAGGCCTACAACGCGACCCTCGAACTTCGCTGGTCACCAATCCCTGACAACAGCGAGATTTTTCAGACGGTCTTTTTTCTTGACCACGGAGCCATCGTCAGACTGAACCCCCTCCCCGGAGAACTTGGCAGCGAGAAGCTGACCGGTGCCGGCTTCGGGATTCGACTCAATCCTGACGGGGGAAAGACTCGAATCCGCCTCGACCTCGGATTTCCCATCTCACCCAACCGAAACAATCGAGGAACCTCGCCCGCCATCTACGGCCAAGTCCAGACACGATTTTAAACCTCGTGATTAGACCACGTTTTTAACCGTGAAAAACAGAACTGAGGCAGGGCCCAGGGCCCTGTCGAGTCGAAGTAACCGCAGACCTCTCTCAAGTGGAGCAACGTATGACCAAAAAAAACCAATACGGCTGGGCCCTGGGCCTGATTCTGACCATCGCTCTGACGGCCGCTATCCCTCGCATCGGAGAAGCCTCCACCGCCAGGGAGTATGCCCTCAAGGCGGGCTATCTCTTCAAGTTTCTTCACCTGGTGGAGTGGCCCAACGAGCGGGAGCGCCCGAACTTCATCATCGCCATTATCGGACCTGGGCCGTTCGGCAAATCGATCAACGACCTGGGCGGCAAAGTCGTCCGAGGCAAAAAGATCTCCGTCACCACTTTCGAGAATATGCCAACGCCCGCTCCCACCGACCAGGTCATCCTGTTCGTCGACCGAGCCAATCAAGATGTCTTCATCAAAAACAAATCCCGCCTGGAACAGATGAACGTTTTGACGGTCGGAGAGGGGGTCAAGTTTGCTGAGCAGGGCGGCTGCATCAACCTGGTCACCGTCAAGAATCGGGTTCGCTTCCGAATGAACGTCGACGCTGTTCGCCGGTCCAAGCTCCGGGTCAGCTCCAAACTGATTCAGGTAGCCTCGGTGTTAGTGACCGACGGAGGCGACCAGGCTAACCTCGACGAGTATCAGGATATCATCGCCGCCAACCTCTAGTCGTTGCGACAGTTCCTCAGAAATCTTCCGATCCGAAGGAAACTCAATTTCCTCGGCCTGCTAACCATCGTCTTTGTGCTAACACTGGCACTTGCGATGGTCATCTACCAAGCTTATTCGAACATCGCTGAGGAAAGACTTCAAGACCTGGTCGTTTCAGCCAGACTTATCAGTAAAGCCACCGATGTGTCACTGGGCTTTGATGTACCCTTTCCAGCGGACGACCTGAGGGGCACACTCAAGGAAAACAACAGCATTATCGAGGCGGCTGTTTTTGACGCTAGCGGCGGGTTTCCTAACCTGGACAAAGACGATCCGGACTACCTGGAGAAACGCCCTGTTTATCAGCGTGACGAGAGCCAACCTTTCACATTCCCTGGCTTCCAAAAGGACTTCGAGAAGGACCCAGAGCCTTACGCGGAGTTAGTTGGAGGCATCGTTGGGGACAGCCTAGTCGTCCAACAGCCTATCTTCTTCGCAGAGATAGACAACCCCAACGCTTTTCAAGGAATCGTCTATATCCGTAGTGACCTATCCGCGCTTTATACTGCTCTTTGGGACCACGTCATTGTCTTCGCGATCGTCTTCATCGTTTCGCTGACCCTCGGCTTTTTCTTCTACAACTCCGTCAGCCAGGAATTCATCGCCAGGCCTGTCACCGACTTGGCCGAGAAGGCCCGTCTGATCTCGCTTTCAGCCGATTATTCTCTGCGGCAGAACAAAGAGGGGGACGACGAAATCGGGGATCTGACCGACTCGTTCAACGAGATGCTGGAAGCCATCGAAGAGAGGGAGCGAGACCTCAAATCCACTCTGGAAGAACTCAAACGACGAGACAAAGAGCTGGTCCTGGCCAAAGAGCGAGCCGAAAAAGCCACCCGCGCCAAGTCAGAATTCCTGGCCCACATGAGCCACGAGATCCGCACTCCCATGAACGGCATCATGGGAATGACCAACATCGCCCTCAAAACCAAACTCACCGACTCCCAACAGGAATACCTCACGGCCGTCAAGAGTTCAGCCGATGCGCTACTGAGAATCATCAACGAGATCCTGGACTTCTCCAAAATCGAAGCCGGCCATCTCGAACTCGACCCGATCCCGTTCAACTTCCATGAATGCCTGGCCGACGCCCTCAAAGCGGTGGCCCTTCAGGCTCACCTCAAGGGCCTGGAACTGTCCTGTCACATCGACGGGACCATCCCCCTCGACCTGGTGGGAGACCCGGCCCGCCTTCGACAGATTATCATCAATCTGGTCGGAAACGGGCTCAAATTCACCCACGAGGGAGGCCTGAGCTTGAAGGTCTATCCGACTGGCCAGGAAGGCAGCCAGCTCAAGCTCCACCTGGAGGTGATCGACACCGGCATCGGCATTCCCAAAGACCGCCAGGACAAGATTTTCGAATCGTTCACTCAAGCCGATAGCAGCACCTCGAGAAACTACGGCGGCACCGGTCTAGGCTTAACCATCACGGCCCGCCTGATCGAGATGATGGGAGGGCGCATTTGGGTCGAGTCAGAAGTCGGCGAAGGCAGCACTTTCCATTTCGACATCGTTCTCGAGACCTGCGAGCGAACCGAACAACCGGTGGAAGAGGCCCTTCTCGAAACCGCCAAAGGGTTTCGGGCTCTAGCCGTTTGCGAGCATCCGATCAATCGGGCCGCCCTCGAAGACTTTCTTTGCCTTTATGGGTTTGACGTTGTCCTCTGCTCCTCAGCCGACGAAGCCCTTCCCTTTCTGGAGAAGCAGCAGTTCCGACTGCTCTTGGTCGATGCCGACATGGTCTCGATGGACGGCTTCACCCTGCTTCGCAAAGCTAAACAGGCCAAAACCTGCGACCAGTCGATCATTTTGCTTCGCTCCTCCAGTCTGGCTTCCGACATCAAACGCTATCGCAAAGCAGGCGGTCAGGCCCACCTGGTCAAGCCGCTCAAACGAAGCGATGTACGTGACTTGCTGCTGCGCCTCCTCGCGCCCCAAGCGGCCGAGCGCCTACTCGGGACCGAAGAATCGGCCGCTGTTCACACCCTTCCCCCTCTCAGAGTTATGGTGGCTGACGACAACGCTATCAACCGCCAGCTTGCTCGACTCATGCTGGAAGAGCGAGGCTGCGAAGTGTTCGAGGCAGAGGATGGAAAAGACGTCATTGTGCAACTCAAAACCCTCACCGTCGACATTCTGCTGCTCGATATCATGATGCCCGACATGGATGGGTTTGAATGCACCGCCAAGCTACGCGAAATCGAAGAAGAAGAGGGCGCCCCTCGCTTGCCCATCGTGGCCCTCACGGCCCACGCCCTCAAAGGATATGAAGAGAAATGCCTGGCCGCCGACATGGACGGCTACCTTTCCAAACCGATCGATGAAGTCAAGTTGACCGAGACCCTGGCCCATTTCGCCCCCGACCGACCGATCGAGCACCCGCCAGCCGATGAACCCGCCCCTCAAGCAGAAGAGGCTCCGATCATCGACGTGGACGCCGTTCTACGCCGGGTGAGCGGAAACGAGACCGTCCTGAAAATGCTAGCCACCCAGTTTCTCGATCTCGGTCAAAAACAGCTTGAGCAGATCCGAACCGCCGTCGAGACCAGCGACGCCAAAGCCCTCGAGATCGCGGCCCACACCTTCAAAGGATCCCTGCTCAACTTCGAAGCCCGGCTGGCCGCCGAAGAAGCCAAAAAACTTGAGTATATGGGGCGAGAAGGCTCTATTGAAGAGGCCGCCACCGTCTTCAAGGAGCTTGACCGAAGCTACGGCGACGTCAAAGTCGAACTCGAAAAGATTGCCGCCGGCTAGAACCAGCGCCAGCCGTGGTCGAGCCAGTCGAAGAGAAAACCGGTCCAGCGACCCTGGTAGAGGCCAAACTCCAGCAAGAAGTAGACGAGGGGGCCGAACGAGCCCACGGCACTACAGACGTAGACCTGGAATGTCAGCGAAGAGCGGTCCTCGCTCTTTAGGGCCAGAGCCGAAGAAAGCAAGGCAGCGAAGATCCACCCCAGCAGAGCCAAAGCAACGAAGGTGAGAGGGAAAGCCATTTTCCAGGAATCAAAGCCGGCCTGGTGGACAAGCAAAAGACTCCCAATCACAAGCACCCACGAGCTGAGAGTGACGGAGGCAACCAGGAAGGACATCGAGCTAGGATTCGACTTGACCCCGTCGCTCGCCTCGAAATGTTGCAACCTGTTAACTTTCTCGGGCGAGCAGGATGAGAAAAATAGGCTGGTGGGAATGAACTGCTTGAATAGCCGATGCTCAGGGCCACGATTCCGCCGACGAAGCGGAGAAATCGTCGTCTCAGGACGGGGCCAGCTACCGGTGGCTCTCAAAGATCAAAACGACACCGCTCTGGTGGAAGCGATCCACCGAGGAGAGGGATTCGATCAGTTTGAGGATAGTCCGCTTTTGGCAAGCCTTTCGGAGCTTCACCACAACGGGTTTCTGGTCGAAAAGCCTGGACCGGGTAGCCGTTTCGGGGCCCGCCTCGACCCGGTCGCCCTCTATTACTACCTCAACGGCGGCACCAGTCACCGGGTGGTTCTGAGAGAGACGATGGCCTCGCCCCGGATTTCTATCAAGTCAGCCGAAGATGTCGTTGCCCTCAACTTCTTCGAAGGGTCCGAGCTGACAGACGGTCTCTCTCAGGAAAAGACGGCCCTCCAACTCCGTCAACGCTTGGCCGAAGGATGGGATTTCAGCCTTCGCCCAGAGCGAAGCCAGACTCCCCTGGAAGTCTACAGGCAGCTGGTTCGCCGACCATCGAGTCTTCTCTGGATGGAGACGGAGGGGCCAAGAATCCCGGTCGATCAGACGCTGTTGGGTCAGCCTGAGGCTCTCGAAGCTCGCGTCCATCAAGTGGCCCAGATCTTGACTCATGTTTCTAATCGCAGCCAAGCGCCGGAACTGTTGACCCGGGTTTACTATCAACGCCATCACCTGGCTCCCGTGGAGGCGGGTCGAACGTTAGCGACTCTACTCGACTGTGAGCCCGACATCGAGGCCGCCAACGAATCGTTTCTGACCCTCTTAACTTTGGGACTTGAGCCTGGTGAGGGCTGTCAGAGCTATGCAAGCCTGAGAAGTCGACTCAACCATCAGGAAACCTTGAACCTTCTCCCCCTCTTGAGCCTGCCGGTAGAGTCTGAGACGCTTCACCAAAGAACCCAACTGTTACAAGGGCTCGAAAGCCAGGGCGAAACTCTGGTCCGCGACTACCTTCAAGCCGCTTCAGAAGCTTTCTCCACCAACCCCGAACAGGCTTTGCATGACTTGACTGTTCGATGGATGTTGCGCCAGGACGAGGCCCCCGACCTACCCCAAACAGCGGTGGCGGTGATCGAAGAAGAGGAAGACTTATGGATCGGCGATGTCCACATCGCCCGCCAGACTTAAATCTTCCAGACCCGCTTCTCGGCCGCAATCTTCGTGATCTCTTCGGGCTTGCAAGGCTCCTGGAAGAAATACCCCTGCATAAATTGGCACCCCAGCTTGGCCAAGAACTTGGCCTGAGCGTTGTTTTCTACCCCCTCGGCCAGGGGACGCAGCCCCAAACTCTGAGCCAGACTCACGGCGGCGGTGCAGATGTTCACGCTCTGCTTTTCTTTGGGGCAGCCTCCTACAATCGAGGCGTCGACTTTAAGAATCTTAGTATGGTTCAGGTTGAAGCGGGAAAGTGAAGAATAGCCCAACCCAAAGTCATCGATCGCGATGCGGATACCCGCAGAGCCGAGAGAAGAAACGACGTTCTCCACCAGGTCAGCCCGCTCGGCATTCACCCCTTCGGCGATCTCAACAAAGAGAAGCTCGGGTGGGAGAGCGAAATCCTGCACCGAAGACAAGAACGTCTCGGCCAAGTCAGCCTGAAGCATTTGACGAGTGGAGACATTGATGGAGACAAAAATCCTTAATCCTCGCTGAATCCACTGACTGAGCTGCCAGCAGGCCTGCTTGCAAACCCACTTACCGAGGTGGACGATCAGCCCCGACTCTTCAGCCGTGGGCAAGAAGTAGTCGGGATAGAGTAGTCCCTCAAGCCGGTGATTCCAGCGGAGCAGAGCCTCCACTCCCACCATCGTGGCTCGATTCTTGCTCACCTCGACAATGGGCTGGTAATACAGCTCGAACTCACCTTTCTCCATGGCCACCCGAAGCTGGTTGTCCAGGGTCAGACGACGCTCTTGAAGACGATGGAGATCGGTGTTATAAAAAACGCATTTTCCCCGCCCGGTTTCTTTGGCGTGATACATCGCGCTGTCGGCATGTTCGAGCATCTGCTGAGCCGACTCGGCATCTTGAGGACAAACCGAAACCCCGATGCTAGCCCGAATGTAGAACTTCTGACCTTGAATCACAAAAGGTCGAGCCAGGCCTTCCGTCACTCGCCGCACCACGATGGCAATGTTCTGTTCGATCACCTCGCGCCGCTTGGCTTCGGGCAACTGCTCATCGCCAATGTGCAGCTCTGACAGGAGAATCAGGAACTCATCCTCTCCTCGCCGGCCCAGGGCGTCGGACTCTCGAATGGCCGCCTGAAGCCTCTCGGAGACCCGCATCAACAATTCATCGCCGGCTTTGAACCCCATGGCGTCGTTGATCAGCTTGAAACGGTCCAGATCCACCACCAAGAGGGCTGAGGCCCGACCATAGCGGCCGACCTGCTTAACGGTGAAGTCGAGATACTGGCGCATCAGGTTCAGATTGGGCAGGCCGGTCAGGGTATCTTGGAAAGCTAGACGTTGAGTTTCCCGGTCGGACTCATTGGCTCGTTGTTCGTATTCCTTGAGCCGACTGGCCGCCTTGGCCAAGGCCACCTCGGCCTGATTGGCTCGGGTCTCGGCCTCGCGAACCTTGGCCCAAACCTCTTGAAGACGAGACTCAACCGAATCGTTCGAGAGGCTGACCGAGGGGGTTGCCTGAGCTTTCAGGTCTTCTATCTGGCGCTTATACTCGTCTAGATCTCGCTCGGCCGAGAGGCTCTTCTCTTGAGCGGATTTGAGCTGCTCTTCTAAAGTCTTGGCTCGCTCCTCAGCCATCTGAGCCCGGTCTTCAAAACCCGCGCACCTTTGCTTGATAAGCTCGGCCCGTTCGTTAGATAGATCCAGTCTTTCTTTGAGCTGGTTAACCTGTTGCGACATGAAGCTCGAGTCACCCGAGGCAGCCTCTCGCTCGACCTCCTTGACCCGCTCTTCGGAACGATGAAACTTCTGCTCCCACTGAGAAGCGTCGGCCTCGGCCTCGCGAACCTTATCCTGGACTTCGCGAAGCTGGTCTTCGAAGTTGGTGGCGGTGGCCTGCAAAGCGTAAAGCTTTTCTTCGGCCAAGCGGGCTTTCTCTTCAGCTTCGTGAAGAGCAATCTTGACCTCTTCGGGCACTTCGGCCGATTGCTGCTCTTCCAACTCGGCCAGACGGGATTCGGCCAAGTCAGCTCGTCGTTCAGCTTCTTCCATCCGGGCTTCATAATCGACCGATGGCTCGGTTGGGGCGGACTCCATCTGGTCGAGCTGGGAGCGAACTTGTTCTAGCTCTTGCTCAAGCTCGGCCACCCTTCCGTTGTCGCTTCTGACCCCACCCGACTGCAGTTTCTCTTCGGCCTCGGTGGCGCGAGCTTCGGCCCTCTCGAGCTTGACATCCATCTGCCAAAGCTCCCGCATCGTCTCCTGGGCCTGAGATCTGGCCTTCTTGAGCCGTTCTTGGGTTTTTTCGAGCGTGGACTCGAGCTCGGCAACCCGGGCTTCGAGCTCTGATTGGCAGGTATTTGATTCCATAGCCTGAGGAAGGACTGGCTTCGACAGTCCAGGTCTGATTCCTCGGGCGGGATTCAGCCCGAAATGAGCGAAGCGCCTGGCTTATGCCGAAACCGAAATCGATCAGCGGGTTTCCGGAATGGCTTCCGGCCCAAAAGCTGGCCGAGCAATATTTTCTGGATGTGATCCGGTCGAGCTATGAGCTCTACGGCTTCACCCCTCTTGAGACACCCGCCGTGGAACGGGTTGAGGCCCTGGCTGCTAAAGGCGTGATCGACAAAGAGATCTACGCCCTGGGGCGGTTGAGAGAAGCCCCTGAGGAAAGGGACAAGTGGGAGCTCGCTCTCCATTTTGATTTGACGGTCCCCCTGGCCCGCTACGTCGCTCTCCACTTTGGGGAGCTCCACTTTCCTTTCAAACGCTACCAAATCCAAAAGGTTTGGCGCGGAGAACGCCCCCAGGAAGGTCGGTTCCGAGAGTTCTACCAGGCGGATATCGACGTCATCGCCGAGGACAAACTGCCTCTCGCCTTCGATGCCGAGATCCCTCTGATCATCCACTCCATCTTTGAGCGGATGAAAATCCAATCCCAAATCCGCCTCAACAACCGGAAAGTTCTGCTGGGTTATTACGCTGGACTCAATCTGTCGCCCGAAAGCTCAGCCGAGGTCCTGCGTGAAGTCGACAAACTCGAAAAAATCGGTCCGGACAAGGTGCGAGAGCAACTGGCCCAGCTTGGGCTCGAAAAGAAAACCATCAACGCCTGCCTGACCTTAGCTGAGATTCGGGGCCGGGCCGACCAGGTCGTTTCGGCTCTTGAGGCCCTGCCGGTGAAAAGCGAGGAGCTTGAGGTTGGCCTGGAGGAGGTGCGCCAGGTGAGCCCTCTTCTCAACCACCTGCCGGACCAGACGCTGATTTGGGACCTGGGCATCGTCAGAGGCCTGGACTATTACACCGGAACCATCTACGAAACCAACCTGCCCGCCTATCCCAGCCTGGGGAGCATCTGCTCAGGCGGACGCTACGAGAACCTGGCCTCCGAATTTATCAATCGAAAACTCCCAGGGGTCGGCATCTCCATCGGCGTGTCGCGTCTCGTTTCTTACCTTTTTTCCTCGGGCGACTGGGCCCCCCCGCGCTGTTGCCCAACTCAAGTCTTGATTGTTCTGCCTTCCAGCCAACAGGCCGAACTGTGTGCCCAGCTGGCCCGTCAACTCCGAGAGGCGGGTGTAGCCACCGAGGTTCATCATCTCCCTCAGGCGATGAAGAAACAGCTTCGTTACGCCGACCGCCGGGGCATCCCCCAGGTCCTTTTCCCTCACCAATATAGTCCCGACGAAGGCTTGGTCGAAATCAAGACCCTGGCCACCGGTGAGCAGATCACCGTGAACTTGGTCGAGTGGCTTGGAGGTCAGGGCGATCCGCCCCCCCGAGACCGCTCAGGCTTATTCTCGTAGAGACCTAAAACCACTTAGAGAAAGCCCAGACCCCGATCAGAATGGCTTCGGCAGCGTCGTGGGTCAGTTCCGACTTCAGGCGAACTTGAGAGCGACGGACGATCTCAGAGGCCATCTTCTCCGCTTCCTTCTTAGCCACCGTCGCATTCCGACGTTGGCTAGGATGAAAAAGGTCCTGGCGCCAGGTTTCGGCCACCACTAGTCGGTGCTCAGCCAAAGGCACCGCGTCAAACCAAGCCCGAGCCAACTGTTCGTTTCCCTCGGCTACCACCCAGCATAGGTCAGGATAAGGCTTGAGCAGGCTCTTAGCCGCTTCGCGCAGACGGCTGCGGCGGCCCAAATTTCTCGATTGGACCGCGACCAGGTCGCCACTCGAATCAAAAAAGGCGAGCCCAGTCCGGACTCCCAGGTCAACGGCCAGCAGGAGCGCGCTGGTCAAGAATTCCGTCTATTAAAAGGTCGAGGGTTGCCTCGTCGATCTCCTCTTGGGCGGCTAACTCGGTGAGCAAGTCTTCATCGACTTCGACCGGTCGCTCAACCTCATGGGCCAGCTGCCACTGCTCTTCAAAGGCCTGGTCGAACTGGGCCGCTTCCTGAGCCGCGGTAGCCCCATCCAGGGCCATCACAGCCACGGCGCTGGGACTGGTTCTCACCTGATCCTGGCGATCTCGATACTGGTTCTTCTGGTCACCTCCGGCGGCTCTGGCCACGGGGTGCTCGGTGGTGAACGATCGGCCAACAGCGGTCCCGGGACCGACCTCAAAGCGAGCTCCGTTAAAGCTCTTGAGCCGCCCCACCGCCTGCTGGTCGAAGTCGTAGTCCCAGCGGTAATACATTCTGGTGCCACTGCCCTCACCATCGACCACCTGGAGACGCACCTCGTATCCGTTGAGCGTATCAGCCAGAAGAGCGCGGACCGTGCGCTGTTCGCCATCCAACCCCTGGAAGACATGGGGAAGGGGGTCGAGATCGAAGCTGGGGTCATTATCCATTTCGGAGTAGGCTTTGAAGGTGTCCATCGCCTCTTTCATCACCGGCTCGATCTGTATCGTCGGCGTCTGGGAGACGGCGTTGGCTCGATGAGCCGTGGGTGGAGAGCTGATAATCGTGGTCCCTAACATAGCTTGAGCATGGCGGCTCCCCCTTAAAGCATCCTGAATAGGCTCTAGCTAAACGGGGTCCAAGAGTTCTAAGGCCGTAAACTGGAGGTGGTCGTAAGCCTGGTTAAGGCCGTCGGCGTGCAACATCAACTCCGCCTCCACCACGTCGAGAGCCTGGTAGTAGTCCTCTTTGAGAGGCTCAGCGCGACCCGCTTGGGCGGCCGAATCGAGAGTATAAAAGCGAAGGACCTGGTAAAGACAGCAAAGAGCGAAGGTTCGTCCCACCACCGGGCCGTGGCCCAGAAACTTCCGGAAGATCACATGCTCGAAATACCGCCTCACCTCAGCATCAAACCAGGATGAAACCGGTGCCTCCGGTCGGTAAACCATCGTCCGTCCCGCCCGAACCGAGTGAAACGGCTCAGCCAGGGCATATCCCTCGGCCACGGCCCGACGTTGCTGACCGCCTCCAGGCGCCTCGGCCACCGAGATCAAAGCGGCCGCCACCGACTCGAGGGAAGGCATCACCAGCGAGAGAGGGGGCGCTTGCACTGTCCCTATCGAGCTAGCCACGAAAGGTGTCCCTGACTCGAGATGGCTCAGGAACGCCATTCCCACCTCGCTGGTAGCCCGCCACAACGATTCCAGCAGAGGCTCTTGCTTGAGGTGACCCTGGACCGCCTTCTCAAGCTTGAGAAACTCTGACCAGCTGGTAGTCACCTCAGGGCCCACGGGAATGGCCAGGTCCGTCAGTTGACTGGGCGGATACTCGAGACTCAGCTGGTGGACAGCCTCGGCGATCTCCTCGGTCTGCTCCTCCAGGGGCCGCCCGTGATTCCTCTGAACCGCGGAACACAAGAACGACAAACCGATGTAATAGCCGTCGGGGGTGTTGATAGGGTGAAAGGGAAACTGTCGACAGGGACGGGGCTTGGCCTCAAAGCTCTGTTCGGCGTGAATGGAACAGAGCTTATCCTCCCGTAAAAACACACAATGACCGTTCTCTTTGCGCCCGATGACCTTGAGACCGGGCTCCAATTCTTGAATGGGGACAAATCCCTGCTGTTTGACCGCTTTGACGGCCGGTCCATCAGCAATGGTGGCCTCGGTTTTTTGGTTGACCAGAATCGTCCAGTTGATTTCGCAGCCTTTGCCACAGCAAAGACAATCGTAACGAAGGTCGGGAAGCTTCATCGCGTAGTCCATCGAACTCCCCTTTCGAAGCCCGATGGCAAAGTTCATACTTGGGCAACGATTGTTAACTTTTGCAACAAACTGGTAACAAGTCGACCATGTCGGAACCTTGACCGACCCGCTAGACTGGAACTAAGACTCAGCAAACAACCGTTAGGAGATATAATGGCTAAGCAACAAGACGGCGGAATTGCGCCTGTAGGAAAGGCTAGCGCCCCGGCGGCCACGCCTCCCCCTACTACCCCCACGAACAACGCGGCGACCGCTCCTCCAGAGCCGTCCACCACGGAAACTGGCAAGACCGGGTCGCCCGACGCAGCCAGCCCGGCCGACGCCTCACCTAGAACCAACGAGACCGACACGGCCGAGATCAGCGAAGACCCTAACGCAGCCAACGCTGATGACCCCGAGAAAGAACAGCTTAGAGACCAGGTCAAGCAGCTCAGGCAAGCTTTGGCCGAGAGAGAAAACGGGGACCCCCAAGAGAGCCAGGAAGCGGCCGGCAATCAAGGGGCCCAAGGGAGCGGCGGCCCCGCTCAAGCCAACAACCAGGGCTCTGGCCGGGGCGATATCAACCAGGAGCTACAGGGAATGGCTGGCGCCGTTCTCTCTGGCGCGGGAGGCGGACAGCCCGCTCCTGGTCTCGCTCCAGGCCAGGCAGTCCAAGGAATGGGCGGTCCTGAGATGGCTCAACAGGGAGGCCCTCAGGGCGGCGGAGCCGACCTCAGAGGGATGCTGGCCCAGCGCTACACGGGTGCTCTTCAAGAGAACCCCGACTCGATTCAAGACCAAACCCACCAGATCGTGCAAGCGGCCCTCGGCGGCGGCGCTCCTGGCGGAGCCCAACAAGGAGGAGGCCTCGACCAACTGGCGGGAGCTCTCCAAAACCTCATGGGGGGTCCTGAGGGCGGCGGCCTGGGAGCCCTGGGCGGTGGCTTGGGAGTCCCGGGCGAGGGACAGCAGCAGCTTCT